>NZ_JBPJSJ010000048.1:0-507 GCF_051225675.1 Natrinema sp. CGMCC1.2065 | reverse complement strand
AACACACTGTCCGTACCGAGATCCGACACAGGTACTCGTGGCGGCGAAAGCCAAGGTCTGTCGGGAGCAACCGACGTTAGGGAATTCGGCAAGTTAGTCCCGTACGTTCGCAATAAGGGATGCCTGCCCTGCAATGGGGCAGGTCGCAGTGACTCGGGCGCTCCGACTGTCTAGTAACAACATAGGTGACCGCAAATCCGCAAGGACTCGTACGGTCACTGAATCCTGCCCAGTGCAGGTATCTGAACACCCCGTACAAGGGGACGAAGGACCTGTTAACGGCGGGGGTAACTATGACCCTCTTAAGGTAGCGTAGTACCTTGCCGCTTCAGTAGCGGCTTGCATGAATGGATCAACGAGAGCGCCACTGTCCCAACGTTGGGCCCGGTGAACTGTACGTTCCAGTGCGGAGTCTGGAGACCCCCAAGGGGAAGCGAAGACCCTATAGAGCTTTACTGCAGGCTGTCACTGAGACGTGGTCGCCATTGTGCAGCATAGGTAGGAGGC
>NZ_JBPJSJ010000047.1:0-521 GCF_051225675.1 Natrinema sp. CGMCC1.2065 | reverse complement strand
GGTACACGAGTGGCACCCATTCGTAGTTCCTCTCGTACTATACGAACGTTCCCGTCAGATACCGTAACACCCCCAATAGATAGCAGCCGACCTGTCTCACGACGGTCTAAACCCAGCTCACGACCTCCTTTAATAGGCGAACAACCTCACCCTTGCCCGCTTCTGCACGGGCAGGATGGAGGGAACCGACATCGAGGTAGCAAGCCACCCGGTCGATATGTGCTCTTGCGGGTGACGACTCTGTTATCCCTAAGGTAGCTTTTCTGTCAGCAATTGGCCGCATCAAGCAGCCTAATTGGTTCGCTAGACCACGCTTTCGCGTCAGCGTCCGTCGTTGTGCCGGACACTGTCAGACTTCCGTTTGCTCTTGCGCTCTTTTCCGCGTCTCCGACGCGGATGAGGAAATCTTGGGGCGCGCCCGATATCTTTTCAGGCGCGTACCGCCCCAGTCAAACTGCCCGGCTACCAGTGTCCTCCGCCAGGAGTGAGAGTCGCAGTCACCATCGGGTAGTATTTCAATG
>NZ_JBPJSJ010000046.1:0-576 GCF_051225675.1 Natrinema sp. CGMCC1.2065 | reverse complement strand
TACCGGCCGAGGTTTGAGGCGCCCAAAATGATCGGGGCTCAAGTCTACCACCGAGACCTAGCAGCACCACTCAGACTGGTGATCTCGTAGGTTGGCGTTCTGTTCGGGTGGAAGCACGGCTGAGAAGTCGTGTGGACCGTTCAGTAACGAAAATCCTGGTCATAGTAGCAGCGTTAGTCGGGTTAGAACCCCGACGGCCGAACGAGTAAGGGTTCCTCAGCAATGCTGATCAGCTGAGGGTTAGCCGGTCCTAAGTCAGCCCGTAAGTCGAAGCTGACAACAGGGAAATAGGTTAATATTCCTATGCCAGTGTGTACTCAAAGCCAACGCTTTGGGGCCGCCTCTGCCGGGCTTTCGCCCGGTCGAACAGTCGAAGTTCGTGGAAGCCGTAATGGCACGAAGCGACCGAATGGCTGGATAGCGCAAGAGAGGTCAACCTAGAGCCCGTGAAAAGGCGAACACACTGTCCGTACCGAGATCCGACACAGGTACTCGTGGCGGCGAAAGCCAAGGTCTGTCGGGAGCAACCGACGTTAGGGAATTCGGCAAGTTAGTCCCGTACGTTCGCAATAAGGG
>NZ_JBPJSJ010000045.1:0-825 GCF_051225675.1 Natrinema sp. CGMCC1.2065 | reverse complement strand
ACCGGGACCGGGGCGCTGCCCCGGCCCACCTTAACTCGTGGCGCTTTGCGCCACGTGGTTTCACGTTCGATCGAGCCACGTCGTGGCCGATCGGGCACCTTTGAACTACCAAGGCTAACGTTTCACGCTCTGTCCGCCGTCGTGGCGGACGTGGGCCCATAGCTCAGTGGTAGAGTGCCTCCTTTGCAAGGAGGATGCCCAGGGTTCGAATCCCTGTGGGTCCATGTCTCGGAGGAAATCTCGGATCGTGCCCCTTAAGTGGGAGACGACCCGAGGATTGAATCCGAACGAACCGATGCACCACCCCGCGCAAGCGTGGGTGGGAAGGGTTAATGCAGGCCGGCCGTCTACCGGCGTGCAAATGAGACCGTGTGTACGTGTAGTCCAGGCGTCCACTGGACCCGTTCCCGGGTCACGATGTTGCGACTCTGTCGCAACGCCGATCCGATGAACGTGGCTACTGTGCCAGCTGGTGGATCGCTCGGCTTGAGAGCTGAAGAAGGACGTGCCAAGCTGCGATAAGCCCAAGGGAGCCGCACGGAGGCAAAGAACTTGGGATCTCCGAATGGGAATCCCCACCGCAATTGCTTCGCGCAATGGGGAACGTCGAGAATTGAAACATCTTAGTACCGACAGGAAAAGAAAGCAAACGCGATGTCGTTAGTAATGGCGAATAAACGCGACACAGTCCAAACCGAAGCCCTCACGGGCAATGTGGTGTTCGGACTGACGATCACTTCCCGAACGGCGACGCGAAGTCTCTTGGAATAGAGTACGAGACAGGGTGACAGTCCCGTACCGTCGACAAGTAAGGAACGAGTCAGC
>NZ_JBPJSJ010000044.1:0-1065 GCF_051225675.1 Natrinema sp. CGMCC1.2065 | reverse complement strand
CGGGCAATGTGGTGTTCGGACTGACGATCACTTCCCGAACGGCGACGCGAAGTCTCTTGGAATAGAGTACGAGACAGGGTGACAGTCCCGTACCGTCGACAAGTAAGGAACGAGTCAGCTCCAGAGTATCGGGGGTTGGATATCCCTCGTGAATATCGCGGGCATCGACCGCGAAGACTAAACACTCCTCAAGACCGATAGCGAACAAGTAGCGTGAGCGAACGCTGAAAAGCACCCCACGAAGGGAGGTGCAATAGGGCGTGAAATCAGTTGGCGATGGAGCGACAGGGCACACAAGGTCCCGGACAAAATGAATCAGGTGCGAACCTGTAGTAAGAAGTTTGGGAAGCCGGTGTTCTGTCGTACGTTTTGAAAAACGAACCAGGGAGTGTGCCTGTTTGACGAGTCTAACTCGATCATCGAGGAAGGCGAAGGGAAACCGACATGGCCGCAGTGCTTTGCACGAGGGCCGCCGTGTTCAAGCGCGGGGAGTCAAACGGGCACGACCCGAAACCGGACGATCTAGGCGTGGGCAAGGCGAAGCGTGCCGAAAGGCACGTGGAGGCCTGTTAGAGTTGGTGTCCTACAATACCCTCTCGTGACCTACGTCTAGGGGTGAAAGGCCCATCGAGTCCGGAAACAGCTGGTTCCAACCGAAACATGTCGAAGCATGACCTCTGCCGAGGTAGTTCATGGGGTAGAGCGACGGATTGGGGGACCGCACTCCGAGAGGAGTGTGCCCCCCTGTCCAACTCCGAACCTATGAACGCCGCTTGACGCAGGGAGTCCGGTGCACGGGGTAAGCCTGTGTACCGTGAGGGAGACAACCCAGAGCTGGGTTAAGGTCCCCAAGTGTAGACTAAGTGCGATCGAAGGTGGTCTCAAGCCCTAGACAGCCGGGAGGTGAGCTTAGAAGCAGCTACCCTCTAAGAAAAGCGTAACAGCTTACCGGCCGAGGTTTGAGGCGCCCAAAATGATCGGGGCTCAAGTCTACCACCGAGACCTAGCAGCACCACTCAGACTGGTGATCTCGTAGGTTGGCGTTCTGTTCGGGTGGAAGCACGG
>NZ_JBPJSJ010000043.1:0-1417 GCF_051225675.1 Natrinema sp. CGMCC1.2065 | reverse complement strand
TGAATCCGAAACGCTCCGGCGCCATAGGATGTGGCTGCGGCCGATTAGGTAGACGGTGGGGTAACGGCCCACCGTGCCCATAATCGGTACGGGTTGTGAGAGCAAGAGCCCGGAGACGGTATCTGAGACAAGATACCGGGCCCTACGGGGCGCAGCAGGCGCGAAACCTTTACACTGCACGAAAGTGCGATAAGGGGACTCCAAGTGCGAGGGCATATAGTCCTCGCTTTTTGCGACCGTAAGGTGGTCGCGGAATAAGTGCTGGGCAAGACCGGTGCCAGCCGCCGCGGTAATACCGGCAGCACGAGTGATGACCGCTATTATTGGGCCTAAAGCGTCCGTAGCTGGCCGTGCAAGTCCATCGGGAAATCCGCGCGCTTAACGCGCGGGCGTCCGGTGGAAACTGCATGGCTTGGGACCGGAAGACCAGAGGGGTACGTCCGGGGTAGGAGTGAAATCCCGTAATCCTGGACGGACCACCGGTGGCGAAAGCGCCTCTGGAAGACGGATCCGACGGTGAGGGACGAAAGCTCGGGTCACGAACCGGATTAGATACCCGGGTAGTCCGAGCTGTAAACGATGTCTGCTAGGTGTGGCACAGGCTACGAGCCTGTGCTGTGCCGCAGGGAAGCCGTGAAGCAGACCGCCTGGGAAGTACGTCCGCAAGGATGAAACTTAAAGGAATTGGCGGGGGAGCACTACAACCGGAGGAGCCTGCGGTTTAATTGGACTCAACGCCGGACATCTCACCAGCATCGACAATGTGCAGTGAAAGTCAGGTTGATGACCTTACTGGAGCCATTGAGAGGAGGTGCATGGCCGCCGTCAGCTCGTACCGTGAGGCGTCCTGTTAAGTCAGGCAACGAGCGAGACCCGCACTCCTAATTGCCAGCAACACCTAGCGGTGGTTGGGTACATTAGGAGGACTGCCAGTGCCAAACTGGAGGAAGGAACGGGCAACGGTAGGTCAGTATGCCCCGAATGTGCTGGGCGACACGCGGGCTACAATGGCCGAGACAGTGGGATGCAACCCCGAAAGGGGGCGCTAATCTCCGAAACTCGGTCGTAGTTCGGATTGAGGGCTGAAACTCGCCCTCATGAAGCTGGATTCGGTAGTAATCGCGCCTCAGAAGGGCGCGGTGAATACGTCCCTGCTCCTTGCACACACCGCCCGTCAAAGCACCCGAGTGGGGTCCGGATGAGGCCGGCGCAACGCCGGTCGAATCTGGGCTCCGCAAGGGGGCTTAAGTCGTAACAAGGTAGCCGTAGGGGAATCTGCGGCTGGATCACCTCCACAGACCGGGACCGGGGCGCTGCCCCGGCCCACCTTAACTCGTGGCGCTTTGCGCCACGTGGTTTCACGTTCGATCGAGCCACGTCGTGGCCGATCGGGCACCTTTGAACTACCAAGGCTAAC
>NZ_JBPJSJ010000042.1:0-1979 GCF_051225675.1 Natrinema sp. CGMCC1.2065 | reverse complement strand
GCGGTCGCGCCGACGGCACCCGCGCCGACGACCGCGACCTCGAGGCCCCTGCCCTCGCGCGTGAACGCGTCCGCACCGACCGCCAGCTCGGCGTCGTCCGGGCTGCTCATCGTCGATCCCCCACCGACGCGGTGGCCGATCCGCTCGGCGACTGCCCGTCGGCTGCGTGTTCGGTTCGCATAGCGGTCACTCGTGTGGCGGACCACTTACCTCTGGGTGATTCCGCGATCCAAGCGAACGCATCGCCTGTGCGAAGACCGGCGCGTCGAACGAAAGGGGGAGTGGATGGGGGAAGAGGGGGTACGACGGCAGGGGGCGTGAAGCTCCATGGTTCAGCGCCGATCGTCCCTGCCGTACCTTCGGTTATTCGCCGATCACGGATACCGTTACTCCCAAATAAATTTGGCCGAGCGCGACATCGACGCGGCTCAAGTCACGTACAACGAGTATGCGATCACGAAGAAGCCGGCCAGTACCAGCAGGCTCTCGAGGAGGATGCCGGTCATCAGCGGGACGCCGAGTATTTCATACAGCATGCCGGCCAGTACCAGTCCGAGGGTAACGAGGCCGAAGCCGAGCGAGAGATAGCCCAGCGCGGACTGACGAGTGCGTCGGTAGGCCTTGTAGGCGAAGAACGTGATGACGCCGCCGACGATGAGGACGAGCGTCTTGACGACCGCGAGGGCGATCGCGGTCGGCATTGTCGCGGCGGAGACCCACATGACTATTCCTATCCTGATTTTCAACAGCCGAACCAAGAACCTTGCCGTTCCCGGAGACGGTGTTCCGTGCCACCACCCCACACCATCAGTCGCCGGTACTGATAGTCGGCGTCGACGCCGGTCTCAGGGATCGGCGGTTCGTGACTGCTGTACACCGTGTGACGGCACACTGGCGGATCACACCGCCGTGAGACGGCTGCGAGCGAAGCGTTTTGCCGACGGCGACGCGAGACACACTCATGACGCGACTGGTCGAACTCGAGGCCAACGGCCCACGGAAGCTCGAGCCCGAGGACATCGACGACGAGAAAGGCGACGTGGCGGTCTGTCAGTGCGGACTCTCGGACGACTTTCCCTTCTGTGACGGGAGCCACCGGCGGACCCGCGACGAGGACGAGGGCACGACCTACGTCTACGAGGACGGCGAGCGGCGAGAAGTCGAACGGGTCGTGACGGCCGACGAAACGGACGAGTAGAGGCGCGACGGCACGCCGTCGCTCACAGCGAGCGGGCGGAGTTACAGACGACGAGCAGGCTGCTCGCGGCCATCGCGACGGCGGCAAACAGCGGGTTCAACAGACCGGCGACTGCCAGCGGGATCGCGACCGCGTTGTAGGCGAAGGCCCAGCCGAGGTTCTGGCGGATCCGTCGGTGCGTGGCCGTCGCCACGTCGAAGGTTTCGCCGACGGCCGTGAGGTCGTCGCCGACGATCACCGCGTCGGCCGCGTCGGTCGCGAGCTGTGTTCCCCCGCCCATCGCGATGCCGACGTCGGCCGCGGCCAGCGCGGGCGCGTCGTTGCTGCCGTCGCCGACCATCGCGACCGTCCCGCGGGCCCGGAGCCGGTCGACGGTCTCGGCCTTCGCTTCCGGCGGCACGCCCGCGAAGACCTCGTCGACGCCCTCGAGGTCGCGGAAGCGCTCGGCCGCCGCCCCCTCGTCGCCGGTGAGGACGACGACCTCGTGGTCCGCCGAGAGGTCCGTCAGGGCCGCCTCGAGATCGTCTCGCGGTGCGTCCCCGACGACGACGACGCCGTGAGCCCGGTCGTCCCAGCCGACGACGACGGGCACGCGGCCCGCCGATCTCGCGTCCTCGATCCGGGGCTCGAGGGCGTCGGGGATCACCAGCCCGCGCTCCCGACAGAAGTCGGGGTGGCCGACGACGACCTGGTCGCCGTCGACGCGACCGCTGACGCCGCGGCTCGCCCGCTCGAAGTCCGCGACGGTGCTGGCTGCCGTCGCGTCGTCGGGTGCCGCGTC
>NZ_JBPJSJ010000041.1:0-2192 GCF_051225675.1 Natrinema sp. CGMCC1.2065 | reverse complement strand
GCGACGGGCGCCACCGCGGCCGGGATCGCCGCCGCCTCGAGCGCCCGAACCGCGCCGGGCCAGCGCGACCGGCTGCGCGAGGGGATCGCCGACCTGACCGAGCGGGTGACGCACCTCGAGGCCGGCGAGTACGACGACTCCTTCGACGGCGACCGCGAGGACGAGTTCGCGGCCCTCGAGTCGTCGCTGGCCGGCATTCGCGAGCAGTTGGCCGAACGCGACCGGACGGACCGGTCGCTGGACGAACTCGAGCGGACGGTCGGGGCCCACGCGGAGACGACGCGGGCGGTCGCCGCGGGCGATCTCACCCGGCGGTTCGAGCGGCCGGGCACCCACGAATCGCTCGACGAGTTGGCCGACAACTCCAACGCGATGCTCGCGGAGATCGAGGACACCTTCGGGACGCTGAAGTCCTTTTCCGGCGAGGTCGTCACCTACAGTCGCGAACTCACGACCAGCATGGAGGCGGTACAGGCGGAAGGCGAACGCACGAGCGAGGCGCTGACCGAGGTCGTCGCGGACAACAGGGAACAGAACGAACAATTACGAACCGTTACGGCCGAGATGGAAAACTTCTCGACGACGGTCGAGGAGATCGCCGCGACCGCCTCCGAGGTCGCCGACACCGCCGACCGGACCGCACGCGTCGGCCGGCAGGGAAGCGAGGCCGCGGGCGACGCGATCACCGGCATGGCCGTGATCGACACCGAGACCGAACGGACCCTCGAGGAGATCGAGGGGCTCGAGGCCGAAGCCGAGCGGATCGACGAGCTGATCGAGTCGATCAGCGAGATCGCCGAACAGACCAACATGCTGGCGCTGAACGCCAACATCGAGGCGACTCGTTCGGGCGAGGCCGGCGGCGAGGGCTTCGGCGCGGTCGCCGACGAGATTCAGACCCTCTCCGAGGAGGTCTACGACTCGGTCCAGACCGTCGAGGAGCGCCTCGAGGGACTCAAAGAGCGGGCGATGGCCGCCGCCGACGAGGTCCGGACCAGCCGCGGCCGAATCGAGGACAGCGTCGCCGACGTCGAGGACGCCGCGACCGCGCTCGAGGAGGTCGCCGGACTCGCCGAGGAGACCAACGACGGCGTCCAGGAGATCTCCGCGGCGACCCAAGAGCAGGCGTCGGCGACTCAGCAGGTCGTCGTGCTGGTCGAGGACGCCGCCGAGACGAGCGCGGCGACGGCGTCGACCTCGGCGCGAGCGGCCCGCCGGGCGTCGGCCCAGGCGGAGGCACTCTCCCACGTGGCCCGCAGCGCGACCGTCCTGACCGAGCAGGCCGGCGAGCTGAACGCACAGCTCGTGGCCTACGACACCGAGAGCGGCTACGACCTGCCGGAGCCACGGACCGCCGACGACGTCGACCCGGAGGCCGTCTCGACGGCCGACGCGACGCCGGAGACGATCGGCGACGGCGGCACCGCGTCTCGATAGCGACGACCCGACTGCCGGCCGCCGACCCGCGGCTCGAGGGAGCGTCCCGACCCGCCGTTCGATAACCACTATAGATTACGCTTACGCCGACCCGAAAGGGAGAATAGTTACAGGCAAGAGTCAAGTCCGTCCCCGAATTACGGGGGACAGATGGCGTACTCCGTCGAGTCGCGGGCCGATCGCGACCTCGAGTTCTCCGCGGGCGAACTCACGGGTGCGCTAGGGGATTCGGTTACGGTGTTGCCGCTGCTGGTGGCGCTCGGGGAGACGACGAGCGTCTCGCTGCCCCACGTGCTGGTCGGGTTCGGCGTCTTCCAGATCGTCTGGGGACTCCACTACGGCCTGCCGATCTCCGTCGAGCCGATGAAGGCCCTGGTCGGGCTGGCGATCGTCGGCGCGCTTTCCTACGCCGAACTGGCCGCGGCCGGACTGCTCGCCGGCGGGGTCTTGCTCGTCGTCGGCCGGCTCGGGCTCGTCGGTCGGCTCCAGCGGATCGTCGGCGAGCCCGTCATCCGCGGCGTCCAGTTCGCCGTCGCACTGCTCCTGCTCGAGGCGGCGGTCGACCTCTCGGTCGGGAACCCCCCCATAGCGGCGGCCGGGCTCGCCGTCGTCGGCCTGCTGGCGCTGGTCGGCCACGCCCGGACGAGCGCACTAGTCGTCCTCGGGCTCGGCGCGGTCGCGGCCGTCGCGACGGCGGGCGTTCCGACGCCGACCGCGCCCGCGCTCGCGGTCTTCCCTGCCGGGCGGCCAGCGCT
>NZ_JBPJSJ010000040.1:0-3813 GCF_051225675.1 Natrinema sp. CGMCC1.2065 | reverse complement strand
AGCCCCGCGAGCGCGGCGATCGTCGCGAGGTCGAACACGCGTTCGACAGCCAGCGAGGCGAAGCCGGCGGTGTAGGGCACGTCCCGACGGGTCTCCATCACGTACGCGCGGACTGCGTCGCCGGCCCGCGCCGGGATCGCCAGGTTCGCCGTCTGGCTGACGAAGACGGCGGCCGTACAGAACGCCGTCCCGGTCCGCCGTTCCATCGCGGCCAGTACGTCGCCGTACCGTCGCCCCCGAAGGGGCCACGAGACGGCGTAGACGGCGACCGCGGCGGCGAGGAGGCGCGGGTCGGCCGCCGAAATCTCCGCGAGGACCGTCCCGACATCGACGTCACGGAGGGCGACGAACAGGCCGGCGAGGACGAACAGCGTCCCGCCGATCGTGAGTCGGCGGCGGGTCAGCGCCGCGGCGAGCCCGCCGCTCGCGGCGTCGCCGTCGGACGCGTCCGCCCCCGTTCGCTCGCCCCCGTCGTTCATACGCGACGCTTCGGGCCCAGATATTTAAGCCCACCTAAAACCGGGCTGGACCGGCGGGACGGTCACGCTCGAGCGGCTTTCTGCCGTGGAAACCTATCCACGGTCGTCGCTCAGCGCAGTTCCTCGATGATCTCGCGGGTCGCTTGCCGCACCGCCTCGTCGCTCGAGCGGTCGGGCTCCCAACCCAGCGCCGCGAGCTTCTCGATCGAGAGGCGCATCTTCGGGACGTCACCGGTCCAGCCGCGGTCGCCGCCGGTGTATTCGAACGCGGGCTCGAGGGCCAGTTCGTCGGCGACGATGGCGGCGATCCGGTCGACCGAGGTCGTCGTCCGCGTGCCGAGATTGTAGGTGTTCATCGCGTCGTCCGAATTCTCGACCACGTGCAGCATGGCATCGAGGCAGTCCTCGACGTATAGATAGGACTTCTCCTGACGGCCGTCGCCCAGGATCGTCAGCGTCTCGGGATCGTCCCGCAACTTCTCGATGAAATCGGGAATCACCGCCCCGCGCAGCCGCGGGCCGACGACGTTCGCAAAGCGGAAGTTCCAGACTGTGAGGTCGTGGCTGTGGGCCCGCGCCGAAAGCAACCCCTCGTCGGCCAGCTTGCTCGCCCCGTAGGCGCTGATCGGCTCGAGCGGCGCGTAGTCCTCGGGCGTCGGCCGCGGGGCCTCTCCGTAGACCGTCGAGGAGGAGGTGTAGGCGATCTCCGTGACCCCCGCGTCGGCCATCGCCTCGAGGATGTTTCGGGTCATTTGCGTGTTGTCGTCGAACTGGCCGTGGGGCCGGTCCGTGTCGACGTGTTTCGACGCCGCGAGGTGGAAGACGAGGTCGATTCCCTCGAGCCGACCCTCGAGGGCGTCGGGCTCGGTGAGATCGGCCTCGAGGAACTCGGCGGCGTCGGGGACGCGGTCGCGGTCGCCGTTGGACAAGTCGTCGACGACCGTGACGGACGCGCCGTCGGCGAGCAGGCGTTCAGTGAGATGGGAGCCGATGAAGCCGGCCCCACCCGTGACGAGTACGTTCCGGTCCGAAAGTGACATTGACGGCGATTCAGCGACCGAGCGGTAAGGAGTTGCGGTTCGATTGCGGTGGGGATCCGCACGAACGGGAGGGCGTTCGAACTGCGAAACCAACGCCTTAGACGCCGGTCGAGTACCGCAGCAGGCCGGCGAAACCACCGAAGGCGTTCAGCAGTTGTTCGCCCTTCTCGAAGTCCGTCGAGATGAACTTGGTCTCGGTGCCCCGTTGTTCGGCGATCTCGATGAGGTGATCGATGGCGTCCTCGCGGTCGTCCTCGTCCCCTTCGACCTCGGTGCCACAGTCGGTACAGGTGTGGGTCGGCGTCGACTTGCGCCGGTCGATGACCTCGCGTTCGGTCGCGCCACACTCCGGACAGTCGTAGGTGATCACGTCCTTCCGGAGGTCCTCGCTGATGAGCAGGCGATCGACCGCGCCCATCATCAGGTTCCGGCGGGTCTGCTCGAAGCCGTAAGTGGCCTGATCGCCCGCGTTGAGTTCCTCGAAGAACTCCTCCATCACCTTCTTGTCCTTCATCACCTCGGCGTCGGCCAAGGCGTCCTCGGCGTTGTCGACCAGGTCCTTCAGGCCGGACTCGTCGGTGTAGGCGACGTCGAATTTGCCAAGCACCTCGTCCTGTAGCTCGTGGTGGAGGTAGTCCCCGTCCAAGAACTCGTCTTTGGTCGGCGAGGGACCGCCCACGAGGATGCCGTCGATCTCGTGGCGCTTGGGGACGAACAGGTCGTTTGCCATCCCCGCGACCTCCTGATAGAAGTTGTCGATGGCCTCAAGGCGCAGGCGGGCGAATCGCTGGGCGGACTGGCCACCCTTTCGCTGCTTGCCGGGAACAAGCGAGGAGGCGGACTTGACGGGTTCGATACGCTTGCCCTTCAGCCAGCCGACGTTTGCCTCGCGGCGGTCGAGGACGATCAGGCCGTACAGGCCCTTGTCGGCGAGCATCTCCTCGAGGGGCTCGGTCAGGAAGTCCGAGTCACAGTGATAGCGGAAGGATTCGATGGGCTGGGGCGGACTCTCGAGGACTTTGGTGACCATGTCGGTCCGGCCGCCGCCCGAATCGACGGCACCGGAAAAGAGAACGATGCCGTTGTCCGGCGGGAAGGTGTCGTAGTATCGCAGTCGGTCCTTGATGCTCGTCAGCGCGTCCTGGACCGCCGTTCGGGTCTGCTTCGACTTGATGTTGGCCGCTTCGCTGTGTTCCTGCGTGACGTGCTGGACGACGTCACTGATCTGTCTGTCGTCGGGGATGTAGATCGTCACGAGCTGCGTTCCGGAGCCGTCGTAGTCCTTGAGGTCCTCGATGACCTTCCGGAACTCGTACTTCTTCCGGTCGGATTGCTCCTGCTCGCCCTCCTGGCTCATTACACGTATAAAACCGGGCTGTCGGTAAGAATCCTTTGACACACCGATCGACCGGGCGACCGCCCGGTCCGGTGACGTTCGATCGAACCGCGTTCGACCACCGGTCGGCCGGCCCTCCCACCCGGCGGGCGGTGAGGTGACGATTTAAGGGGGTGCCGTTCCACTGTCCGGACAGTACCCACGTATGTCTCACGAGACTGTCTATGCCATCGCGAGCGGAAAAGGCGGTGTCGGGAAGACGACGACGACGGTCAACCTCGGCACGGCCCTCGCGGACGCCGGGGCACGCGTCGCCATCGTCGACGCCGACCTCGGGATGGCGAACCTCGCCGGGTTCGTCAGCCTTTCTCCCGACTCGACGACCCTTCACGACGTGTTAGCCGGCGACGCATCGATCGAGGACGCCACCTATCGACTGGCCGACGACATCGTCGCGGTGCCGAGCGGGACGAGCCTCGACGAGTACGCCGAGACCTCCCCCGAAGGGCTGCGCGAGGCCGTCGAGGACCTCCGCTCGCGCTTCGACTACGTCCTGCTCGACGTCGGGGCCGGCATCAGTCACGAAACCGTCCTGCCGCTCGGACTGGCCGACGCCGTCGTCCTCGTCTCGACGCCCGAACCCGCCGCCGTCCACGACACGAAAAAGACCGTCGAGCTGACCGACCGCTCCGGCGGCGAGGTCGCGGGCCTCGTTCTGACCCGAACCCGACCCGACGGCGACGTCTCCCACGAGGACCTCGCCGACCGCCTCGAGGTCCCTCTCTTGGGAACGATCCCCGAGGACCCGGCGGCCCGGGACAGCGTCTACGCCGGGACGCCGCTGGTCGTCTACGAACCCGACGGGCCGGCGGCCGTCGCCTACCGGCGGCTCGCGGCCGACCTGACCGGCGTCGAGGTCCCCGTCCCGACCGACGACGAACCCGGGACGGCCGACGCG
>NZ_JBPJSJ010000039.1:0-4770 GCF_051225675.1 Natrinema sp. CGMCC1.2065 | reverse complement strand
GCCGCGACGGAGCGACGGCGACTCTCGAGACTCGAGGGGAGCGTGCTCGCTCGCGCGGACGCCGTCGATGCGCTCGCGGTCGCAGCCGCAGCGGTCGTCACGTACGTCCTGAGCGTTCGCGCTGGCCTCGGCCCGGTCGTGGCCGCCGCCGCGGTCGGGTTGCTCGTCGGGGTCGGCCTCCCCCGGATCGACGGCCCGGCCTACTGCGGGACGTTCGTCGGAATGGCCTCGCCGGCGGTGTTTCCCTCCCTCGAGCCGGTCGCGGTCGCGGGCGTGATCGCCGGGCTCGCGTTCGTCGCGACGGCCGGCTCGTTCGACGGCTTCGGCGGCAAGTACGGGACGATCGCGCTCTTTGGCTGCATCACGACGGTTGCCCTGCTCGACGTTGACTACGCCGCCGCCAGCGCACTCGAGCCGCGACTCGCTCCGGCAGTCGTCCTCGTCGCTGGCGTCGCGGCGGTCGCGACCGTCGCGCTCCGGACCCGCGGTGGGGCCAGCTCCGTCGTCGCCTCTGCCGCGGTCGGGCTCGTCGCTGGCATCGCGTTCCCCTCGCTCTTTCCGTCGCTCGGGTCGACGCTGGCCGTGGTCGCCTTCTGTGCCTCGTTCGCCGGGATGTCGGGCGACGAGCGGCTGGCGACCACCGGACAGGTCGCCGCCGCCGGCTGCCTCTGTGGCCTCGTCTACTTCGCGGTCGCACCGTCCCTGTCCGGGGCGGGCGGCAAGCTCGGGACCACCGCCTTTGCCTCCTGTCTCGCCGGCGCCGGCACGTTGCGACTGCCCGCCGTCGTCCGATCGAGACTCGGCCGCACCGCCTCGAGCGGGTGACGGCGGAGCAGGTTTCACCTTTGCGACCGGACTGCGTGCCGACTCGAGGAGTACGTTGAATGGCCGTCAGAACTCAGTCGGCCGAAATCTCGCAGGTCCCCTCGTAGGCCACGTCCGAGACCGACTCGATCTCGGGGTCGTCGCCACAGACTGGACACGCCGGGTTCGGCTGGACGGGGACTTCCTCGAAGCTCATGTCCATCGCGTCGTACAGCAGGAGCCGTCCCTCGAGCAGGTCGCCTTTCCCGAGCAGGTATTTGACGACCTCGGTGGCCTGAATGCAGCCGACGGTCCCGGGGAGGACGCCGAGGACGCCGGTCGTCGCGCAGTCGGGGACGGTACCGGGTTCGGGGGCTTCGGGGAAGATACACCGGTAACACGGCCGCGGCTCGTCGCCGCCGCGTTCGTTCGTGAAGGAGGTGAGCTGGCCCTCGAAGCGGTAGATCGCGCCGTGAAACAGCGGTGTTTCGGTGAGGACGCAGTGGTCGTTCAGCAGGTACCGGGTAGCGAAGTTGTCGCTGGCGTCTAACACGATGTCGTAGTCGGCAACGAGGTCCGCGACGGTGTCGGCCGTGACGCGAGTCTCGTGGGTCTCGACGGTGATATCGGGATTCAGCGCCGCGACGTAGTCGGCCGCGCTGTCGACCTTCGGTCGCCCCACGTCGTCGTCGCCGTGGACGATCTGGCGTTGCAGGTTCGAGCGCTCGACGACGTCGTCGTCGACGATCCCCAATCGGCCGACGCCGGCGGCCGCGAGATACTGAATCGCCGGCGATCCCAGCCCGCCCGCGCCGACGATCAGCACCGATCCCTCGAGCAGCCGCTGTTGGCCCTCCGGACCGATCTCGTCCATGATCACGTGTCTCGAGTAGCGATCGAGTTGGGTCGCGTCCAGACGCAGGTCGCTCATACGTCGTCGTAGGCTCGAGAGCGAGAAAAGTCCGCGGGTCGACTCGAGAGGGGGCGACGGCTGGCCGAGTCGGTCGCGGTCGGTTCCGTGGCCGCGGGGCCGACGTGTGGGATCGCGAAGGAGGCAGGATTAGCAGCCACCATTCGATTTAATACTGTGGGTTGTGTTCACATGGATATGGCAACCTCACCCAATGACGCCGGTGACGACGTCATCGACCAATTCCTGTCCGACCGCGGTCACTCGGTCGAACGAGTAGGGTGGGAGCAGGAGTATAACAAGAAGCAGTGTCCCGACTGCGGCGGCCTTCACGAGACGTCCGCCAACTCCTGTAGCGTCTGTGGGTGGGAGCCGACGCCGTAGGGTCGACCGCTGACTCGAGCCCGTTGCGACCGTCCCGTCGATAAATTCGCGTTCCGTGTAGTGTTTTTATCAGTGCGTATTCGACACAATTATAATGGGTTACAGATGATAGCGTATTGAGGAGAACTATGCCGGAATGCCAGAACTGCGGTGCGTTCGTCACGGAGACGTACGCCCGGGTGTTTACGCCCCGCGGCGTTGAGGATCCCCGCGTCTGTCCGGACTGTCAGGACAAGATACGCGACGGTGCCGAGGTTCGAGACGCCCGCTCCCCCCGCGATCCCTGATCGTCGCGTCGTCGTCGGCTTCTGTCGCCGAAAACCCACGTCACTTATGGGTGTCGCGCTCCTGTACAGCTACAATGACTACGACGGACACGACGGTTACCCGCCTGTTCGGCGGTCCGGGAAGCGGGAAGACGACCGCCTTGCTGGACCACGTCGAGGAGATCCTCGAGCAGGACGGGGTCACTTTTCGGGATATTCTGGTCGTCTCGTATACGCGAGCGGCGGCCCAAGAGGTTCGCGAGCGGTTAGCCGAGCGCCTCGACGAGAGTCCGCGTGCGCTGCAGGGCAACGTCTGTACGATGCACGCGAAAGCTTACGAACTGCTCGATCTCTCCCGGAGCGACGTCATCGGCGAATCCGACAAGGAGGGGTTCTGCGAGCAGTACGGCATCGAGTACGAGGACGAGTACTCCGGCGCGGGGCGACGCACTGCCCGTTCGACGACGATCGGGAACAAGGTCATCGCGACGAGCCAGTGGCTCCAGCGGACCAGCCGCGACGTCTCGGACTGGTACGACGTCCCCTTCCAGTGGGACGACGAGGAGGTCCGGCTCCCGCCCGAAATCGACCCGAACGCTCAGGAGGGTAACAAGTACACCCCGACCTGGCCCAGCGACGACGACCGGATCGACGTTCCCGAGGCGATCCGTGGCTGGCGCTCCTACAAGGGCGAAGAGGGCAAGATCGGCTTCGCGGACATGTTAGAGCGGGTCAAACAGCGCTCCCTGCTCCCGAACGTCGACTACCTCGTCATCGACGAGTTCCAGGACATCACGACCCTGCAGTACGACGTCTACGAGGAGTGGAAACCACACATGGAGCAGGTGCTGATCGCCGGCGACGACGACCAGGTCGTCTACTCCTGGCAGGGTGCCGACCCTGCGCTCTTGCTCGAGGAAGACGTCGACGAGGACATCATTCTGCCGAACTCCTATCGGTTGCCCTCGAACGTCCTCAACGCGGTCAACAAGGAGATCCGTCACATCGAGACCCGACAGGACAAGGACCTCAAGCCCCGCAAGGAAGGCGGTGCCGTCGAGGCCCGTACCAACGCCTCGATGCTCGACGTCGTCCGGAACGTCCGCCGAACCCTCGTTGAGGGCGACGGCACCATCATGGTGCTGTTCCGGGCTCGCTACCAGATGTTCCAGTTCATCGATGAGTTCATCACCGAAGGGGTCCCCTTTACCTCGCTGACCGACCAGCGGATGTGGACTGACCGACTCACCCAGTACGTCCGGGCGGTCGAGGCCATCGACGCCGGCGAGGACGTCACCGGCCTGCAGGCCCGCCGGCTCGCCGACATGCTCCAGGAGTCGGCCTTCGGTACCGCGGAACGCGACGACCTCTTCGACGAAATCGACGATCGACAGGAAGATGCGGGTATCGACGATCTCGAGGACCTCATGATTCCCGCCGATGTCGTCGAGGACCACGCGCCGTTCATGCCCGGCCCCGGCTCGGCGGCCGACATGCTCCGGAAGGTCACCAACTTCCAGAAGAAAAGCGTCCGCTCGTACTTCGCCATCGGCGAGTACCAGGGGATGGACACTGACCGCGTCCGCGTCGGGACGATCCACTCCGCGAAGGGCCGCGAGGCCGACCACGTCTTCGTCGGCACCGACCTCACCGAGAAAGTCGTCGAGCAGATGGTCGCCACCGTCGACGACCCCACCGACATCCCCGGCTGCGAGGAGTTCACCAAGACCACCTCGCCCGTGCCCGTGCTGACCGACAACGAACGCCGCGTCTTCTACGTCGGGATGTCGCGGGCCCGCGAGCGACTCGTCCTCCTCGAGAACTTAGTCGACGGCGCGCCGACGCTGCCGGTCGACGTCCTCCTCGAGAACGAGCTGACCGACATGACTCTCGAGGAACTCGTCGAGCAGGCCCAACAGCCCGATCCCGACGCCGAGGCCGACGACCTCGAGGCCGAAGCCGAAGCGCCGTGACCGGTGGGAACGCCGACGGCGCGACGGACAGGCCCGAGTTCGACGACGGCACGGAACTCGGCCGCGAGCGCCGGCGCCACGCGGCCGACGTCCTCTCGGCTGCCCTCGCCGACCGCGACGGCGCCGCGTTCGTTCACGCCGGCGTCGACCGCGATCCCGGGATTCGCTACGCCTGCGACCGGCCGGCCGACACGACGGCCGTGGCCTACGACGGCACCGCCGACGAGTGGCTCGTTCACTCGAGCGCCGAGGGCGGCGGCCACCCCGCTGAGCGGCTGGCGTCGACCCTCGTCGATCGGGGGTTCGAGGGAACGATCTTGGCCCCGCCACGCATCCCACACGACGCCGCGCTCTATCTCGAACGGGCGGGGTTCGACCTCGCCTCGACGGACGCCCTCGAGCGGGCGCGAGCGACGAAAACGGCCGGCGAGCG
>NZ_JBPJSJ010000038.1:0-4975 GCF_051225675.1 Natrinema sp. CGMCC1.2065 | reverse complement strand
GGGCGACGACCGCAGGCGGCCGAGCGACGCTGCGCCCGGTCCTCAGTCGGACCCGGCCGCCGGCGCGGTCGCGGCGGGTTCCGTCGCCGGTTCCTCATCGCGGGGAAACAGCGGCTTGACCGGAACGATCACGTGGGCCCGCACGAGCCGGCCCTCGTTCCGTCGCCACTTCCGCAGATGTGCGAGGGAGTGGGAACCGCCGTAGCCGTCCGCGATCCGATCGCAGATCGCCTCGAACTCCTCGGTGTCGAACAGCTCCGCCGACACGGGATCGGTCTCGACCGCGATGCGCCCCCGTCGGGCGTAGACATCGAGCCGCCCCTCGAACGCGTACTCGAGGGCCTCGATCCAGCCCTGTATCTCGCCGATATCCGGTCGGTCGGGCCCGGTCGGAAAGGTGATCGACGCCTGATACTGGTCGGGCCGGCCCCGGACGTGTCGCTGCCAGAGCCGCCCCAGCCGTCCGGCGGTCCCGGCACCGGGCAGCCGCGATGCGGCGCGGATCGCGCGGCCGCGAGCGGCCGCCACCGACCGTCGGAGTGTCGTCAGGGAGACTCGATCGCGGTCCTGCATTCGTTCTCACCCTCGAGTTACCGGCAGTGGTAATACGTCCTTTGTTGTGGCCGCGGGGGCGCGGCGATCGCGTCGTCCGCGCGACGACACGGACGGGTCGGGAGAGTTTTGTACAACCCGTTGCTACCGGGCGACAGGATGTCCGAGACAGGCCATCGGCCGCCCCGTTCGGTGCGCGTCGCCGCGGTCGCGATCGTCGCCGTCGGCGTCGCGGTTAATACCGGCTTTGACTCCCCGCTTCGAACGCTGCCGGCGCTGCTCCTGATCGCGCTCGGCGTCGCCGCGCTCACGGACGCCGCCCGAGACGCCGGCACGGTGGGACTCCGACGGGCGGTAACGCGATGGTGGCTCGTCGCGTTCGCGACGTTTCTCCCCTACGGGCTGTCGGCGGCCCCCGACGGCGAGTCGGCGGCCGCCGTCGGCGAGGCGTTTCGCGGGCCCGTCGTCGGCCTCGCCGTCGAGTCGCTCGCGGGTGCGACGGTCATCTGTGCAGTCGCGATGACGGTCCTCTACGGGTTCGCCACGTACGGGATCCATCCGGGTCGGCCGAGCCCCGAGGAGCGCGTCCTCACCGGCGACGACTGACGGGAACGGCCCGGTCGCCGTGTTTCGGTTCGACGGCCGCGCCCGCATACGGCCCCCGCCGTGATAGCCATCGGCGCTGCACTTATCCGTCGGAGTGGCGTTGCTCTCTCAATGACTGAACGGGTGGAACCAGCGGGCTCGCCACCGTGGGACGAGGGCGACGGCCGGGCGGCCCGCCAGTGGTACCGAACGCTCGTCGAGACGGTCGACGACGGCGTGATCCAACTGGACGCCGACGACCGGATCGTCGCCGTCAACGACGACCTGCTCGAGCTGACCGGGTACACGCACGAGGCGCTCCGGGGCGAACACGTCTCGTGGCTGCTCGAGGGTGCCGACGCGCTCGCGGCCGACGATGCCCCGTTCGAGTTCCCCGTTCGGACGGCCGACGGGACCACTGTGGCCTGTTCGGTTCGCCTCGGGACGGTTCCGGCCGCCGATGGTAGTCGGGGATCGATCGCGCTCGTCCGTGAACTCGACACCGCGTCCGAAGCGACGTCGGCCACCGCGGGACCGCCCTCGACGTTCGAACCGATTACGGCCGTCCTCGAGGAGGCCGATGTCGGCGTCTTCGTCCTCGATGACGAGTTCGATATCGTCTGGATCAACGACGCGACGGAGCGGTACTTCGGGCTCGACGCGGCGACCGTCGTCGGCCGGGACAAGATGACGGTGATCGACGACGTGATCAGCGACCGGATCGCCGAACCGGCCGGGTTCGCCGACATCGTCGGCGCGACCTACGACGACAACAGCGACGCCGAACGGTTCGAGTGTCGTGTCACGTCGGACGAGGGCCGCGAGGAATGCTGGCTCGAACACCGGAGCAAGCCCATCCGGTCGGGGCCGTACGCCGGCGGCCGGCTCGAACTCTACTACGACGTGACCGACCGACACCGGCGGGCCTATCAGCTGCGGCGGCTCAACGAGGCCGTTCGCGAGTGGCTCGCCACCGGCACGCGGCGGGCGGTCGCCGAGCAGGCGTGTCGCCATCTCGCCGACATCCTCGCGCTCAAGGTCAACGGCGTCTTCCTCCACGAGCCGGCCGACGAGACGCTCGAGCCGGTCGCCTGGACCGACGCGGCCGAATCCCTCTTCGGCGAGCCGCCGACGTTCGAGGCGGGCGAGGGGATCGCCTGGCAGGTCTTCGAGACCGGTGAGCCGCTGATCTACGACGACGTCACTGCCGACGAGGCCGTCTACAACCCCGAGACGCCGATCCACAGCGAGATCTGTCTCCCGATCGGCGACCACGGGATCGTCATCATCGGTGCCGAGGAGCAAGCGGCCTTCGACGCGGCCGATCTCTCGCTGGCGAAGATCGTCGCCTCGAGTCTGGAGGCGACGTTCGACCGGATCAGCCACGAACAGCACCTCGAGCGCGAACGGGTCCAGACCGAGACGCTGCTCCGGACGATGCCGGTGGCGGTCTCGGTCGAGGACGCCGAGGGAGAGACGGTGCTGGCAAACCGACACGCACAGACGGCGCTCGGACTCGCGGATCGCGAGCCGCTCGGCGAGACCGAACTGCTCGCCGAACGGACCGTCGTCGACGCCGATGGCGAGCCGATCGGCCCCGATCGCGGCCCGTCGGCACGCGTCAGGGACACCGGCGAGCCGGTCCGCGATGTGGAGTTGTCGATCGGGGCGGATTCGGGCGAGCGGACGTGGTTTTCCATCACTGCCGTCCCCGTGTTCGGCCCCGATGGCGATGTCGAACGGGTTGTCTCCGTCGGCGAGGACATCACGGCGCTGAAAGAACAGGAACGCCGTCTCCAGCGTCGCAAACACGAACTCGAGTCCGAACTGAGCGAGATCCTCGGGCGCGTCTCGGATGCCTTCTACGCGCTCGACGACGAGTGGTGTTTCACTCACGTCAACGACCGCGCCGCGGAGCTACTGGGCCGTTCACGGGACGAACTGCTCGGACGGAACATCTGGGAGGTGTTCCCCAGCGGGACGCGCTCGGATCTCGCCGACCGCTACCGGGAGGCGATGGCGACCCAGGAGCCGGTCTCGTGGGAGCGCTACTCCGAGTCGCTCGAGGTCTGGATGGAGATTCAGGCCTACCCCTCCGAGACCGGGTTGTCGGTGTACTTCAGGGACGTTTCGGAGCGAAAGCGACGGGAACGACAGCTCGAGCAGTACGAACGGATCATCGAGACGGTCGAGGACGGGATCTACGTCCTCGACGCCGAGGGCCGGTTCACGATGGTCAACGACGCGTACGTCGAGTTGACGGGCTACGACCGCGAGGAACTGCTCGGGAGCCACGCCTCGATGGTCGTCGACGAACACGTGATGGCCCTCGCACGGGAGATCGCCGCCGACGAGTCCGGTGAGCCGACCGTCGAAGCGGATCTTCGGACGAAAGCCGGCGAGCGGCGTTCGATAGAGGCGGCGGTCACGTCGGTCACGTCGGCCGACCGCGGGCGCGAGCGGATCGGCGTCGTCAGGGACGTCACCGAACGGAAGGCGCGACAGCGCCGACTCGAGGAGAGCGAACAGCGCTACCGGACCCTGGCCGAGAACTTCCCGAACGGCGTCGTCGCGCTGTTCGACGAGGACCTGCGGTATACGGCCGCGGGCGGTGGTCTCCTCGGTGAGATCGGCATCGATCGGGAGGCCACGATCGGCCAGACGATCCACGAGCGATACCCCGACGACCTGCTCGCGGAGATCGAACCCCACTTCCGCGCCGCGCTCGAGGGCGAGCAGCGGTCCTTCGAAATCGGCTACTGCGGCCGGGAACTCCGCGCAACTACCCTTCCCGTCCGGACCGGTGGGGCGGTCACCTCGGGGATGCTCGTCATTCAGGACGTCACCGAACGCACGGAGTACCAGCGCAAACTCGAGGAGTCGAACGAACGCCTCGAGCAGTTCGCCTACGCCGCCTCCCACGACCTGCAAGAGCCCCTGCGGATGATCTCGAGCTACCTCCGCTTGCTCGAGGGCCGCTACGCCGACGACCTCGATGCGGACGGCCAGGAGTTCATCGACTACGCCGTCGACGGGGCCGAGCGGCTCTCGGAGATGATCAACGGCCTGCTCGAGTACTCCCGCATCGAGACCCGCGGGGACCCCCTCGAGCCGCTTTCCCTCGCGGACGTCGTCGCAGACGTCCGCGAAGACCTCCAGTTCAGGATCGAGGAGGAAGACGCCACGGTCACGGTCGAGTCCCTGCCCGTGGTCCGGGGCGACGCCGGTCAGCTCCGACAGGTGTTCCAGAACCTCCTCACGAACGCCCTCGAGTACAGCGGCGACGAGCCACCGGAAATTCACGTCAGCGCCGAACGAACCGGCGACCGGTGGGCGATCTCGGTCCGCGACGAGGGGATCGGGATCGATCCCGAGCATCAAGACCGGATCTTCCGGGTGTTCCAGCGGCTCCACAGCCACGAGGACCACCCCGGAACGGGGATCGGGCTCGCACTCTGTCACCGGATCATCGAGCGCCACGGCGGCCAGATCACTGTCGACTCCGAGCCGGGCGAGGGCGCAACCTTTACCGTCACCCTGCCGGCCGCCGACGGCTCGGCCGAGTGAGCCCGTCGCGCGGGCGGCGAGTCGGGGATCGTGGCTCGAGCCCGGCCCCAGTCAACAGCTATATATTCGATCACCCATTCAACCCGGCAAAGCAGTGCCTGACGTGACTTCGACACCACGCGGGACGGACCGCTTTCGCCTCGCCGCCGCGCTGGCCTGTTTCGCCGTCGCCGGCGTCGCGAACGCCACCGTCGACGGGCTCGGGCTGACCCTCACGGCGACGACCGTGGCCGTCGTCGGCGTCTACGCCCTCGCCCGCCACGCCGGCTCG
>NZ_JBPJSJ010000037.1:0-5524 GCF_051225675.1 Natrinema sp. CGMCC1.2065 | reverse complement strand
CAGCGCCGGGCCGGTCTCCCGGCCGTCGCGGCCGACGACGAACGTCGCCCCGGGTTCGCCGGCGGCCTGCCCGACGGCGAGCGCGAGCGACGGCGTTACTTCGTCGACGGGGCCCCGAATCCCCGCGGTTCCGAAGAGAGTCATATGCGCCCGTTCCGCGAGCAGCCACTTAGCAACGTTGCAACTCGCTGCGGACGGCGAGCGGGGAACCGACGACGGGCGAAAAGGGGGTTACTCCGCCGGCAGGTCGTCGATCAGTACGACGGCCTCGCCGTCGATCACGGTCGCGTCGTCGTCCTCGTTGCGGACGACCGTCTCGAGGCGGTACTGGTCGTTGCCGAGGTCTTCGACGATCTCGACGCGGGCCGACACGCGGTCGCCGATGCCGACCGGGCCGCTGAACTCCAGATCCTGCGAGAGGTAGATCGTCAGCCCCGGGAGGCGAGCGAGGGCGGCGCTGATGAGGCCGGAGACGAGCGTCCCGTGGACGATGCGTTCGCCGAAGCGGGTCTCTTCGGCGAAGCCCTCGTCCAAGTGGAGCCGGTTCGTGTCGCCGCTGACCGCGGCGAACGCCCGGACGTCCTCGTCGGTCAGTGCCTTCTCGAAGGTGACGGTGTCGCCGACGCTGATCCCGTCGGGGTCGTCGACGGTGCGGTCGAACTGCCAGTCGAGATCGGAGTACTCGATGGAGGGGATCGGCGGCGCGATCCGGTCGGCGTCGGAACCGTGGTCGCCGTTGGCGGCGACGGGGACCATCGCGGAGACGGCCGCTCGATTGGCCGCGGTCGCGGTTCGGAGGAACCCCCGAGTCATCGCCGACCAGGCGTCGGTCATGGCGGCGAAGTTCTCACCCCCAGTATGCTCGTGTGACATCTACGGGCGGCTAAGCGAGGGACGTATATGACTTCTTTGGCTGGTTTCCGGCCGAACCAAGCCCGTTTTACCGGCGACAAACCGCCGTAAGACTCGATTACGACCGGGTCGTATTCCGGGGTCGTTCCGTCGTCGAGACGGCCGTGACCGGTGAGCGGTCGGCACTCACGCGGCCCGCTCGAGACGGGGGTGATCGCCCGGGCGGGTTGACGACGCGACCCGGCCCGATCCTATTGCCACCACTCAATGGCAACAGATGGTATCTAGTGGAAAGCCTTATCATGTCCGCGATCCAATGTACTGTTGATGACGGACGACTCCGACCGATCGCCCTGGTTCCCGCCTGCGATGTTTACCGAGCAGATGCAGGAAGCGGGCGAGCAGGTTGCCCAGTCCCAGCAGGAGATGATGAAGCAGTTGCTACAGGCCAGTTCGGCGAATCCGCTCGAGGACACGTCGGCCTTTGGCCCGATGAACATGGGCACGGCGACGTTCAAGGCCCGCGTCCAAAGCGGCGGTCGGATCAGCATTCCCGAACCCGAACGGGACGCCCTCGACATCGAGGAGGGCGATATCGTCCAGACGATCGTCGTCCCCGTCAAACGCAACCGAGAGGATCAATCATGACCCAGAACCCATTCACCGCAGTCTTCGACGCACAGCGCACCGCACTCGAACAGAGCCAGTCGTTCGCCCACGAGGCCCTCGAGGCCCAGCAGACCTCGATCAGCGCCGTCGCCGACGTCGTCGAGACGTCGGGCTCGCTGGCCGAGTCCAACGCCGAACTGACCAAGGGCGCGGTCCACGCCTACTTCGACGCCCTCGAGGC
The DNA here is from genome assembly GCF_051225675.1 of Natrinema sp. CGMCC1.2065. NCBI lineage: Archaea > Methanobacteriati > Methanobacteriota > Halobacteria > Halobacteriales > Natrialbaceae > Natrinema > Natrinema sp. CGMCC1.2065. The sequence goes on along the minus strand of NZ_JBPJSJ010000037.1, from coordinate 3,822 downwards.
GTCGATGCCCGAGGAGGCCGCCGAGTTCGACGACCTCCGCGACCTCGTCGACGAGAGCTTCGACTCGGCCACTGAGGCCCAGTCGCAGTCGCTCGAGGCCGTCCTCGAGGCCCTCGAGGAGTCCGAACTCGCCTACGAGGAGTTCGCCGCGAACTACTCCGAAGTCGTCGACTCGTCGTTCGACGCCGCCCTCGAGGCCCACGAGCAGGTCGAGGAGAACGTCGAAGCGGTCGCCGAGGACGTCGAGACCGCCGCCGACGAGTTCGACGCGTCGGCCTGAATTAGGCCCACCCGTTTTTCACCCACCATCCCCAATTTCCGTATATGTCAGACCAACACCAGCCCCAGGCAGGAGACTGGAGCGCGTTCGCCGAACAGTGGAACGAGCAGTTCCTCGACGCACTCGAGGACAACATGGAAGCGCAGGCCCAGTTCGTCGAGCGCTGGTCCGAAAGCGTCGGCGAACTGAGCGAGGACGAGGAACTCTCCGACGGCGTCGAGGGCTATGCCCGTGCCTACGAGACGTGGATGAACGCCTCCCAGCAGATGGTCGATCGGATGAACGACCAGCTCGAGGGCGAGGACGTCGACATCGAGGAGTTCCGTGACATCTGGCTCAACACGGCCAACGAGGCGTTCAAGGACGTGATGTCGACGACCGCGTTCGCCAAGATGACCGGCGAGACCGTCGGCGACGTCCTCGAACTGCAACAGCAGGCCGACGAGGCGGCTCAGGAGACGCTGCACACGCTCGGCTTCGCGACCGAGGACGACATCGTCGAGGTCGGGGATCGGCTCGTCGAACTCGAGCGCCGCCAGCACGCCGTCGAGCAGAAACTCGACCGCGTTCTCGACCACCTAGAGGAGCAATGAAGAACCCCTTCGCAACCGCCCTGAACATGCAACGGCAGGCCTGGGAGGCGACCGCCGACCTGGCCGAGAAAAGCAGCGTCGCACCCGACCGGACCGAAACCGTCGAGAACGTCGGGGTCGGGCAAACGCCCAGCGAGGTCGTCTACGAGGAGAACAAGCTCGAACTCCTCCACTACGAGCCGATGACGGAGGAGCAACACGACATCCCCATCCTCATCGTCTACGCGCTGATCAACAAGCCCTACATCCTCGATCTCCAGCCGGACCGCTCGGTGGTCCAGACGCTGCTCGAGGCCGGCTTCGACGTCTACCTGATCGACTGGGGCGAACCCTCCAAGCTGGATCGGACGCTCGGTCTCGACGACTACGTCAACCGGTATATCGACAACTGCGTCGACGTGGTTCGGGATCGCTCCGGACTGGACGCGATCAACATCCTCGGCTACTGCATGGGCGGGACGATGTCGGCCATGTACGCCTCCTTGTCTCCCGAGAAAGTCGAGAACTTGGCGCTGATGGCCGCCGGGCTCTGCTTCGACGGCGACGGCGGCGTCCTCGAGCTGTGGGGCAGCGAGGACTACTACGACCCCGAGACGGTCACGGCGACGTTCGACAACGTTCCCGCCGAGTTCTTGGACGTCGGCTTCGCCCTGATGGATCCGGTCCAGAACAACGTGACCAAGTACGTCACGTTTTACGACAACATGGAAGACGAGGACTTCGTCGAGAACTTCGCCCGGATGGAGCGCTGGCTGGCGGAGGGGATCGACGTGGCCGGCGAGGCCTACGAGGAGTTCATCCGCGACATCTATCAGGAGAACAAGCTCTACGCAAACGAACTCTCCCTCGGCGGCGAGTACGTCGACCTGGGCAACATCGACATGCCCGTCCTCCAGATCGTCGCAGAGTACGACCACCTCATCCCGCCGGCGGCCTCCAAACCGTTCAACGACGAGATCGCCTCGGACGACACCGAGATCCTCGAGTTCGCGACGGGCCACATCGGCATGTCCGTCTCCTCGCGAAGCCACGCGGAACTCTGGCCGGAGGTCTGTGACTGGTTCGAGGCGCGCTCGAACGAGACGGATGAAGGGTCACGCACCTCGGATCGGTCGACCGACCCCGACGCCGCGGACGCGGCGCTGGCCGAGGACGTCGCCGGCAACGAATCGGGTGCCAGCGACCTCGCCGACGGCGGCATCGACGTCGAGTCGGGGACGGATATCGACGCCGAGACGAGCGAGTTCCACGGTCAGGATCGCTCGGACGCGGAGATCGCCGATCGCGGCGAGGGAGACGTCCAGGCGGAACCGGCCGAGCCGGGCGAGATGACCGTCGACGAGGACGTCGTCGAGGAGGTCGCTGGCGAGGACGCGGCCTCGGAGATCGCGTCCGAACCCGACGATCTCACCGATCTCCGGGGCATCGGCGACGCCTACGCAGCGGCGCTCGCCGAGGCCGGGATCGAGACGTTCGCGGAGTTGGCCAACGCCGATGCCGCCGACCTCGCCGCCGAAACCGGGATCTCGCCGACTCGAGTCGAAGACTGGATCGACCAGGCTCGAGAGCGCTGAGGCCGGTGTCGACGATGGGGCGATCCGATCGCCCCGGTCGCCCTCCGGTCGTTTGCACTCACTGTATTGATAGCTAACAGGTCGTTATTTACCATCGGACGTTGAATGTGTGAGTTATGTCCATGGATGGTCGCACCTGCGTTATTACGGGCTCGGCGAAGGGGATCGGTCGCGGCATCGCCGAGTACCTCGGCGAGGAGGGAGCGAACGTCGTCATCAACTACCGATCGTCGGAGGGCGAGGCCTACGAGGCAGTCGACGCCATCGAATCGGCCGGCGGCTCGGCGGTCGCGGCTCAGGCCGACGTCTCCGACCGTGCGGCGGTCGAGAACATGGTCGAGGTCTGCCACGAGGCGTTCGGCCCGGCGGACGTCCTCGTGAACAACGCCGGCATCACAGCCGACAAACAGTTCACCGAGATGTCCCCCGAGGAGTGGAACCGCGTGATGGACGTCAATCTGGGCGGCATGTTCAACTGTACCCAACTGTTCTACGACGACCTCTGGAACGCCGAAGAGGGTCGATTGATCAACATCTCGAGCGTCGTCGGCAAACAGGGCAACTACGGCCAGGCAAACTACGCGGCCGCGAAAAGCGGGATGTTCGGCTTCACGCGGACGATCGCCCTCGAACTCGCGAAGGGGGGATCGACGGCCAACTGCGTCGCACCGGGCTTTACCGCTACCGATATGCTCGAGAGCGTCCCGGACAAGGTGTTAGACCGGATCATCGCGGGGATCCCTCTCGAGCGACTGGCGGAGGTCGAAGACATCGCCGCAGTAGTTCGATTCCTCGCGAGCAAGGACTCCTCGTACGTGACCGGCGAAGTGATCGACGTCAACGGCGGGATGGACCTGTAACGACAGTCGTCGCTTCGTTCTGCGTTCGAACGCGACTCAGTCTGCACTCCCCGGGAGTTTTGAAATCGCGTCCGCCGTTTCCGCGGCGAGTTCCGCGACGATCTCTCCTGCGGGACGAACGTCGTTCGTCAATCCGACGCTCTGGCCGGCAAACAGCGCCATCGATTCGACGTCGCCCTCGACGCCGGGCGTCGCGAGCGCCTCGTCGTAGCGTTCGATGGGGGCACCGTCACCGCTGTCGGTCCGCGCGACGACCTCGTCTTCGCCCGGTCGCTCGCCGGCGGGCGGTTCGCCGGCCTCGCGCCAGCGCTCGAGCGTCTCGTTCTCGAGGACCCGATGCGGCGTCCCGGGCCAGCCCTTGTCGAACAGCGTCGTATAGGCGGTATCAGTCTCGTCGCTCTCGCGGAGCCGCCGCCGGTACTCGTCGTGGACGCGCGCCTCCTCGCTCGCGACGAATCGAGTCCCGAGCCACGCGCCGTCGGCCCCGAGCGCGAGCGCGGCGGCGATCCCTCGGC
>NZ_JBPJSJ010000036.1:0-6631 GCF_051225675.1 Natrinema sp. CGMCC1.2065 | reverse complement strand
GAGCGCGGTCGCGGTCGCGCCGGCACCGGTGAGCGCGGCTCCGACGCCGACGACGACGGCGGCCGCGAGGACGACGGGAACGAGCCGGGCGGCGAGTTCGTCGGCCCGCCGAGTGACGCCGTGGTCGGCGCTCTGGACGTTCCAGACGACCCGGGTGAGCCGCTCGATGCTGCTGGTGGTTCGCTCGCCGACGTCGACGACCGCCGCGTCGGTCGTGACGACCGAGCCGCCGACCACCTCGTCGCCGGCTTCCTTCGGGACCGGAAGCGACTCGCCGGTGACGACGGCCTCGTCGACGGTACACTCGCCCTCGGCCAGCCGGCCGTCGACCGGGATGCGCTCGCCCTCGCGGACGAGCAGGCGGTCGCCGGACTCGAGGTCGGCGACGGGAATCTCGGCCGTGGAGCCGTCCGACGCGTACAGCCGGGCGGTGTCGACCTGCGAGACGGTGAGGTCGGTCAGCCGGTCGGTCGCGCGGCGCTTGACCGTCGACTCGTAGTAGGTCGCCCCCATCACGAGCGCGGCGACGACGATGGTCAGGTCGAAGTAGACGTCCGTGCGGCCGAGCGCGGCGGTGATCGAGGCGTACGCGTACGCGCCCAGAACCGTCAGCGCCGCGAGCAGGGCCGTCGTCGGCCGCCGGAGCTTCAGACTGACGTACGCGCCCCGGAGGACGGGGCCGCCGGTCAGGTAGACGATCGCGCCGGTCAGGACGACGAACAGCGGGAGATAGAGGGAGCCGCTAAAGCCGGTGAACGACCCCTCGAAGTGGGCGATCGCGCCCCAGTCGGTAAACGCGGTCAGGTACATCGGATAGAAGACCGCCACGAACGGCAACAGCAGGAAGGAGCCGAAGACGACGCCGACGACGTACCGCATCTCAAGCATGTCGTCGGCGCGGCGCTTCCGGAGCCCGTCCATCTCCCGGGAGCGGCGGGTGCCACCGGTATCCTCGTCAGCGCTTGCGTCCTCGCGCCGGTACGCGGTGTAGCCAAGCGTACTCAGCGCGTCCTCGAGGGCGTCCGCGCCGATCCGATCAGGGTCGTGATCGACCCGGACCGTCTCGGTGACGTAGCTCGCCTCGGCGTCGCGAACACCGTCGCGGCCCTCGGCGACGGACTCGAGGTAGGCCTCGCAACTGGCCGAGTGCATGCCGTCGACCCGGAAGAAGGTCCGGACGGTCCCGTCGGTCTCCGCCGTCGCGTCCGGGCTCGCGTCGGCCGGCTGGTCCGTCGAACGGGGGCCGGCGTCGTCGCCGGTTCCGTACTCGGCGGCGATATCGCGACAGCCGCTCGAGCAGAAGTCGTCGGCGGCCCGCTCGTCGGTCCCCGAAAGCGGCGTGCCGCAGAGCCGACAGCGGTCGGTTCCGTCGCCAGTCGCGTCTCGATCGCTCACGCTAGGCGCTGTGGGTTCGACGGCAATAACAGTGGCCGATCCGACCGTCGCTCATCGCCGCTCGACGACGGTCCCCTCGTCGCCGACCGCGACCGCCCGCCGGCCGTCTGGCGCGACCGCGACGCCGATCAGCGACTCGAGCGGCCCCGCGTCGATCGCGTCCCAGTCCGTCCCGCTGCGCTCGTGGATCACGCCGTCGGCGTCGCAGGCGATGGTCTCCCCCTCCCGCCGGGCCAGCCCACAGATCGCTTCCTCGCCGACTCGCTCGGGCGTCCACGTCGACCCGCCGTAGCGGTGGACGACGCCGTCGTCCGCGCTCACCAGACAGTCGCCGCGACCGAGCGTCGCCACGGCCTCGAGCGTGCCGCCGGCGCCGACGGGGCCAACGCGGTCGAACGACGCCCCGCCGTCGGCCGTCTCGAAGACCGCGTCGTTCGTGTCACAGCAGTAGCCGACCGAGGCGTCCGCCAGCGCGACCCCGCTCAGGCTCGAGCCGCTGCCGGGGGTGACGGGCTCGTCCCACCCGATCTCGCCGTCGCGGTAGCGCCCGCGGAGGACGGCTCCGGAGCCGTCGATCAGCAGAACCGTCTCGTCGCCGCTCCGGCCGGCGACGGCGACCCCCAGCCAGTTGTTCGTGATCTCGAGTGGGGCCGTGTAATCGGTGTGCAGTCCCGTCTCGGGCTCGAGCCGGCCCAGCGAGCCGCTGTCGCCGGCGACCCAGACCGCCGCGCCGTCGGCCGTCACGTCGACCCCCTGTAACTCCTCGCCCTGCGCGGCGGGCCCGTCCGCGAGCGCGACCGACCACTCGGTGTCGTCGCCAGGGGCCGAGAGGACGATCCCGTCCTCACCGACCGCGTGGGCCGCGCCGCCGTCGGTCACGCAGACGTCCCGCAGCGTCGCCTCGGTGGGAACATCGACGGGCCGCCACTCGCGGGCGTGGGGCCGCTCGGTCTCGCTGGCGGCGTCGGTCCCGGATGCTCCGTCGCCGGTATCGACGTCGGGACGGTCGTCGTCCGAGCCGAGAGCGACGCCGTCGTGTCCGTCGCCGTCCACGGATTCGGCCGCCGCATCCGGGCGCTCGAGCGCCGCGTCACCGGTCGCCGTTCGATCGGCGGTCGTCGCCGCGCGGTCTCGAGCGGCCGTCGCCTCGTCCGCCCGCTCGGGTGCGTCGTCCCGACCCACCGACGGTCGCCACAGGTACAGCACGATCGGCGGGACGACATAGGACGCCAGCGCGAGGGCGATGAACGCGCGGTGATAGACCGACAGCGTCCCGAACGCCGTCAGTCCGGCTGCCGCGACCGCGTGGATCCAGGTCTTCGTGTACTCGCGAAAGAACGGGAGGAAGCCGTCGCTCGAGCGTGCGTCCTGGGTCACCATTGGTCCCGTGACTGTCGTCTCTCCTACCGGGCAAGGGCGCAAAAACGTGCTGCAGGCAGTCCGCTCGGTTCCGATCGACCGGAAATGAAGGCCCGTCGGGGTGGTCGATCGAGACTCACGATTCCGTCTCGAGCGAGACGGTGAGGACGCCGTTGTTGTAGAACGCGTGTCGGTCGTCCCCGAACTCGAGGCCGGGCGGGAGCGGCGTGACGGTGCGTTCGACGACGCGGTCGTCGCTCTCGGGGTTCGCGTCGCCGTCGTGGCCGTCGAAAGCGCTGTCGCCGCGATCGACCGCGATCCGGAGGCGACGCGAGCCGACCTCGACCGTCACGTCGTCCGTCGCCGCGGGAGCGACGTCGACGGCGGCGCGAAGGCGATCGGACGTGCCGTCGTAGACGACCTGCGTCGGGAACGGGAACGACGCCGATTGGGCTGGGCCGCTGGTGGACATGGCCCCACGTTCCGACGGCGGCGGCAAACCGCCCCGCGTGTACAGGTGTGCGCTTGATACCGGGCGCGGCTATGGCCGTTGCCCATCGTGCAGTGGTGCGGTGGCGCGCGCTGTCGACTATCCGAACGCCAGTGAGGATCGTCGACGACACTGTGCGAGGGGTGAGCGAGCGACTCCGGAGCGAGCGAACCGGCTGGGGAGGGTGAGGCGTCTCCGTATTGCCACGATAGCAGGACACTCCTCTCGAGTCGATTTTCTCAAGAGACCGCTCGAGAGACAGTACAACGAGTGTCCTGCTATCGTGGCTACTAGGAGTACCACGTCCTCCCCAGCCGATTCGCTCACTGCACTCGCTCATCCCTCGCGCAGTGGTAGCGGCCGCCCTCGAGAATTCTCGGTCGGCCGCCAGCGCGCGCCACCGCACGAGGTGTGAGCGGTCGAGACAAGACTGAGCGGTCACCGGCCGATCACGCCGTCACAGATAGCCCAGATCCGCGAGCCGGTCTCTGGTCCCCTCGCGCATCTCGACCTCGCCCGACGCCGCGGCCGCCTCGAGCGGGTCGAACCGCGCGTCCAGCCGCCGCCGGAGCGCCCGGACCCGGTCGGGCTCCTCGTCGGCGACGTTCGTCCCCTCGAGCGGGTCCGACCGAACGTGATGGAGCCGTTCGAAGCCGTCGTCGCCGCGGACGTATTTGTAGTCGGCCGTCCGGACCGCCCGCAGCCGGCGGTCGAACCCGCGGACCCGGTCGGGGATCTCGCCGAAGCGGGCCTCGAGACGATCGATCGAGGGCTGAGGGGCGACGTATTCGGCGAAGACGGCCTCCCGGGAATCGTCGTCCGAGTCGGGATGCAGCGACCGGCTCGACCACCCCTCGCGGAGCGCGGGGTCGTCGACGCCGGCCGTCTCGAGCAGGGTGGCGGGGAGATCGAGCAGGCTCACGAGGTCGTGGCGGGCGTCGCCGCCGATGAAGGGGCCGCCGTGAGCGACGAGGGGGACGTTCAGCAGGGTGTCGTAGAGGTTGTACTGGTGGCCGAAGAAGCCGTGTTCGCCGACGTGTTCGCCGTGGTCGCCACAGACGACGAACAGGGTGTCCTCCCACTCGCCGGCGTCGGAGAGCGCGGTCCGGAGCCGGCCGACCTGGTGGTCGACGTAGGCCAGTTCCGCGCGATAGAGGCCCCGCAGCATGGCGAACTCGCGGTCCGAAATCGCGTAGTCCTCGCAGTCGTAGGCGCGGGGATCCTGCCTGATCGCCGTCGCTTCCTCGTAGCCGGCCCCATCGGGGAGGAACCGCTCGGCGTACTCGCGGGGCGGGTCGTACTCGACGTGGGGTTCGATGAAGTTACAGAACAGGAAGAAGGGGCGGTCGTCGCTGCGACGGCGGAGCCAGTCGGCGGTCCAGTCGACCGCGCGGGCCGAGCCGTCGTCGCCGGCCGGTTGGAGCAGTTCGCTGTAGAGGATGTTGGCGGCGTTGACGACGGGGTTGCCGTCGAAGAGCCGCTCGCGGGTCGCGGCGAGTTTCTCCCGGAGGTCCTCGCCGCGGACGACCGCGCCCATGTCGGCGTCTGCCTGAATGTACTGCCAGCCCTTCCGCAACTGTTCGAAGCCCCGATCGAAGCCGAACTCCTCGGTGATCCAGGTGTTGTTCGAGACGCCGACCGTCTCGTACCCCGCGTCGGCGAAGGCCGCCGGCAGCGTCCGCAGATCGGCCTCGAGGTAGGTGTGGTCGCCGTGAGTGCCGTGTTCGGAGGGGTAGGTCCCGGTGAACAGCGACGCGTGGGAGGGCAGCGTCCACGGCGCGGTCGCGAAGGCGTTCTCGAAGGCGACTCCCTCGGCGGCGAGTCGCGCCAACGCGGGCGTCGGGCGCGCGCCAGCGTCGTCGCCGCTCGCCGCCCGGTCGCCCGGCGGGGATTGCGTGCCGACGTGATCGGAGCCCGCCGCGTTCCCCTCCGAAAGCCCTTGCAGGCCGACGCTTTTCGACCGCGCCGTGTCGAGAACGACGAGAACGACGTTCCGCGCGGTCCGATGTGACTCGTCGTCACGTCCGTTCGAGTCCGACATGGATGGGGGTACCTCCACGCGGTGGAGGGAAGGACACCGGCCCGGAGTATGCAGGGCCGTAATCAATCCTATCGGCCGATTTGCCGTCGAACACACCCCCAGAAACCCAATATCCGATATCGCTCGAGGCGAGCGGCGACCGGTGCCGTCCCGGACGGGTAGTCAGGTGCCGGTCGAATCTTCATCCGGCCGGACGGCGTATCGGGGGTGAGCGGACTGGTGGCGCGCCCGGCCGCGGGACCGATAGCGACTCGCGGCCGCGGGCCGCCACGATCGTCGCTCGGAGGACACCCAATGACTGCACACGACGACGACGCGACGACCGACGAGTCGATCGACGAACTGCCCGGGTTCGAGGACCCCGCGGACCTCGAGGAACTGGCCGACCCGGAGAGCGGACTCGCGGCGGCGTCCGAGGCGCTCGGGGGCGGGACGGTGCCGATTCTCGGCGGCGGCCTCCTGCTCGCGGCCGCGATCCGCTCGCTGGCCGCGAACCGCCGGCGGGCGATCCCGCTCGCCGTCGCCGGGAGCGCGCTGGCCGGGTACGGGCTTCGCAGACGCCGCTCGAGCGCCGAAGGCGGTGACGTGCCGGACGTCGAGGGCGGCACCGAGGGGAAAGACGTCGCGGACGCGGCCAGTGCGGCCGCCGAGCGCGTCGACTCCGGCCGCGAGTCCGAGATCGAGGGCGACGGCGAGATCGCGGACCCGGGGATCGACGACCCCGCGGACTCGGGCTCGCGGATCGAGTTCACCGACGAGCCGGACGAGGACCCCTCGCGGTCCGGACCCGACCTCGGAAGCGACGAGGGAGATCCCCGACGCGAGACCGGGACGGACGGGGTGGAAGTCGACGTCTCCGACACCGCGATGGCCGACGAGACCAGCGAGGCGACGGGGCCGGACCCCACGCAGGCCCAGCCGACCCAGACGGCGGACACGGAACCCGAGGCGAGCCCCGCGGAGGACGCCTCCGAGATGAAAGTCGAGCCGCCGGATGACGACGATCCCGACGCGGAGACGGCCGACTCGGAAGCGACCGACGACGACGGCGGCGACGAGTCGGACGACGAGGAGTCGGACGGCGGTCGGTGACGCCGACCGCCGGCGCGCTCGAGCCGGCGGCGATCTACCGCGAGCGAGCGGGCGTTCGCTCCCCCCGACCGCCGGCGCGCTCGAGCCGGTAGACGACGGGGGCGGTGACGAGCGCGGCGACGACGAGCCCGAGGGGACCGCTCCCGGCGAAGAGGGGCGCGGGCCAGTAGTAGCCGGTGAGCGCGACGAGGCCGGCGAGCGCGGCGGCGACGGCCGCGGCCCGCGCCGCGAGTCCCCGGTCGGTCCGTATCGGC
>NZ_JBPJSJ010000035.1:0-7520 GCF_051225675.1 Natrinema sp. CGMCC1.2065 | reverse complement strand
GGCGAGCGCATCCTCGAGCGCCCGGGCCCGGCTCGCGGCGTCCTCGAGGGCGGCCCCCATCGCCTCGAGGTCGGCGTCGGCCGCGGCGTGTTGCCAGCGCAGTCCCCACCCCTCGGGGATCTCGACCGAGAGCAGGTCGGTCATGCCGACCAGTTCCTCGGCGCGCTCGCCGCGCAGCGCCGCCGAGACGCCGCTGCGATCCTGCGAGAGCGTACAGAGCCCGCCAGCGACCTCGAGAGTCGGTTCCACGAGCGGACGGTCGTCGTCCCACGACGGCGCAGGCTCGCTGACCTGCACGCGATAGCGGTCGCCCGCGTCGACGTAGCCGTCGACGGCGTCGTACGCGAGGTAGCCCCGCCGGCCCTCGCCCAGATCGACGACCGCGCCGTCCCCGCCGCCGGCCTCGAGGACCTCGGCGTCGAAGACCGCGCCGCGGGGGACGTCGCTCTCCCAGCGGAAGGCGTCGATCGCCAGCGCCTCGAGGGCCGCCGCGACCGTCGGGACGGCGTCGGGTTCGCCCGAGATCTCGACGCCCTGTCGGTCCCGGGTCGTCTCGACCGTCACGTCGGCGGGCGCGGTCTCGAACGAGCCCTCGAAGCGCTCCCGGATCGGGTCGGACGCCTGCACGACCTCGTGGTCGCCCTCGCGCAGGAGTCGGGTGACTGCCGTCGTGTAGATCCCCCGCACTCGAGCCCGCGTCATTGGAGCGTCTCGCGGTCGGCCGCGAACCGCACTCGGTCGTGGATCGTCGGCCCCAGGGAGAGTTCGACCGAACCGTCCTCGAGGAGCCGCCCCCCTTCGACGTAGACGCCCCAGGTATCGAACCGGAGCCAGCCCCGCATCTCGTCGCCGTGGGTCGTGATGTCGGCGTAATCGACCGCGTGTTCCGGATACGCCGAACTCGAGTGGGCCATGTCCATATCGGAGTAGACGGTGTCGTGGTCGTCGAAGAACGCCTCGAGCGCCGCCGCGTCGTCCGCGACGGCCTCGACGACCGCCTCGGAGGCTGCCCGGAGGTCGTCGGTCTCGAGGCCGACGTCCCGGAGCGCCCGCTGGGTTCGCTGGTCGAAGTGCATGGGCGTCGGTTCGGACGGGAGGCCTTTGTGGATTCCGAGTCCGAGCGATCGGCGTTTTCGGGACCCGGCACGTCGGACTGGCCAGGACAGGTCATCGTTCTGACGACGGGGAGAGACAATGCTGGCAGGGGTTCCGATCGAGGCAACCGACCGATACCTGCTCGTTCGTACACCCTTTCCCCATCCATTAGTAATTATTTGTAGTGAATTTTCATCCGGGAAGAATGATACACCATCACTGGAAAATAAATATCCGAGCGCGACGGACCCAGACCGTATGTTCAGGATCGATGATTTTATTGTGTAAGTATTGCCAGGGTGGGTATGGCGATCACACTCAGGCAGCTCTACGATCGATATCGATCCGTTCCGATCATCTACCGCATCGGCGTCGCGTTCGTCCTCGGCTCGCTCGTCGGCCTGACGGTCGGCGAACCGGCAACGCGGCTCGAGCCGCTCGGTGATCTCTTCGTCCGACTGCTCCAGATGATCGTGATTCCGATCATCGTCTTCACGCTGCTTATGGGTGCCAGACGGCTCTCGCCGTCGAACCTCGGGAAGATCGGCGGGCAGGTCGTCGCGCTGTATCTGGTCACGACCGCGATCGCGATCGGCATCGGGCTGTTCGTCGCGAACCTGATCAATCCCGGGACCGGGCTCGAGGTGGCCGACGCGACCGTCGAGACCAAAGAGGCCCCCGACATCGTCGAGGTGTTCATGAACATCGTGCCGACGAACCCGGTCGGGGCGATGGCCGCGGGCGACGTTCTCCCGACGATTTTCTTCACGATCGTGTTCGGGCTCGCGCTGGCCTATCTGCAAGACGAGTACGACGTCAGCTCGGCCGTTCACGAGGGTGCCGAAACGGTGTTCGAACTCGCGGAAACCGGCGCGGAAGCGATGTTCAAGATCGTCTGGGGCGTCATGGAGTACGGCGTGATCGGCGTCTTCGCCCTGATGGCGACGACGTTCGGGAACGCCGGAGTCGACGCGATCGCCCCGTTTGCCAAGCTCATCGGCGCGCTCGCGATCGCGGTCGGCCTCCACATCGGCGTCACCTACCTGCTGATCATCCAGTGGGGACTGCTCCGGGAATCACCGCTGGATTTCCTCCGGGGCAGCAAGGAAGCGATGGTAACCGCGCTCTCGATCCGCTCGTCCAGCGGAACGCTGCCGGTCACGATGAACGACGCCGACGAGAACTTCGGCGTCGACGAGGAGGTCTACAGCTTCTCGCTGCCGCTGGGCGCGACGATCAACATGGACGGGACGGCGATGTATCAGGGCGTCGCGGCGGTCTTCGCCGCCAACATGGTCGGACAGACCCTGACCGTCGGCGAACAGCTCACCGTCGTCGCGACGGCGCTCCTCGCGAGCGTCGGCACCGCCGGCGTCCCCGGGAGCGGCCTGATCATGCTCACCATGGTCCTCACGCAACTCGGCCTCCCGCTCGAGGTCGTCGGAATGGTGGCGGGCGTCGATCCGATCCTCGACCGCCTGCGGACGATGAACAACGTGACCGGCGACTTGGCAGTCACGACGCTCGTCGCCGGTTGGAACGACAAGATCGACCGCGCGGCCACCGTCTGGTCGGAGACGGACGTCCCGGACTCGACGCCGGGCACGACCGACGACTGAGGCAGCCGTCGGGACACTGGACGACGGGACGCCGCCGGTTGCCGAACCTATACCCGGCCGGCAGCCATACCGTCGCTCATGCAACGCAGGCGAGACCCGGTCGAACGCGCCGAGGAGCGGTCCGGAGACGGGTCACTCGACCTCTACGATGTCTCGACGTGGAACCCGCGATCCGTCCCGGATCTGATCGCGTATACACTCTACAACGCGGTCAGCTACGGGTTTCGGGCGATCGTGTTGCTAACCGCGATCGTGATCACTCTCTCCTTGCTCGTCTCGCCGGCCGCGCTCGTCGTCGAGGACCCGTATCTCGCGGGCTTTTTCGCGCTTTCGCTCGTCCCCGCGGGACTGCTCGCGGCGTATATCTGGTACGCCGATATCACGACGGCGGAACCGCTACGGCTGCTCGTCGCGACCTTTCTGCTGGCGATTCTGTTCGCGACGTTCGCCGCAGTCGTAAACTCAGTGACGCGGCCGCTGTTCGGCGTCGGGGCCGTCGGGAGCCTCCTCTTTTTCTACCTGATCGTCGGCCCCGTCGAGGAGACGGTCAAACTGCTCGCCGTAAAGGTCTTCGCCTACCGGAGCAGCAGTTTCGACGCCGTGATCGACGGCGCGGTCTACGGTGCCGTGGCGGGACTCGGCTTCGCGGCCATCGAGAACGCGATCTACATCGGCCGGGTCGTCGGCGAGGCGGAACCCGAGGCCAGCCTCCTCGCGACGGCGGGCGGGATCGCGACCGTCCGGGCGCTGGCCGGCCCCGGCCACGTCATCTACTCGGCGATCGCGGGCTACTACCTCGGGCTGGCGAAGTTCAACCGCGAGTACGCCGGTCCGATCGTCCTCAAAGGGCTTCTCGTCGCCGCGTTCGTCCACGGCACGTACAACGTGACCGTCGGCATCGTGCCCGGGCAGGTGGCCAGCGCGCTCCCGATCGGCTACGGGGTCGCCTTCGTCGGCTACGTCGTGTGCTACGATCTGGCGGTCGGCTACTACCTCTACCGAAAGCTCGCACGCTACCGCCGGACCTACCAGACCGTCACGAGCGACGGCGTCGGCGACTCGCGGCCGGAACTGACCGAGTTCGACCCGCCCCAGCGCTGACCGGGCCGGGGCGGGGCGACGAGAACCGTCTCGAGAGCCCCGCTCAGTCGAACCGCGCTTCCAGCAGCCGTTCGACGTACTTCGCGAGGACGTCGACCTCGAGATGGACGGGATCGCCGGGCTCCTTCTCAGCAAGCGTCGTCAGGTCGTAGGTCGTCGGGATGATCGCGACGGTGACCCGGCCGCGTTCCTCGTCCAGGTCCGCGACGGTCAGGCTGATGCCATCGAGCGTGATCGACCCCTTCTCGACGACGTATCGGTCGAAAGCCGCCGGGAGGTCGAATTCGAAGAACCAGTCCTCTTCGACGGATTCGATATCGGTGACGGTGGCGACCGCGTCGACGTGCCCCTGGACGACGTGGCCGTCGAACCGGCCGTCGGCCGGCATCGCCCGCTCGAGGTTGACCGTCTCACCGGTCTCGAGGTCGCCCAGATAGGTCCGCTCGACCGTTTCGGTCGCGAGGAAGACCTCGAACCACTCGCGCTCGCGGAACTCTTCGACGGTGAGACACGCGCCGCTGACGCTGATGCTCTGGCCGTGTTCGAGCCCTGTCGCGACCTCATCGGCACCGATCCGGAGCCGGAGGCCGTCGTCGGTGTGTTCTCGTGCGACGATCTCGCCGGTCTCCTCGACGATCCCCGTGAACATAGCCGCAACTGACGGGCGACGCGTCAAAGCCGTTCCGGGTCCGCCTCGAAGGCGTCGTCGGCGGAAACGGTCCGGACCCCGGTGAACTCGAAGCGCGCGCCGCCGGCCGCGCTTTCGGTCACGTCGATCCCCCAGTCGTGGGCCCGTGCGATCTCGCGGACGATGTTCAGCCCCAGCCCCGTCCCGTTCTCGCCGGTCGTCCACCCCGGCTCGAGGACGCGGTCGCGGTCGGCGGGCGGGATGCCCGGCCCGTCGTCGGCCACGGCGAACCCCCCTTCCGAGAGCGCGACCGTGACCGTGACGTCCGGACCGCCGTGTTCCACCGCGTTGCGAAAGAGGTTCTCGAACAGGTTGCGGATCCGACTCGAGTCGGCATAGAGGAGGCCGTCGGATTCGACCCGCAGCGTCGCATCGGCGGTCGCCACGCAGTCCCAGCAGTCGGCGACGATCGTATCGAACTCGAGCGACTCCACGTCGTCGACCTCGTACCCGTCCCGGACCATCGTCAACACGTCGTCGACGATCCCTTCCATCCGGTCGAGGGCGGCTGCGATCTCGTCGCCATGGGTGGCCACGACACCGGTCCGCTCGCCCTCGAGCAGTCCCTGGGCGACGTTGAGCGGGTTCCGGAGGTCGTGGGCTACGACGCTCGCGAACTCGTCCAACCGCTCGTTCTGGCGCTCGAGGTCCCGCTGGTAGGCCAGCCGGTTGAGCGCGATTTCGGCGTTGACCGCCAGCACCGACGCGAGTTCCTCGTCGGACGGATCGAACGCCCCGACGGCGGGATCGACGACGCTGACCACGCCGTGGTCGCCCATCGGGTGGTACATCGCGGATCGCGCGTCGCCGCGGTCGTACCCGTCCTCGAGGGCCCGAACGTCATCGAACCGGAGCGACTCGCCGCTGTCGTAGACGCGACTGACCGGAGCCGACCCGTCGATCGGGTACATCGGACGGTCGCCCATCTCCGTTTCGGCCCCGTCGGTCACAGCGGCCGGCCGCAATCGGTCGTCGTCGGCGAGCCGGACGACGTTGTACTCGTAGCCGAGGATCGTCCGCGCGGCGTCGGCGACGAGGGCGGCGATCTCCTCGCGGTCGTCGGCGGCGATCAGCCGCCGCGTCGCCGCGTGCAGCGCCCGGAGCTGTCGCTGGTACTCCTTCCGATCGGTCACGTCGCGGAAGACGCCCGCGATCAGCCGGCGGTCGTACAGGTCGAAGACGTGGGCGTTGATCTCGACCGGGATCCGCTCGCCGCCGCTGGTCTCGACGTAGATATCGGAGCCGTCCGGGAACGCGTGTAAGATCGACCGGTCGGAACAGGGGCTGGCGACGTACTCCTCGAAGAGCGCCCGATAGCGGTCGGCCTCCCCGGAGGGGTGGAGGACGGTCTGTGGCCGCCCCACGAGGTCGCACGGTTCGTACCCGAGCAGGTCACCGGCCCGTCGATTCACCTCGATTATCTCGCCCGTCGCCGCGTCCGCGACGACGACCGGGTCGGGGACCGCCTCGAGGATCGTCTGGTACTTCGCGCGGAGCGTTTCCCGGTCGCGAACGTCCCGCACGGCGGCCATGACCTCGCGTCGGCCGCCGCTCCCGATCGGGCTCAGACTGATGTCGAGCGGGATCTCCGAGCCGTCCTTCCGCCGCCCCGAGAGGTCCAGTCCGGCACCCATCTGGCGGGTCTCGGGATCCGCGATGTAGGCGTCGCGCTCGGCGACGTGGCCGTCTCGATCGGCCTCGGGGACGAGGATCTCGATCGGCTCGCCGACGAGTTCGTCCGGGTCGTAGCCGAACAGATCGGTGACGCGAGCGTTCGCGTAGGTGATCCGCCCGTCGCGGTCGACGACGATGATCGCGTCGGGCGAGGCTTCGCAGATCGCTTCGTATCGCTGTCGCGGGTCCTGATCCATGAGTGGCGGTCGGTCTCGGAGCCGATACTGACATGTCGATTCCCGACTGGTTTCAACCTTTTAGTAAATGATCTGTGACGTTCGCGGCAAACGAAACCGCCCGAAGGGAGGCGACCGCAGCGATCGACGACCGCGTCGTCCCGTCGCCGCGTTTTTAGCGGTCGCCGCGCTACCGTGTATCGATGGCCGGTATCATCGAGACGATCAAGTTCGCGGGCACGCTCGTTCTCGCCCTGCCCGCAGCGCTCGCCGGGCTCGACCTGCTGTTGCTCCGCGGCCAGACCGCGTTCGGCGTCGCGCTGATCGGGCTCGCCGTCGGCCTCGTAGTCGTCCAACACTGGCTGACGACGCCGACCGACGTGCCCGAACTGCTGGCCGAGCGGGTCGTCGGGACGGTCGCGAAAGAACCCGACTCCGAGACCGACGACGAGCCGTAGGACCGCATCGGGACCTCGGTCGGTCAGTCGAGCAGCGACGCGGGCGACAGCGACTGAGACGGGGCGGCGAGCCACTCGGGCCGCTCGCCCTCGTCGGAGACGACCAGCACGTCGGCGATCCGGATCCGACTGTCCGGACCGACCTGCCCGGCCACGTCGAGTCGGACCACGGCGCCGGGACCGACCTCGTCGCCGCCCGCGAGGGGACGCTCGCGGGGCTCGAGTCCCACGCCGGCGACCTCGGTCGCGACCGTCTGCTCGGTATCGAACCCGAACGACCGGACTTCGGCCTCGAGGTCGGCTTCGACGGCGGTCACCGACTCCGGGCCGGCGGTCAGCATCGACCGCGCCGAGCGAAACGACTGCGTGACGGCGACGTGGACCCGACGTTCCCGGCCACCGTCGCCGTCGACGACCAGCGTCCGAACGAGGCCGCCGTAGTAGCCCGCCGGCTCCCGTGGCGCGGTCGCGATGACGATCGGCTCGCCGGGTCGGAGCGGCTCGTCGGGGTCGCGACTCGAGTCCGGATCGACTGCGGTATTGCCGGCCGGAAACCCGCCCGCACCGACGATCGCCTCGTCGATGGCGGTCCGCAGGTGGGTGGCCGTCAGCGGCTCTGACTCGACCTCGTCGCCGCCGTTCTCGCCCGCTGCGAGCCGGCCGTCGACGACCGCCGACTCGGCCAGCAGCGACGCCGCCTGCCGAATCC
>NZ_JBPJSJ010000034.1:0-9185 GCF_051225675.1 Natrinema sp. CGMCC1.2065 | reverse complement strand
GAGGTCGACGCGGCCGCCGCGGCGGCCGTCCTCGAGCGGCTCGGCGTCGAGGGGATCGCGCCGGACGCCGCGGCCGTCGCCGACGGAACGATGGTCCTCGTCGTCGATCGACGCGCGGGGGCGACGGCGCTGCGGACGGTCGAAAACGCGCTCGAGAACGCCGTCGTCCGCGACGGCGACGACCCGGACTGACGGACGGGGAACGGAATTCAGTCCGCGCTGCTGTCGTAGGCGTCGCCGAAGTCCCACTCGCGGCGGAGGAGTTCTTCGACCCCGTGTTCGAGGATGACCTCGCCGAGGATCGTCGCCCTGTAGTAGGTGTAGAGGCCGTCGCTGTCCCGCTCCGAACGCGCTCGTTTCTCGACGAGCCCGACCTCGCGGAGCTTGCCGAGGTGGTAGTGGAGCGTACTGTCGTCGACGTCGATCATCGAATCCAGCTCCGTGGGCGTCAGCTCGTCCGTGTGAGAGAGTCGATAGAGGATCTCGAACCGGGTTCGGTTCCCGACCGCGGCCTGCATCTCGAGGTACTCCTCGAGGGAGAGGACGCTTCGCTCCGGGAGGAGATCGTTCGGATCGTCCGGGGCGTCGTCGGCCCGAGTGTGTTTCGTCCCCATCGTACCGATGCCTACTCGCTCTCCGTTTTTAGTCTTTGTCAAGCCAACGTTCGCTGAAAACACCCCTATTTATATACTAACCGCGAGTCGCTCGAGGTATGACTCGGGAGATCACCCGGGATTTCATCGCCGATCGGCTCGGAACCGTCGGGTACGACCGGTTTTTGCTCTATCTGATGGGGCCGTACAAATCGTTCAACCTGAACTACGTGTTGACCGACGAGGAACTGCAAGACGTGGCGGTCGAAGACCTGCCCAGCCCCTTCGAACGGTTCTTCCAGAACGAGGACGAGATCGACGAGGCGAAGGCGCTCCTGCGTCGAGTCCAGGGATCGCTCCGGGCGGATCCGGGGGTGAACGCGTTCCTCGCGGTCGACGCCGATATCGATACGGACGAGGTCGATGCGGTGACCCAGAGCATCGAGTACACGCGGTGTGCGAACGCGACCGCGTTCGTCCTGCCGTTTCTCGGCCACAATTTCGGCGTCGGCGAGGAGGCGGGGAGCATTCTCGAGGCCGTCGCGGAGACGGGAAGCGACCGGATCGTCTTTGTTCGCGAGGCGAACGTGACCAGCGAGATGATCCGATCGGCGCGGACTCGGTGGGACCTCCGCATCGAGACCTACGAGACGGAAGCGGAACTGATCGAGACGCTGCGGCGGTTCGTCGTCACGACGATGAACCGCGAGCGGTTCGGTGACCTCGAGTACCTCGATTGATTCCGAGCCGAATCGACCGTTCGGTCCCGGGTAATCGCCGCGTTTGCGGTGCATCACACCGTTTAACTGTCGTCCGGGGGAAGTGAGCCCAATGACCCTGCACGTGACGAACACGTTGACGGGCGAGAAAGAGCCGTTCGAGCCACAGGATCCGGAGAACGTCTTGCTCTACTACTGTGGCCTGACGGTCTCGGACCCGCCCCATCTGGGCCACGCCCGCTCGTGGGTCCACGTCGACGTCATGCACCGCTGGCTCGAGCAACTCGGCTACGACGTGCGTCACGTCGAGAACTTCACCGACGTCAACGAGAAGATCGTCGCCCGCGTCGGCGAGGACGACCTCGGCGCGGACGAACGCGAGGTCGCCGAGAGCTACGTTCGGCGGACGATCGAGGACATGCGTTCGCTGAACCTCCTGCGTGCGGAGGTCTACCCGCGCGTCTCCGAACACGTCCCCGAGATCGTCGACCTCGTCGAGACGCTGATCGAGAAGGGCTACGCCTACGAGTCCAACGGGTCGGTCTACTTCGACGTGACGAGCTTCGAGGAGTACGGCAAGCTCTCGAACCAGGAGCTGACCGAGATCGAGTCACAGGGCGACCCGGACGAGCGCTCGGAGAAGCGCCACCCCGCGGACTTCGCGCTCTGGAAGGCCGGCGGCGTCGATCCCGACGCCGTCGCGGAACACCGCCACGAGGGCGTCGACCACGGCGGCGACCCGCCCGAGGGCCTGACCTGGGACTCCCCGTGGGGCGAGGGCCGGCCCGGCTGGCACATCGAGTGTTCGGCGATGAGCATGACCCACCTTGGCGAGACGCTGGACATCCACGTCGGCGGCCGCGATCTGGTCTTTCCCCACCACGAGAACGAGATCGCCCAGTCCGAGGCCGCGACGGAGCAGCAGTTCGCGAACTACTGGCTCCACTGCGAACTGTTCCAGATGGACGAGGAGAAGATGTCCTCGAGTCTGGGCAACTTCGTCACGGTCGCGGAGGCGATCGACCGCTGGGGGGCAAACGTCGTGCGGACCTTCCTGACCGCCGGCTCCTACAACAGCCAACAGCTCTACTCCGACGAGACGATCGCCGAGGCCGAAGAGCGCTGGGAACAGCTCGAGCGCGCTTACGAGGCCGCCGCCGAGACGCTCGACTCACCCGCGGCGAGTTCGAAGGCCGAAGACCTGACGCTGCGTGAGGCGGTCGCCGACGCCCGCGAGGCCTTCAGGACCGCGATGAACGACGACTTCAACACCCGGGAGGCCCAGTCGGCGCTGCTGTCGGTCGCGACGGCGATCAACCGCCACCTCGAGGCGGTCGGCGACGAGGGAGCTGACTACCGCGGGCTCCGCCGGGCCGTCGAGACGCTCGACGAACTGGGCGGGATCCTCGGGCTCTCCTTCGACGGGTCGACGACCGGCTCGGCCGAACTCGCCGGCGACGTCGTCGAACTCGTCCTCGAGGTCCGCGAACGGGAACGCGAGGCGGGCAACTACGAGCGCGCCGACGAACTCCGCGACGAACTCGCGGCGCTGGGAATCGAAGTACAGGATTCGGACGACGGCCCGACGTATCGGCTCCCCGACGGCGAGTGAGGGCGGGCCCGGATGGATCGACCGGTTCTCGATAGTCGGTCGGTAGCACACCCCTCAAGTAGATCCCGCTCCAAGAGTGGGTAATGAGTAGTTCAGGCGAGGACTCGTTGGTCGCCGCCGGCTTCGATGCGTTGGCCGCCCGCGTCGCGATTCTCGATACGAGCGGTACGATCGTCTACACGAACGAACCCTGGGAGTCGTTCGGCGACGAACAGGGACTGGCACGGAGCGCGGGCGGCGTCGGGAGTAACTATCTCGCGGTCTGTGAGGCGAGCGACGATCCCGATGCGGTCGAAACCGCACGCGGGATCCGCGCGATCGCCGCCGGCGACAGCGAGTCGTTCCGCCTCGAGTACCCCTGCCACACGCCGGGCGAGGACGGCTGGTACCTGCTGGATGCCAGACCGTACGACCACGGCGGCGAGCGGTTCGTCCTCGTCATGCACGTGGACATCACCGAACGCAAACTCCTCGAGCGGCGGACGCAGGAACAGGCCGACCGGATGGAGTCGTTCGCCACACTGCTCTCTCACGACCTCCGGAACCCGCTGTCCGTTGCGCTGGCGCACACGGAGATGCTCGAACTGGACGACGGCGTCGACCTCGGCGACGACAGCGACGAGAACCCGTTGCGCGCCTCGCTCGAGCGCATGGAGTCGATCATCAACGAGGCATTGCTCCTCGCGACGGTCGATACGGTCGAGGAGACCGAACTCCTGGCGCTCTCGCGGGCCGTCGAGACTGCCTGGACCACCGTCCGCACGGACGGCGCGAGCGTCGACGTCGTCGACGACATCGCGATCCGTGCCGATCCGTCGCTGCTGACACACCTCTTCGAGAACCTGTTTCGAAACGCTGTCGAACACGGTTCGACAAGCCCTGACTCCCGAACTCGTCAGGACGCCGTCGAACACGGGGGAGACGGCCCCCGTATCGAGGTCGGGGCCCTCGAGTCGGCGCCCAGCGGCGAGAGCAACGGCCCAGCAGAGTCGGTCGAGGCCGAGCGCGAGGCCGCCGACTGGCCGGTCGAGGCGACCGATTACGACGGGTTCTACGTCGAAGACGACGGTCCCGGAATCCCGCCCGACGAGCGCGAGCGGGTGTTCGAATCGGGCTACTCGAGCGCCGGCGGCTCGGGCTTCGGGTTGGCGATCGTCAGCGACGTGGTCGACGCCCACGGCTGGTCGATCAGGGTCACGCCGGGACGAAACGGCGGCGCTCGGTTCGAGGTTCGCGGCGTCACCGTGGTCGAGCGATAAGCACCTGCGGTCAGAACCCGACCGCAGTCGCGATCGAGACGCCGCTGGCGAGCGCGCCGAGCAGATAGCCCCCGATCGCCCCGCCGTTCAACAGCGGGAGGCCCGCGTGGGCCCGCCCCTCGATCACCATGTACATCAGGACGAGCAAGCCGGCGATCGTCCCCAGCGACGCGCCAAGCGCCGCCAGGTTCAGCGCGAGCCCCGGAACCGCGATCGCCCCGGCCTCGAGGAACGACGCCGCACTGGCGACCAGCACCGTCGGGATGACGGCGTCGCCCAGCCCGATGAAGAAGGCGTCGCGCTCGAGGACGTCATCCTCGACTGCTTCGTCGTCGGTCGTGGCTGTCCCATCGTCGTCTTCGGCCGCTTCGCCGTCGCTCCCGTCCGCGGCCGTCCCGTCGTCGCCCGCGTCCTCGTGTTCGGCGACCGGCTGGCCGCCGTCGGCGGCACTTTCGTCCTCGAGGGCGTCCTCGGCGCTGCCGGCCGCGAGATAGGAGTACGACAGCGTCGTCGGCACGACGAGGACGACCGGGATCTTGAGGTCCATCACGCCCTCGGCGAGATCGAGCATGTGTTCGGTGCCGTAGACGCTGATGGCGTCGTAGACGGCCAGCACCGAGAGTAACAATAGGGCCGGCAGGAGCCCGAAACTGATCCCGAAGAGGGCGGCGGCACCGGCTCCCATCACGATCCCCGCGCCGTCGATGACGTACCACTCGGGATACCACAGCAGGGCGGCACCGACGGCCAGCGAGGCGAGGACGGCGAGTCCGTCGGCAACGCTGGCCGGGGCGATCGGCTCGACGAGGGCGGGCACGAGTTCGGCGAAGACGTACCACGAGATCATCACGCTGACACCGACCAGTAGGAGTCTGATCAGCCCCTCGAGGTCGTACCGGAAGGCGGCGAGCATCAGCGCGGTCGCGACGAGCATGATACCGACGTAAAAGATGCTGTTGGTCGGATCCTGCGGGTTCTCGACGGCTTGTCGTCCCGACTGGTCGAACGGTTCGACCAGCGCGAGGGCACCGATCTGGACGGCGACGAACAGCAGGACCGTCGCGCCGACGGCCGCGAGGATCCGGCTCCGATCGTTCATGCGGCGGGGTTCGAACCCCGCTTATATCGGCTTTTTCACTCGAGGGCCGGGCGGTGACGAGGAGTGTCCGAGAGAAGCGACCGCTACCGCGCGTACAGCGTCGATCCGACCAGTGCGGGCAAGTGGACGCCGTCGTCGGGCGTCACCGCCAGATACGGCCGCGAGACCGGTCCGAAGACGTCGACCACGCGGCCGATCGCCTCGAGGTCGTCGTCGAGGACCGTCGTTCCGATCTCGTCGCGGTGGGCGTCGCCGTCCGTTTCGTCCGCCCGGAGGACCGCGAGGCCCTGTGCGGTGCGGACGACGCTTCCAACCCGGCGCATCTCACTCGCGCATCGCGACGACGTACGCCGCGACGGCTTGGACGAGGTCGTTCTTCGTCGAGTCGTCGGCCCCGCGGACGACGACCCGGCCCCGGTCGGCCCAGTGTTCCCGCGAGTAGGCCTTGTCCCGCTCGATCGTGGCGTCGTACCCGATCTGCTGGACGGCCTTCGCGATCTCGTCGACCGTCGGTTCCTCGACCGCCAGATCCTCGGCCACGCGCCGTCCCTCGGCCCGTGAGAGGGCCGCATCGAGATAGGCGGGCCAGATGACGTTCTCGACCATGCGCGTTCCTGTGCGGTCCGGCGAGTAAACCCTTTTCAAAACGATACGTCAGTGCGGGGGTACGGCGAACCGAACGGGAGACAGAAAGAACCGCGGACGCTATCGTCGCCGGGCAACGAAGCCGGCGGCGGCCAACAGGGCGATCAGTGCGGCGGCAGTGCCGAACCCGGGGATAGCGCTCTCGTTATCCCCGTCGCTCTCCGATCCGCCGTCCGACTCGTTGCCGTCGTCGCGGTACTCCTCGTCGACCGCCTCGAGGTCGCCTTCGATCTCGCTGTACACGTCGGGATGGACGTTCTCGATGATCGTCTCGATCGCGTAGACGACGTTGGGACCGGGCTGGCTCATCGCGTTATCGTCGACGGCGACGATGTTGTCCTCCTGGATGGCGGTCACTCCATCGAGGTCAGCCGTCGACGGCGGCGCATCCCAGCGGTCGCTGTCGGGGTAGACGATCCACTCGGGGTTCGCATCGACGACGACCTCCGAGTTCATCTGTCCCCATTCTACCTGGCCCTCCTCGGCCGCCAGGTTGGTCAGGCCGGCCGTCGTCATCACGTCGTGCTGGAACGTCTCCGTGCCGTGGGTGTCGCCGCTCTCGCCGCCGTCGTAGTACGCGAGCGGTGCGGACTCGTTTTCGAGCGCGTTCTCGTAGATCTCGAGGCGCTCGTTCATCCACTGGATCGTCTCCTCGGCACCGTCACACTCGCCGGTCACCTGCCCGGTCACGCGGACGTTCTCGCGAACGTCGTCGAGCGAGGTCGCTCGGTCGAGGACGACGACCGTGATCCCGGCGTCCTCGAGTTGCTCGAGGAGATCCTGATTGTAGAGAGCGACGTTCGCGGCGAGGACGACGTCGGGATTCAGGCTGATGATCTCCTCGGCGACGGGAGTCACGCCGTCGTCTTTGGTGATGTCGGTCCTGTCGCCGGCCTCGAGCGACTCGGTGTACTGGCCGACGGGCATGCCGACGACCGTGTCCTCGGCACCGATCGAGTAGGCGAGTTGTGCGTCGCCCGGATAGAGCGTGACGACCGACTCGGGTTCGTCCTCGATCGTCACGTCCTCGCCGGTCGCGTCGGTCATCGTGAGCGGATAGTCACACTGTACCTCGGCGTCTTGTACGGCTGCTCCAGTCCCAGTTCCGGCGCCGGCCACGGCGGGCCCGATCGCCGAAACTGTAAGGAGAACTGTCAGAATAACGGCTAGCTGTCGTTGCATCGGGAGTACATCTACCCCACTTCAACAAATATTTGCCTACTGCAAGCGAGGTTGAGACGAATGCAGCGACGGCACCGAACGGCAGTGTGGTCAGCAGGACTGAGCGTCCTGCTCGTGGCCGTCGTCATCGGCAGCGCCGCCCTCGGACCGGTCCGGATCGAGCCGGCGACCGTTGCGATGGCGATCCTCAACGGCGTCGCCGTCCCGTCCGGGATCGAAGTTGGGACCGCGACGCTGCCCCTGTTCGGATGGCCCGTGCCGGTTCCGGGCCTCGAGTTTTCGTCCGCGTTCTCGTTTCCCGTCGAGAAGACCCACGAGTACATCGTCGTGCAACTGCGACTGCCGCGGATCGTCCTCGCCGCGACGGTCGGGTTCGCGCTCGCCGCCGCGGGGACGGTGATGCAGGGGTTCTTCCGGAACCCGCTCGCCGATCCGTCGATCATCGGCGTCTCCTCGGGCGGTGCGGCCGGCGCGGTCGCGGCCATCGCCTTTCCCGCGCTCGTTCCGTTCGGCAGCCTCCATCTGGCCGCGTTCGTCGGCGCGCTCGCGACGGCGTTTCTCGTCTACGCGATCGCGACCGAGGGCGGACGGACGCCGGTCGCGACGCTGTTGCTCGCCGGCGTCGCCGTGCAGGCCTTTCTCGGCGCGATGATCTCGTACATGCTCATCCACAGCGGCGACGGCCTCAGGGAAGCCGTCGTCTGGTTGATGGGGAGCCTGGCAAACCGGGGCTGGAACGACGTCACGTTCGCGCTCCCGGTGTCGCTCGCCGGCGCGCTCGTGCTGGCAACGTACGCGCGGGAACTGAACGTCCTCCTGCTTGGCGAGGAGGACGCCCACCACCTCGGGGTCGAGGTCGAGCGGACCAAACTCGTCCTGCTCGCGCTCGCGAGCGTCGTCACCGCGGCGGGGGTCGCCGTCACGGGCGTCATCGGGTTCGTCGGGTTGGTCGTCCCCCACATCATGCGGCTGCTCGTCGGCCCGGACCACCGGATCCTGTTCCCGACGAGCGCGCTCGCCGGCGCGTCGTTTCTGGTCGTCACGGACACGATCGCGCGGTGGCCGGCCGGCCCGACCGAGGTCCCGGTCGGCATCGTCACGGCGGCGCTCGGTGCCCCCTTCTTCCTGTTCCTGCTCACGCGCCGGGAGGTGTACTCGGTGTGACGCCGGCCGACCGCGACTCCGGTGCCGGCCGCGACCGAGATGACGACCTCGAGCCGGCGTCGATCTCGATCACGGACTGTTCGCTGTCGTTCGGCGACCTCGCAGTCCTCGAGAACGTGTCACTGACTATCGAGCCCGGCGAGTTCGTCGGGTTCGTCGGCCCGAACGGGGCCGGCAAGACCACCCTTTTGCGGCTGATCAGCGGGGCGCTCGCGCCCGATTCGGGGTCGATCGCGATCGACGGAACCGACGTTCACGGACTCTCCTCGCGGGCCTCGAGCCGGCTCGTCTCGGTCGTGCCACAGGATACGACGCTGTCGTTTTCGTTCCCGGTGCGGGATGTCGTCGAGATGGGGCGACACCCGCATCGCTCGCGGTTCTCGTCGGCGACGCCCGCGGACCGCGCCGCGGTCGAACGCGCCCTCGAGCGGACCCGGACCGCGGAACTGGCCGACCGGCCGATCGACGAGGTCAGCGGCGGCCAGCGCCAGCGGGTCGTGCTGGCGCGGGCGATCGCCCAGGAGACGCCGGTGATGCTGCTGGACGAGCCCACCGCGAGCCTCGACATCAACCATCAGGTCGAGACGCTCGAGTTGGTCCGGGAACTGGTCGCGGAGGGCCGGACGGTCGTCGCGGCGATCCACGACCTCGAACTGGCGGCCCGCTACTGCGATCGGCTCGTGTTGCTCGCGGACGGGCGGGTCGCGGCGGACGGCCCGCCCTCGAGCGTGTTGACGCGGGAGGCGCTCGCGGACTCGTTCGACGCGAACGCGGTCGTGACGCCGAGTCCGGTGACTGGGACCGAGACGGTGACCGCGTTCGCGGCCGACCGCGAGGCGGGGCCGCTGCCGGACCGGGTCCACGTCCTGGGGACCGGCACCGCTGCGGCCGGCGTCATCGCCCGCCTCGAGG
>NZ_JBPJSJ010000033.1:0-13564 GCF_051225675.1 Natrinema sp. CGMCC1.2065 | reverse complement strand
GCCGGCGTCATCGCCCGCCTCGAGGCCGCGGGCGTCGGCGTCTCGATCGGCCCGGTCTCGAGCGGCGACGCGGCGGCGGAAACGGCCCGCTCGCTCGGCGTCGAAACCGTCGAGACCGAGCCGTTCGCCCGGCCGAGTAACGCGGAGTTAGAGAGTGTCGAGTCGCTGATTCGGGCAGCTGGGGCGACAGTTCTCGCGGATTTCGTCGTCGGGGCGGGCACCCAGTCGCTGCTCGACCCGCTCGACGGGACGGACGCGCTCGTGCTGGTGGAGACGCGGCCGTTCGCCGACCGGAACTTCGCCGGCGGCGAAGCGCGAGAGCGCTACGAACGGTATCGTGAACGCGGACTCGAGGTGCCGGGCAGTCGCGTCCTCGAGGCGGTGTCGACGGTCGGGTCGGACCGGTCACGATCGCGGTCGTCGCCCCCGGCCGACTCGGCGGAGTCCCCGGACGACTGACGGCGACACCGGCACCGAGTGGACGGGGCCGGCGGCGCGGACTGGACGGTTTTTTACCCCTCCGCCACCGAGTGGCCGCCAATGACCGAGTACGACTACGACGAGCTCGGACTCGTCGCCGGGCTGGAGATCCACCAGCAACTCGACACGGCGACGAAGCTGTTCTGTCAGTGTCCGACCGAGCTCCGCGAACCCGAGGCGTCGACGCGAACGTTTTCGCGCTATCTCCACCCCACCCGGAGCGAACTGGGCGAACTCGACGACGCCGCCGTCGAGGAGAGCATGGTCGACCGCGAGTTCGAGTACCTCGCCTACGACACGACCTGTCTCGTCGAGGAGGACGACGAGCCGCCCCACGAGTTGGACGAGGAAGCCCTTGAGACCGTCCTCGAGATCGCCCAGCTCATGGACATGAGCCCGGTCGACCAGGCCCACGTCATGCGCAAGATCGTCGTCGACGGCTCGAACACGACGGGCTTCCAGCGCTCGTCGCTGATCGCCACCGGCGGCGCGATCGAGACCAGTGCAGGAGCGGTCGGCATCGAAGACCTCATGCTCGAGGAGGAAAGTGCCCAGCGCGTCGAGGAGACCGACGACGGCGTCCGCTACAGTCTCGACCGGCTCGGGATCCCGCTGGTCGAGATCGGGACGAGGCCCGACATCTCGACGCCGGAGCAGGCCCTCGAGGCCGCCGAGCGGATCGGCATGCTGCTGCGTTCGACCGGGAAGGTCAAGCGCGGCCTGGGGACGATCCGCCAGGACGTCAACGTCTCCATCGAGGAGGGTGCCCGCGTCGAGATCAAGGGCGTCCAGAGCCTCGACGACATCGACGACATCGTCCGCAACGAGGTGGCCCGACAGGCCGAACTCGTCGAGATCGCGGCCGAACTGGAGGAGCGCGAGGCGTCGGTCGGCGAGGTACAGGACGTGACCGGGGTCTTCGAGGACACCGACAGCGGCGTCATCTCGGGGGCGCTGAACTCGGGCGGTGCCGTCACGGCGGTGCCGCTCTATGGCTTCGACGGGATCGTCGGCCGCGAAATCGCCCCCGACCGCCGGCTCGGGACCGAACTCTCCGATCACGCCAAGCGCCACGGCGCGGGCGGGATCTTCCACACCGACGAACTGCCGGCGTACGGCGTCACCGAGGACGAGGTCACCGACCTGCGTGCTGCCGTCGGTGCCGAACCCGAGGACGCCGTCGCCATCGTCGCCGCCGACACCGAGGTTGCGGAATCGGCGATCGAGGCCGCCGCCGAGCGTGCCGAGACCGCCCTCGAGGGCGTCCCCGAGGAGACCCGCGGTGCGAACGACGACGGGACGACCCGCTATCTGCGCCCCCTGCCCGGCGCGGCGCGGATGTACCCCGAGACGGACGTGCCGCCGGTCGAGCCCGACCCGAGCGAGGTGCCCGAACCCGAACTGTTGACCGAGAAGGTCGAGCGGTATCAGGACGAGTACGACCTCGGCGCGGGGCTGGCCGAACAGGTCGCCTACGGCGAGTACATGCCGCTGTTCGAGGACGTCGTCGGCGGCGGAATCGATCCCACGCTGGCCGCGACGACGCTCGAGTCGACGCTGACCGAAGTCCGTCGTGATGGCGTGCCCGTCGAGAACCTGACCCGCGACCACCTCGAGGGCGTTCTCCGGCTGGTCGAGGACGGCGACCTGCCGAACGAGGGCGTGCCGGATCTGCTCGCGGCACTGGCCGAGGAGCCGGACCGGACGGCCGAAGAAGCGGCCGAGGACGCCGGACTCGGCGGAGCCGAGGAGGACGAAGTCCGCGAGGCCGTCGTCGAGGTCGTCGAACGCAACGCGGGCCAAGTCGAGGAGGAGGGCATGCAGGCCTTCTCCGGACTCATGGGCGAGTGCATGGGCGCGCTCCGCGGGAAGGCCGACGGCGACCTCGTGAGCGAACTCCTGCGCGAGGAGATTCAGAAACGAGCGTAACTCGCTCGAGGCGCAGTGCTACCGACGCCGCGGTTCTCACTCATCGACGAGTTCCTCGAGCAGCGTCTCTAACTCGTAGCTCTGGAGTGCGTCCCGTTCTTCGATCGCCGAGATGACGAACGTCGAGTCGGTCCGTTCGACGCCCTCGAGTTGTTCGAACTCGGCGATCAGGCGTTCGACCATGCCGCTGTCGCTCAGGCGTGCGACGACGATGAAGTCCGTCTCTCCCATCGTGAAGTAGACGTTCGTAACCCCCTCGACGGTCAGGAGCCGATCCGCGAACGTCTCGTAGGAGCCCCGATAGTCCGCGTGAACCTCGATCAGGACGGTGACGCCCAGCCCGAGTGCCTCGAGATCGATATCGTAGCGGTCGTTCTCGATGATGCCCTCCTCTCGGAGGTTGTTGAGACGGTAGTGGATCGTCGAGATCGGAATGTCGGTCGCCTCGTGGAGCCGTTCGGGACTTCCCGTCTCGAGTTCGGCGATCGCCTTGAGGAGGCGCACGTCGCGTTCGTCCATATGGACGGGGTTCGACCCCGACCGGCATGTGTTTTCCGGCTTATGTAATTGCATATTTCTCCAACTATCGGCCGATTATCGGCGTCCAACTCGAAATGAATTCATATGTGTGGTTCTTGATTCTCAAAACACCGCTCGATTGTAGAAGGGTCTAAATACGACCGTGATTTTCGAAGGAGATATGAGTACAATCGATTGGATTCCAGATGGGTGCCGTGATGCGGCACTCTTTTCGATACTCGCGCTATGCTGGGGCAGTTCGTTCGTCGCGATCGAGATCGGACTCGAGTACGTTCCGCCGCTCCTGTTCGCCGGCCTTCGGTACGCGATCGCGGGCGCGATCGTCTTCGCATACGCGGCCGTGGTGAACGATCGGGTTCGACCGGCGGGCCGTGGAGAGTGGGCGGCAGTTACCGTCGCCGGCACGTTCGTCATCGCGCTCTATCACGGCCTGTTGTATCTCGGCGAACTGTACGTGTCGGGCGCGGTCGCGGCGACGATCGTTAGCACGGCCCCGATCCTGACGGCAGGGTTCGCCGGCGTGGTACTCCCGGAGGAGCGGCTGGCACCTGCAGGGATCGCTGGCTTGATACTCGGTCTGGTGGGCGTGATCGCTGTCGTCCAGCCGTCATCGGCCGCGCTCGGAAGCGACGTGACCGTCGGCGCTGTCCTCGTGTTCGGCTCGGCCGTCGCGTTCGCGCTCGGGAGCGTCCTCGTCCGCCCGATCGACTCGGCGCTCCCGATCGAGACGCTCCAGGCGTGGGCGATGCTCATCGGGGCCGGCGTGTTGCTCGGCTGGGCGTTCCTGCGCGGGGAGTCGGTCGCAGCGATCGAACTGACGTCGGCGACGGTCCTCTCGTTTAGCTACCTGACACTCGTCTCCGGCGTGTTCGCGTTCTTCCTCTACTTCGAACTGCTCGAGCGAACCGGTGCGACGCAGGTCATCCTGGTCAGCTACGCCGAGCCGGTAGTTGCGATGGGGGTAAGCTGGGTCGCGCTGGGATATCTCGTCGACTCGCTCACGCTCGTCGGCCTGGTGACGATCCTCGCGGGCTTCGTCATGATCAAACGCAAGGCGCTGCGGTCCGTGCTTCGCTCGGCGCTCGACGGAGCGTCTTCCACGACCCCGTGATCGGCCACGTCTCGAGGCAGGCACTAACCGGTTTGCCACCGTACGGACAGCCTCGTCGGGTCGATCGGGTCTTGGCCGTATCTGCACCGTCGGAAACAGTTATTAGCACGCACGTTGCCCGACAACCTGACTGAGAACGATGCAGCGCAAAACCGACCATACGGACCGTACTGTGGTGTGTCACGTGCGCGCACCCCTGCTTCTCGAGCCGATCGACGAGCAGATCGAGACGCTACAAGCCTGCGAGGACGAGGGAGCGATCGACGACCTGCTGTTGCGGAGTTGGCCCAAGGAGGTCGCGCTCTCCGAAGAGAGCCCACATCAGGAGGTCCTCGAGAACTACGAACGGTTCGAGCAGTGGGCCGATCGCCGCGGCGTGAGCGTCCGCCCGCCGTTTCGGGAGCGGGAAACGACCTCGCAGATCACCGGTGAGACCCGCAAGCGGCTCGTGACGCCGCTTTTGTGTCTCGAGATCTACGAGGACGACGATCTGGTCGGGGTCTTCCCTCACACCGACGAGCGGACCGAGGAGACCTACACCACCGACGAGGCGATCGCGACGCTTCGGACCGACGCGGTGCCGACCCCGCTCGAGCCGGTCGATACCGGAGCAGCGACCGACGCCGACGGTGCGCCGGATGGGACGATCTCGGACCCGTGTCCCGACTGCGGCGGGGAGTTGATCGACGGCCAGGGACTGTTTGCCTGTGGCGACTGCGGCTGGGTCGGGCAGGTGACCGACTCCGGGCGGTACGTCGCCCAGGTGACGGCGTCCAAGACGACGGCGGAAGAGCAGACGCCACCGCAGTCATAGGGGCCCGTAGTCACAGTACCCCGCAGTAACAGTACCCTCGACTACTCCGTTTTGGTCGCGAACGCGCCGGATTCGACGCCGTCTCGCCGGCGTGTTCGCAGATTTACTCCTCGACCAGGTCGCCGCTGTACTCGGCGTCGACCGCGACGGCCGGTCCGTCCTGTTCGAACGTCACCGAATCGGCGTCGGTTCCCAGCGCCGACTCGAGGCGGTCGCGGTCGACGCTGGCCTCGTCGGCGTAGGTGACGACGGCGCTTGCGGTCGCGTCGCCGTCGCCGAGCGAGAGCTGTTGATGTGCGCCGTTTGCCCCCTCGAACGCGCCAAAGGCGAACTCGAGGCTGTCCGAGGACACCTGTTCGTTGCCGAGGGTCGCGGGATCGAACGCCTCGGTTTCCGTGTACCGACAGAGCGCCATGCCGTCGGTCGAACTGGCACGAAGGAGCCACTCGAAGTCCTCGTCGATGGCGTGTTTCGGCTCCCGATCGCCGACGGCCGTCTCGAGGACGCGTTCGACGGCGGCGATCGGCTCGAAGCCGTCGTCGTTCGGGTTCGGCGAGGTGACCGCAAACACTTCCTCGGAGACACCGACGACCTCGCCGGTGTCGGCATCGCTGTAGAGGGCGTACGCGGCGGCGTCGCTCTCGGCCGTGTAGCCGGCCGACTCGAGGTCGGCAGCGAGCCCGTCCCGATCGTACTGGCCCTTGACGGCGTAGACGCCGTTGGCGTCGACCAACACGCCCTCGTCGGCGGCCGTCTGATCGTTGTTCACGTAGGCCTGGCGGGAGGCGCGACTGCCGAAGTTGCCGAACAGAACTGCCATGATGACGGGGTTCCCGAGCAGGGGATCCGTCGGCTCGTTGCCTTCGGCTGCACCCTCGTCGTTGAGCAGGGTATCGAGCGTCGCGCCGTCGATCGCACCGTAGAAGTACGACGGGTCGTCGCTCTGTGGGAGAATCGAGGCGTAGGCGGGAAGGTCACCGTTCTCACCGTCGATGTCCGCGTCACCGGCCGATTCGTCGGACTCATCTTCGGTGTCGTCGTCGGAGCCGTTACCGTCGTCGGACGAACCGGAACAACCGGCCAGCAACGCCATCCCCGTTCCAAGTAGTCCCAGCGTCGCTCGTCGGCGATAGGTAGTCATGGTCAGGTGATGGTCACTGAAACCGTATTATTGTACCGGCCGTTATCGCCGATATTTAGCAGCGTTGACAGCCCGAGCGCCACCTCAACGGTCAGTCCTCGGCCGGCCGCTCGGTCGCGCGGCGGAGGAGACCGAGCAGGGTGTTGGCCTCGCGTTCGGTCAGGTCCGCCCGACCGAACACCCGTCTGAGCATCCGCATCGTCTTGTCGCGTTTCTCGTCGGGGTGGTTGATCTCGGTCAGCAGGTCGTCCCACTGGCCGTAGAGCCGGTCGACGGTTGCCTCGGGGGCACGAACCCGTTCGACATCCGGTAACTGCGTTGCCTCGAGCGCGAGCGACCGAAGTTCGTAGAGCGTGACGGTCGCGGCCTGCCCGAGGTTGAGGACGGGGTAGGCCGCGCTCGCGGGGATCGAACAGATCTCGTCGATCCGGGCGAGTTCCGCGTTGGTCAGCCCGACGCGCTCGCGGCCGAACACGAGTGCGGTCGGTGCTTCGACGGTCGGGAGCCGGTCGGCCAACTCCGCGGGGGTCGAGTAGGGAAACCGCGTGTGGCTGCGATCGTCCTCGTTGGTCACCGCCGTACAGCCGATCGTATGGTAGTTCTCGACGAGGTGATCGAACGTGATCTCCTCGGCCTCGGGTAGGACATCCTCTCGAGCGTGGCCCGCGTAGCCGTAG
The DNA here is from genome assembly GCF_051225675.1 of Natrinema sp. CGMCC1.2065. Lineage (NCBI taxonomy): Archaea > Methanobacteriati > Methanobacteriota > Halobacteria > Halobacteriales > Natrialbaceae > Natrinema > Natrinema sp. CGMCC1.2065. The sequence goes on along the minus strand of NZ_JBPJSJ010000033.1, from coordinate 6,872 downwards.
GCCTCGCCGTCGGGATCGAGTTCGGGCGGGTCGATCAACAGCAACTCCTCGAAGCCGAAGTTCTTCATCGAGCGGGCGATCGTGCCAACGTTCCCCGGCGACTGGGCGTCGACGACGGCGACGGCCGGCACCGTTCGCGCCGTCGCGTCCGCGGTAGGTGGGATATCCTCACTCATCGGTTCGGAAAGCGGACGACCGAGACGCGAAATCGTTCGATGCCTCGTCGAAGGGGTGCTGTCATCGAGTTCGATGGTGACTCCGTTCCGAGACTGCCGGACGGGACGGATGCCACCGACGCGGCGGAAGCGAGACGCGGGTTCATAGCCGGAGTAGTGGTCGGGACCGCAAAAAGGAGTCCGTTCGTGACTGGCCGCGACCGGCTGTCGTGTGGTGGCTCGAGCCAGACCAGTTGCCGTTTCAGTGGCTACTATAGCTATTAGATACACTAGTCTAGAAACACTACTAGACTAGAGACTACTAGACTAGAGACATGGTAGTCCGATAGAACGGTATCCCCATCGTCGTGTTCCGACAGTGTGGTTCCGTGACTGTGGACTCCATCGAAGTCGTGGCCCCGTCGACTCCCCGTCGACTGTGCCGGTACAACGGGATTGTTCCCGTCCAGTATCGCCCTGTACGGGTTGGATTGGAATTAGTGAGAGAGGGACACACCCCCCTCGCGTTTGTAACCGTGATTGCGAGTGGGGGTTCTGTTCGTGAACACACCACCATCGCGGATGAAAGGCTGTTCGATAGTTCGCCTCATACGGCCCAAATCGGGCAATACTGATCGGACCACCCCACTCGTTTCCCGTTACAAACGCGACCGGGGTGTGCCCCCTCGAGCGAATCCCGATTCGAACGTTCGACCGCTGTAGCGATGCGGTTTCGACTGCAGTCTCGGATTCGGACCACACGCAGTGACCGCGACACAGCTCTCGGAATCGGTCGGTACTGGGGGTTTCGTGATCGAACGCGCCGGTTTTACACCCGCGATGGGGGTGCCCGTCCTGTGAATCGACCGGTTTCGGCGTTAGAAGCGCGAGGGCGGCGGATCGCCGGACGGACGGCCAGGTGGTCGAAAACGGGCGCTCGAGTCGCTTACCCGACGTGTTTACATCCGCGATCGATCTCCACAGCTTTATTTCAGTCGAGTTGAAAAGGCCGGCCACTGCAATGGCCGCCAACGACGATCGAGATCCGCTCTTTCGGTACGACGACCCCGTCTTCGCCGACGAGCGTCTGCTCGAGATCACGCACCTGCCCGGGCCGGACCGGATCGTCGGTCGCGACGAACAGATGCAACGGGTTGCGGACGCCCTGAACCCGGCGATCTTTGGGAGCGAGCCCAACCACCTGTTCATCTTCGGCAAGACCGGTACCGGCAAGTCGCTCATCTCGCGGTCGGTCACCCAGCGTGTGATCACCGAGGCCGAACACGACGACGTCACCGTGAAATACGCCTTTATCGACTGCGGGGAACAGAACACCGAGGCCTCCATCGTCAAGACGATCGCCCAGATCGTCAACGAACCCGACGCGAGCGGGGTCACCGTCCCCGACCGGGGGCTCGGGACCGGCGACTACTACAAGCGCCTCTGGCAGGCCGTCGATCACTGCACCGACGTGACGATCGTCATTCTCGACGAGATCGACATGCTTGAGGACGACGAAGTGTTGCGCAAACTCTCCCGGGCCGGCGAGAACCGCCGAATCTCAGACTCGAGTATCGGCATCATCGGCATCTCGAACAAGATCGACTTCCCGGATCACCTCTCCGAACGCGTCAAGTCCAGCCTCTCGCGGGACGAACTCGTCTTCTCGCCGTACGACGCCAACCAGCTCGTCGAGATCCTCGAGAAGCGCCGCGACGCGTTCCACGATGGCGTCCTCTCCGACGACGTGATCCCGTTGACCGCCGCGCTCGCGGCACAGGAACACGGCGACGCACGCAAGGCGATCGACATCCTTCGGAACGCCGGCCGGATCGCGAAGAAGCGAAACGATACCCGTGTGACGGCCGATCACGTCCGCGACGCCAAGGAAAAGACCGAGGCCGACCGCTTCAACGAACTCATCGAGGGCTCGCCCCAGCAGGCCAAGGCGATCCTCTACTCGCTGACCCTACTGACCGAGAACAGCCAGGAAAAGGAGTTCCCGACGAAGATCATCTACAACCAGTACAAGGAGATCGCCCGCCGGCTCGATTTCGACGTCCTCTCGGAGCGTCGGGTCCAGGAGATCCTCCAGGAACAGAACTTCCTCAACGTGATCCAGTCCGAGCGCGAGGGCCGGGGACGCGGCCGGGGCGCTCACGCGAAACACCGCCTGCTCGAGAACCCCTCGATCGTCAAGAAGGTGCTGTTGCGGGACTCGCGGCTGGCGGTCCTCGAAGAGGAGTGACGACGTCCCTCGAGCGTCTCGACGCGTGCGGCCTCCGACTGCTGGCGATCGGTAGTCCTGTGATAGTTTTCGATTATCGACACTCTTACTCCCGAGTTCCCAAACGTTTGTCTCTAGTACCTGGATATAAAACGACGTTTCAACCTGAATTGCGTCCGTAGTAAATTCTTATAAACATTTGCACCGTGCGTGTGGGTAGATGACGAATTTCGTAACCGAACTCCGATCGTCGATACGAAACGATCCCGAAGCGACGGCTATCGATTGCGAGGATCCGATGACGTTTTCGCAGCTTTGGTCCGCGATGGATTCGTTCGCGGGCGGCCTTCGGGAGCGGGAGATAACGGCCGGCGATCGGATCGCGATTCACGTCGCCGATCCGCGCTCGGTTCTCGTCGCGGCCTACGGCGCGCTCAGGGCCGGCTGCGTTCCCGTCACGCTCCCCGCGACCTACGGGAACCGAGACGTGCGACACGTCCTGAGTGACACCGAGGCGACGGCGCTCGTGACCGACTCGAGCCCGATCATGCCCCTCTTGACGGGCAGCGAATCGCTGCGCGTCGCCGTGACCGTCGACTCCGACACCCGGATGGGCGTCTCGTTCGCCGACTTCCTCGACAACGGCGGGATGAACGGCTCGAACTCGCGGACCGGCATCGATGTCGTGCGGCGAGCGGACGAGGACCCGGCGCTGATCGCCTACGTCGATCGCGACGAGCGCCCGCCCGTCGCCGCCGTCTACACGCACGCATCCCTGCACGCGGCCGCAAGCGCTCGGCCGGACGCTCCCGGCGACGGCTCCGACCCTCTCGAGTCCCACCGCAGCACGGTGTTCCTCTCGGACCCGATCGAGTTCATGTACGGCGCGAACGCGACGCTTACCGACGGCGGGCGATACCGGCCGATCACGACCGCCGATCCGACGACGCTGCGCTCGTTGCTCGTGACGACCGAGGCCGATCGGACGTTCATCACTCCGGATCAGTACCGCGACCTCCGTGCGAACGGGGGCATCGACGACCGCGGACTCCGCGTCGTCGAATCGACGCGGGCGACGTTCGGGACGGAACACGGTGACGCCGGCGACCCCGGCGACGCGGTTCGGCTGTGTGGGCTCCCCGAAACCGGGCTGACACACGTGCGAACGCCGGCCGACGTCGCGTCCGGATCGATCGGCGACCCCCTCTCCGGGGTCCGGGCGCGAGTCGTCGACGAGGGGGCCGGTGACGAACTCGCGGTCACCAGCGCGGCGGTCGCGGACGACTCCCGCGATCTGCCCTCGTTGACCGACAAGCGGGCGGTGACGATCGACGGCACGCGCTGGGTCAGGACGGGCGTCCCGGCGCGTTCCGAAGACGGCGCGATCCGTCGCCGAACGGAGGCCAAGCCCGTTCGTTCCGCCGCGGACCGATAGTAGCTCGCCGGAACCACGATACCTTTTTGCCTCGCTTCCTCAGACCGGGTATGCACAACGTCGACGCCGCCGGCCTGGGGATCGGTGACGACCATCCGCCCCGGATCATGGGCGTATTGAACGTCAGCGAGGAGTCTCCCTACGATCCCAGTGTCTACGACGACCCCGGCGACGCGGCCCGCTACGTCGACGAGGAACTGATCGGCGAAGGGGCCGACATCGTCGACATCGGTCTCGAGTCCGCGAACAAGCGCTTCGACGTCCTCTCGGCCGAGGAGGAACTCGAGCGGCTACCGATCGCGCTCGAGACGATCGAGAGCGTCTCCGGCGACGCGGTCTTCTCCATCGAAACCCGGTACGCCGAGGTCGCCGACGAGGCGCTCTCGCAGGGGTTCGACATGGTCAACGACATCGCGGGCTTTGCCGATCCCGAGATGCCGACCGTCTGTGAGGACCACGACGTCGCGGTCGCGAAGATGGCCAGTCCGCCGGACCTCGAGCGCCCCGGCGCGGTCGAGGAGACCGACTGGGCCGAGCGGAAGTCGCCGGACTGGGCCGAACGAGCGGACTACGTCGACCAGGTGTACGAGGCGCTGAAACAGAACGGGCTGACGGACAAGACGATCGTCGATCCCGCGTTCGGCGGCTGGAGCGAGGCCCAGACGGTCGCCGACGATCAGGAGACGTTCCGGCGTCTGCGGGAGTTCCGGGCGCTCGAGCGGCCCATGCTGGTCTCGATCAACCGGAAGAACTTCCTCGGGGAGATCGCCGGCCGCGAGACCGAGGAACGGCTCCCGGTGAGTCTGGCGGCGACCTCGATGGCCGTCGAGCGCGGGGCACACGTGATCCGGACCCACGACGTGGCCGAGACGCGGGACGCGGCCCTGATCGGGAAGGCGTTCACCGAGCGACGGGCCGCGACAGTCGGGGGGATCGACGTCTCGCAACTGGATGTCCACTCGACGGCCGAGTTCCGGGCCCAGCTCCGAGAGCGCGGTATCGACCCCGACTTCGCCGACGACTGGCAGGCCCAACTCCTCGAGATCGACGGGCTCGATGTCGACGCCGGGGAGCGATTGACGGCGGTCGCGGCCGACCACGGGGCAGTCGTCCAACGCACGTCAGACGCCCGACTGCTGCTCGTCGGATCGACGACGTCGGTTTCCGGCGTTGCAGCGGATATCGCGTCCCGTGACGGCCGTTTGGGCACACTCGGCGAGAAGCTGTCAGAACTGCTGCGTTAAGAGAAAGCTTATACCGGATGCTTCAAAATGGAAGAGTGGACGCCGGGCGGCCTCCCGGGTAGGGGTACTTTGGAGGCGACCCCCGGCCCACATCACGGAATTATTGTGGCCCTACATCGACCAGCGACGGCTGTGGGTCGACCGGCAGTATCCCGAAGGTCCAAACCGGTCGCGCCGCGAGTACCCGCATGGAGTTCGACGAGTGGGAACCGGTCTACGAGGCCATCCTCGAGGACTTCGGCTACGGTCGGGCCGGCGACGAGCGTGGTCGCAACCTGCTGGCATCGCTGCTCGAGACGTCGTTCGAGCCGACGGCACTCCCGATCGGGCCGGACGCGACGGTGGCCATCGCGGGGGCCGGTCCGTCGCTAACTGACGATCGGAGCCTCGAGCGGGCGCGCGAGGCCGATGTCGTCCTCGCCGCATCGACCGCCGTCGACACGCTCGCGAGCTGCGGGATCGACGCCGACTGTATGGTGACCGACCTCGACAAGAACCCCGAGACCGTCGAGCGGCTCACCCACCAGGGGGTCCCGGTCGCAGTTCACGGCCACGGCGACAACCGCGAGGCGATCCGCGAGGTCGTGCCGAACTGCGACCACGCGTCCATCGTGCCGACGACCCAGGCCGCACCGACAGGACCGGTCCGGAACTTCGGGGGCTTTACCGACGGCGACCGAGCTGCCTTTCTCGCCGATCACCTCGGGGCCGCCGATCTGGTCTTCGTCGGCTGGGACTTCGATGATCCCGCGGTCGATGACGCGAAATCGCACAAACTCGAGTGGGCCGAGCGACTGCTCTACTGGCTCGAGGGCCGACGCGGCGATCGATTCGACGTCCTCGACGGACGGCGGGACGACATCGAGACTGCCGCCCTCCCGATCGACTCCCGCTGACGACGCCGTCGTCGGCGCTTTCCGCGGACTCCGTAGTCGTCACTGAATCCGATACTCGACGATGTCGTCACAGCCACAGGCCGGACACGTCGCGGCCGACTCGAGCGTCGTCCCACACCGCCGACACTCCTCGATTACCGTCCGGTCGTCGCTCCGGAGCAGTACCGCCTCGAGCGTCTTTCGTACGGTCGATCCGGTCGTGGAATCGCTCCCCGCTTGTCCACCCATAGCAGTTCGGTCACTCATATCACAGTTCGTTATTGTCCGATTATCCGAACTGACACGAACGGTGATGTGACCCGGGCTGATAACCGATGGCCCACAGTGGTCTCCCGCGGCGGTAATCAGCCCCTAGACGCCCGTCCCGCGGGTCGACGGCTCCCCGTCGACGGGCCGGTAGCGATGGGGCGTCCCCTCGAGGCGATCGACCCGTCCCTGCCGCTCGAGGGTCCGCAGGTGTGCCGCCGCCTCGCCGGCCCCGAACTTGACGTGGATCCCCGCGAGATCGCCGAACAGGTCGCCGGCGAGGTCCCAGGGGGTCGCAGTGCCGCGTCGTTCGAGCGCCGCGAACACCCGACGGGAGCGCTCCCGGTGGTGGGTCAGGATCTCGGCGACGCGTCCGGACTCGACGGCGGTGCCGTGGCCGGGCAGGAGTCGCTCGGACCGGTCAGCGAGTCGCTCGAGCGTCCGCCGAAACGCCGCCAGTGGGTCGTGATCGATCGCCGCGCCACCGGCCGCCGGATCGTCGCACCGGACCGGGTTGACCGCCGTCGGGCGAAGGGTCCGGGTATCGCTCCCGCCGACGTTCGGCGTGGTGGTCGGCAGGACGGCGTCGCCGACCAAGACGAATCCGTCGCCGGCGAAGGCGGTGTGCCCGAGCGTGTGCCCCGGCGTCGCGATCGCCTCGAGCCCCGC
>NZ_JBPJSJ010000032.1:0-13659 GCF_051225675.1 Natrinema sp. CGMCC1.2065 | reverse complement strand
GAACGAGATCGACGGCCTCGAGTACCGCGGGTCGGTCGGTCGCCGGCAGCCGGATCGGTTCGTCGGTGGTCGCGTCGGCGGTACCGACGACGACCGTGGCGTCGCCGTCGGCGGTCGGCGCGCGCATGCGCCGTGCCCGCTCGGCGATCGTCCGGCCGACGGTGATCTGATACGGCGTATCACGGTCGGCAAGCGCCCTCGCGAGGAGGGCGCTGGCGGCGATGGCGTCGCCGTCGGCCCGCGCGATCAGCCGGACGAAGCCGGCGCTCTCGAGCGCGGTCGTGGCGGACGACGACGGTGCGGATCGACCCTCGGTTGCCATGTGGCGTTACTCGGCGTCTCCGATGAGTTCCTTCGCGAGTTCGGGCGTGTACGTGAAGTCCGGCTCGAGTTCGTCGCCGCGGTAGTAGTCGGCCAGGCGACGGACCTTCGCTTCGGTGTTCTGCAGAGCGCGTTTGTTCTGGTGGTCCTGCTGGTTCTGCTGGACGTGTTCGCGCAGGCGCACCGCACGCTCCATCAGGTTCCAGAGGTCCTCGGGGATGTCCGCTCGCGCGTCGTTCTCCTCGAGGATCTCGGTTATTTTCTTCCCGGTCGCCAGCTTGACGTCCGGGATCGGGGTGCCGGTGACGCCCTCGTCACGCAGTTTCATCCCGATCTGGCTGGGGTCGTGACCCTGTTCTGCCAGTTCGACGACCCGCGATTCGATCTCTTCGGGGTCGACGTCGCTCCACTCCGGTGGTTCGTCTGCCGAGGGCTTGTCCGAACCGGACGAGCCGCGTCGGCGGGTGTGCATTCGTGCCATTGTTGAGGATAGGAATCGCACTGACCGCTGCGTTGTACTGCCGTTGGCAGTACTGCTCTCGTCTGCACTTCCGCAATCCCAAGCCGCCCCAAAGAGCGGGCGACGGAGTCGGATTTGCGGCCGTGCGCTTCCCACTACCGCTTCCGCCGTCGAGGACTAAAGGGTTTCTCATCGCCGGTCAGCGCCCTACAGGACGACCGTGAAGAGTCCGATGGCGAGCGCGAGCATGATTGCGGCGTGTTTCGCGCCGGCGCTGACGTCGCCGGTACTCAACTGACCGGCGATCAGGCCCGACAGCAGTCCCTGCACCAGCGTCGCGTGGTAAAACAACGTCGCGTAGGCGTCGGCGTCGCCCTCCGAGAGGCCGCCCAGTTCGGTCGTGCCGGTCCCCGAGGCGAGTTCCGCCCCCTCGGCCGGGAGGTTCGGCAGGAGATAGCCCGACAGCACGCCGATGATAAACAGAAAGACCAGAAAGGAGACGTAGACGACGACCACGTACTCGATCATTGCCTGTCTGCGCTCGCGCTCGAGTCGGCGGTCGGCGGCGGCCCCGCGTGCGGCGATACGGAGCGTCGTTCCGAGGTTGCCGCTGGCCGCCATCGATTCGGTCAGCAGCGTCACGACCCGGGAGACCGACCGGGTGCCGACGCGACCTTCGAACCGGCGGAGCGCGGTCTGAAGGTCCGCACCCCACTCGACGTCGGCCCAGACGCGGTCGAGTTCGTCGCCGAGCGGCCCGAGTTCGGAGTCCCGGACGCGGTCGATCGCCGAGACGATCGAGGAGCCGGCCTCGTTGGCGCTGGCGAGTCGATCGAGCAGGTCCGGCACCGCGGCCTCGATCGCCGAGAGCCGGCGACGCCGGACCTCCTCGGCGACCGCGAAGACGCCGATCGCGAACAGCGCCCCGACCGCGATGGTGTCGTCGACCGCGGTCACTGTGATCTCGCCCGCGAGGGGCGAGTGGCGACCGACGAACGCCGCGAGGACGAGGGGAACGGTAATCACGAACGTCAGCGACGGCCGTCCGACGAGCGTTCGGAGTGGCTGCCCGAGCCGCTCACGAAGGCCGCGGAGCCGCCGGTAGTACCGAACGCGCTCGACGTTGGGATGCGGTCGCGCCCCCGGCAGATCGGGAGCGCGTTCGGTCGGGACGGCGTCGACCGAGGGGGGATCGAGGGTCTGTTCACCTCCGCTGGCGTCACGGCCCGGCGTGAGGTCGTCGGTCACCGTACTCAGGTAAACGACGAACCCGAGGTTTGCAAGCGGCAGGAACAGGTAGACGAGGAGCTGCAACTGGCCGAACGTCTCGCCCGCTGCGATTCCGATGACCACGAGGATGGTGATCAGAAAGAGCGGCCCGGCGACCAGCACCGTGACGTAGGCTTCGGCAAGCGTCGCGAGCAGCCCGAGTGCGCTCTCTTGCTGGGACTCGGCCTCCTCTCGGTAGTCTCGATACTGGCGCTCGAGGAACGTCGAGAGGGGCTGTCCGCTCCGGAGGACGCCGACGAGGTTCTCGGTAAACTCCCGGAACTGGGGGCTCGGCGAGCGCCGCCCCATCGTCTCGAGGGCAGTGATCACGTCGGTACCGAACGTGTCCATCTCCCTGACCGCGACCGAGAACTCGGCGGCGACCTCGCCGTAGGTGTCCTCCTGGTCGGCGAGGACCCGGACTGCATCGGGGACGGCCATCCCGCTCTTCGAGAGGGCATAGAGGAAGGCGACGGCCGCGGGCAGACTCGCCTCGATTCGGCGGGCACGGCCGTCCGCGAGGTAGCTCGGATACCACCACCGAAACCAGTAGGTCCCCGCGCCGGCGACGGCCCCGACGGTCACCGCCGAGCCGAGCAAGAGCGCGGCGAGTTCGATCGCGGACAGCGACGGGATGCCGGCCAGCCCCGCGAGGAACGCGAGGGGGCCCGGGACCGCCGCCCGGATGGTCTCGGGATCGATCGCGAGCAGCGACAGCAGTCCCCAGCCGGCGTAGATCCCGAGGACGGCACCGACGACGGTAGCGATCGCGGCGTACAGCAGCGTCGTCGCCCCGTACTCGCGATCGGTCGTCGGGAGCTGGGCGGCCTGCAGGGCCGCCCGCCGGTCCGGTCGCTCGCCGCGAAACAGATCGACGTGGGACCCGAAGCAGCGGTTCGCGATCCGGGCGAGAACGCGATCGACCCGGGCGACGTATCTCGCCGCCGCGATCGGGACGAGACACGCCAGGGCGAGCGCCAGCGGGAGGAGGGGTACCAGTCTCATCGGTCCCGAGGGACGTCCGGTCCCCCGCTCGAGTCCGCAGCGTCGGAGTCGGGGGCCGGAACGCCCTCGTCCGCGAGCCCGTCCTCGCCTCCGGTTCGGTTCTCGTCCCCGTACCCCTCGTCGGCCCCGTCTTCGGCCTCGAGTCGGCTCTCGACCCCGATCCGCTCGAGGACACTCGCCGTGTCGCTGTAGTACTCGTTGACCATGGCGGTGAACCGCCGGTAGTCGCTGATCCCGTTCTCGCGGAGGTACTCGAGGAACTGCTTGCGGTTCTCGAGTTCGGTGAGCAACTCCGTCTGGCTCCAGCCACGCTCGTCGCGGATCTCCGAGAGGACGCGGCTATTGGCGCTCCGAAAGCTGTCGCTTTCGCTGTCCCAGCGGTAGGCCGTCGAGTAGTCGAGTTCGCCAGTACGCTGGTCGACGCCCTCGATCTCGGCGAGGACCTTGTTGCGGCGCACGCGCCCGTCGCCGGCCCGGGTCAGGGTCTGGACCGAGAGGATATCGAGACTCTGGACCATCGATCGGGGAACGTTGATCGGCTCGCTCTCGAGGCGGTTGATCGCCGTCTGGACCGAGTCGGCGTGCATCGTCGAGTAGGTCGTGTGGCCGGTGTTCATGGCTTGGAAGAGCGTCATCGCCTCCTCGCCGCGGACCTCGCCGACGACGATGTACTCCGGGCGGTGACGCAGCGCCGATCGCAGCAGATCGTACATCGTCACGTCGGTCCCCTCGTGGACCCGCTCGCGGGTGATCGCGGAGAGCCAGTTATCGTGAGAGAGCTGCAGTTCGCGGGTGTCCTCGATCGTCACCACCTTCGACCGGGGCGGGACGAACATCGAGACGGCGTTCATGCTCGTCGTCTTCCCCGAGGCGGTCCCGCCCGCGAAGATCAGACTCTTGTTGTGTTCGATCGCCAGCCAGAGGTAGGCCAACTGTTCGACGCCGAAGGTTCCGTACTCGAGCAGGTCGATCGGGGTAAACGGCTCGTCGGCGTACTTGCGGATGGTAAAGGCCGAGCCGCGGGGAGTGACCTCCTCGCCGAGCGCGAGTTCGGCCCGCGAGCCGTCCGGCAGGGTCGTCTCGACCATCGGATCGCCGATCGAGATGTGTCGCCCCGAGTGTTGGGCGAGTCCAACGACGAACCGATCGAGCGCGTCCGCCTCGAACGAGACGTCGGTCTCGATGTCGGTGTACTCGTCGTGATAGACGAAGATCGGCAGCTCGTAGCCGTCACAGGAGACGTCCTCGACGTGGGGGTCGTGCATGATCGGCGCGAGCCGGCCGTAACCCCGGAAATCCCGGTAGAGGTAGTAAAACAGGCGATAGAACGTCGTGGTGTCGACCGCGGCACCGTAGCGCTCGAGGTACTCGCGGACCGTCTCCCGGAGCAGGGATTCGACGTCGTCGCCGTCCTCGGCGCGATACAGGAGCGGATCGCGGACGTCCTCGAACAGCGTCTCGAGCAGGACCGCTTCGTCATCGCGCAGCCGCGGTTCGACGGGCCGGTAGCGGTGTTCGTTGGCCTCGTGATCGTAGCCGATCGTGACGTACGAGAAGGGGGCGTCGACCCAGTAGCGTTCGATCACCTCGAGGTCACCGGGGTCGTCGAGTTCGACGAGCGGCCCGTGCGTGTCCGGCTCGTAGTCGCCGACGTCGACGGTCGTCCCACGGAGCGTCTCGACGACCCGTCGGACGACCCGCCGCGCGGTCTCGATCGTCGAGTCCTCGGCGTCGCCGCCCGCGGCCGGCTCCGTGATCTCCTCGACGGCCCCGTCGGCTGCGCTATCGGTCGTGCCCGCGACCGCCGGCTCGTCGTCGGCTCGAGGAGTCGTGTCCCGCTGGTCCATGATCAGGGCTCCGTGACAGTCCGGACGCGACCGGCATAAATGAGGCGGCCGTTTCGATTACTGATCGACGTAGCGCGTGCGACGGCGAGGCGACGTGCGTCGACCCCGTCGTATGAACGGGTTGCTGTGCGTTACGTTCATACCGTGGGAGTCCGAACTACCGCGTACGGAATGAGGCGCGAGCACTTCACGCTAGACGTCACGCACATCGACTGGGTCGAAACCGACGGCGAACCACGAAAGCCATCGGTATCGATCGACTTCACCGGCCCGGCGACGATGCTTCGCGAGCGCCTGACTGGCCCCGACGGCGACGTCCTCGACGCGAGCGAGACCGACGTCGCACTCCGGCTCCAGGGGCCGCTCGGGGACGACACTCAGGGAGTCGTGAGCGTGACCAACCGGGTCACCGGCGAGTTCATTCTCGAACTCAACGAGGACGCCGACGACGTCCTGCAGTTCATCCGCGCGGCCCGGGGCTACGGCGAGGCGGCCGCCGAGGACGACGGCCGCTACGAGGTCACGATCACGCTCGACGGCGACCAGTTCGTCAGCTACGACAAGGGAACGTTTCTGGTCTACGACGACGACGGCAGCCTGCTTCGCCAGCACAGCCTGATCCCGAGCGGCGTCGAACTCTAGACTCCCAGCGCTCGGGAGCCGACCGGCAGTTATAAGTATTTTAGGGCCGCCTAAAGGGAATGTACGCCGGCAGACGCCGGAGAGGACCCATGGCGAACGGACACCTACTTACTACGGCCGCCGAGGACGGAACGCGGGAGCCCACTGGAGCGCCGACGGCCGACGAGGCGGTCCTCGAGCTCGACGGCATCGCCAAGCGATACGGCAGCGAGGACGTCATCGGCGACCTGTCGCTGTCGGTTCGCGACGGCGAAATCTTGACCCTGCTTGGCCCCTCCGGCTGTGGGAAGACCACGACGCTCCGGTTGATCGCCGGCCTCGAGCGACCCAACGACGGCCGGGTTCGGTTGGAAGACGACACCGTGGCCGGCGAGGGCCGGTTCGTTCCGCCGGAGCAACGCGACGTCGGGGTCGTCTTTCAGGACTTCGCCCTCTTTCCACATCTGAGCGCACGCGAAAACGTCGCCTTCGGGCTGAAAGACTGGACGGAGAGTGAGCGCGACGCCCGTGTCGACGAACTGCTCGAACTCGTCGGGCTTGCCGACCACGGCGACGACCACCCGGACGAACTCTCGGGCGGCCAGCAACAGCGGATCGCGCTCGCCCGATCGCTCGCGCCCGAGCCGGAGATGCTGTTGCTCGACGAGCCCTTCTCGAATCTGGACGTGGACCTCCGTGTCGAGATGCGTGAGGAGGTCCGCCGGATCATCAAAGAAACGGGCGTGACCGCGGTTTCGGTCACTCACGATCAGGAGGAGGCGCTGTCGATCTCCGACCGAGTCGCCGTGATGAACGACGGCGACATCGAACAGATCGACACCCCACAGCGGGTCTTCCAACAGCCCGAATCGCGGTTCGTCGCGGGCTTTCTCGGCCACGCCAGTTTCCTCCCGGGCGAGGTCCACGGCGACCACGTCGACACCGCGCTCGGGCGCGTCCTCCGCGACGACGTCAACGGGCTCGCCCACCAGTACGACGGCAGCGTCGTCGACCTGCTGGTGCGGCCCGACGACGTGACGGCCTACCCCGAAGAAGGGGCGGAGGCCGACGGCCGGGTCGTTTACCGTCGCTATCTCGGTCCGACGGTCCTCTACCGGGTCGAACTCGACGGCGGCGAAACCATCGAGTGCATGCACAACCACTCCGACCGGATCGATCTCGACGAACGCGTCGGGGTCCGCGTCACCGCCGACCACGACCTCGCGTGGTTCCCCGCCGACCACCGCGAGGACGAGACCGACGCGGCTGTGGCATCCGACGACGACTGAGACGGACTGTCGTCCCGAGGTCACGAGTAGACGAGCAACAGCGCCAGTACGACCGTCGGACTGAACAGGACTCCCCCGAGGACGAATACCGGTAGTAATGCGGCCGGAAGCGTCGAGGCGACGATTACACCGAGGATCACGACCTGGAGTCCGATGACCGCGTTCAGTCGCCGGACGATCCCCTTATCTGTCATCGAACAAACGTGATCGGAAATAGATATATGTCTTCGGGACTCCGTCCAGAACGGAACTCCCGCGGCGAGATCCGACGGCCGCCCGCTCACGGCAGGTTCGGGGGGCCGATCACGTCGCGACGCCACGCTATCCATGACTGAGACGAAGCGAATCGCGACCTACTGTGGAATCGCCGCCCCGGTCGTCACGCTCGGGGCCATCCTCCTCGCGACGTTCGTGGCTCCCCCCGAGACGTTTACCTGGCGCACGCGAGCGCTCTCGGACATGGGCCGGTACGGTGCGCCGACGTTCCCGCTTTTCAACGGCGGTCTGATCGTCGGCGGACTGATCGGCTTCCCATTCGCCTGGCGGCTGTGGACCGCGAGTCGCAACCGCCTCGAGCGGGCCGGCATCGTATTGCTCGCGGTGACCGTACTCGGACAGATCGGCGTCGGGATCTTCTTTCTCGAGCATACGGCCATCTACCTCGACCGGAGTTTCCACGCCGTCGCGGCGCTTTCGGTGTTCGGCGTCGCCCCGTTCGCGGGCTGGGTCTACGGGGCCGGGGCGGCGCTGGCCGGCGACCGCCGATTGGCCGTCCCGTCGATTCTCATCGGACTCGTCCACCCGCTGGCGTGGGCAGTGTGGATAGGCTCCCTGGACGGTGGGGCCGATACCGACACGTGGTTTGCCGTCCCGGAATTTATCGCCGCCGTCGCCTTCGGCGGCTGGGTCCTCCTGCTCGCGGTCACGATCGCGTCCCGGCACGACGATCCCGGCTGGTCGGCGCGCTGAACGCCTCGAGCCGGATTTGCGACGTCTCGCCACACAACGCTTAACTTCAAACCGTTCCAAGCGGTGTGTATGCATAAAGACGAACTTCTCGAGCTCCACGAAGAACTCGTCGTCATCATGGAGTACTTCTCGGAGCGCGAGGAGGTCGACGAAACGCTGTTCGATCCCTATCGCCAACTCGACGTCGATCCCTCGCACGTCCACAAGTCCAAGAGCGAACACAAACACGCCGTTTTCGTGCTTGGTAACGCCCTAGCGAGTGCGATGAGCGAAGACGAGTTCTCGAGCGCCGGCCGGATCGGCAAGCGGATGAAGGAACTGGCCGAGGACGCCGAATCGAAGATTTAACTCGCGGCGTAGTCTAGGCGAAACGTATTTGGTGTGGTTCCCGCTTGTTGACGTATGGACCCGCGCACGCAAGAGCGCGTCGAGGAGTGGGACTCCCGCCCGTTCAGCGGCGGTTTCGATGGCCTCTCCGATCTCGCTGCCGCCGATTTCTCGGGTGCCGTCTCGGGACACGGCACGTGGCTCTTTATGCTCAATGGCCGGATCGTCGGCGTCGTCGACGGCGACATCGACGACTTCGAAACCGCCTCGGGGACCCGCTACGAGGCACCACACCCGTCGCTGCCGCTACTCTGTGCGATGGAGGAACGCGGCGGCGACACGAGGGCGAAGTACTACACCAACGAGACGCCGCTCCGGGAGGTCGATAACACCCTCCAGAGCGGCTCGTTTACCGGCTACGTCGAACTGAGCGAGAACGTCCTCAGCGGCGACTACTACGCCGTCTACTACGGCGGTCGCCGGATGGCAGCCGCCTACATCGGCAACGCCGAACGGCTACTGACGGGCGAGGAAGCCTTCGAGCGCGCGGCCGACGAGGTCGGTATCTACGAAGTCATCGACGTCGAGATCGACGTGACCGACGTTCCGGGTGCGGCCGACGACGAGCCGGCGGCCGCGGGCACGACCGACAGCGCGGCCGGCTCGAGTCAGCCAGCGGCCACTGACTCGGCGTCCAGTACCGGGACGGCCGGGGCAAACGCCGCGACCGATGCCGATCCGGCTTCCGAACCGACCGCATCCGCGGCCGACAGCCCGACGACCGATCCGACGGACTCGTCTATCGAGCCGATCGACGTTTCGGGAGCGGACTCGGTCGAGGCCGATCCGATCGAGGACGTGGCCGCCGCCGACACCGAGTCGACCGAGGGCGTGGCCGACGACGCGTCGTCGCTGTCGTCGGAGATCGATCTGACGGAGGACCCGTCGGGGATCACCGCGACCGACGAGGTCGACACCGAACCCGAACCGACCGGTATTACCGACGCGGAGTCGGCTATCGATACCGACCCGTCCGGCAGTCAGGAGCCGGCCCCCGAGGGTACTGCCGACGCCGGTTCGGTGACGAGCCCCGCGGCTGCAGAGACGAAACGGCAAGACGCCGCCGACACCGGCGCGATGTCGCAGTCCGACGCCGATCGAGGGACGACGGAGCCAGCCGATCCCACGACCACCGGGACCGAAGACGGGGCCGCCGACGGCCCGATAGGGACGGAGCCGGCGGCGTCTGCCGAGGCGGCCGAACCCGTGGACGACGCCACCGACTCGAGCGAACCGAGCGGAGTCGAGACGGACCGTCCCACGGACCCGGACCTCGCCGAGGTCGAGGCGGCAGCCGAGGAACTGGACCGCAACGATATTTCGTGGGTCGATGAGGACGACGAGGACTCGACGGTCGAGGGTCCCGCGACACCCACCGATCCCACGACGGCCGAGGACGCCGAGACACCCGACGGCGACCTCGAGGAGGAACTCGAGCGTGAGGAACAGTGGCGGGAGACGCGGCGCATCCCGTCGATCGATCCGGACAACAGCGAGTCGGAGTCGGAGTCCGACGAGCGCACGCGTTCGGGCGACCGGTCCGCGACGGCGACCGGTTCCCGGTCGAGCGACGGGCGGACTGACTCGAGCGCGACCCAAGCCCCGTCGACGACGGCGGAGGCGACCACGACGGGAGCGAGTCGGGACGCGTCCCGCGACCGCGCCGCCGGTAGCGGGGACACCGACGCGAGCGGTCGGTCGGCCGCGACCGATGCCGCAAGCGAGCGGGTCGCCGCACTGACCGAGAAGCTCGAGACGCTTCAGGAGCGATACGGGGCCCTCGAGACGAGAGCCGAGGAACTCGAGGCCGAACGCGACCGGCTGCGATCGGAGAACGACGACCTCTCGTCGACGGTCGAGCGGCTCCAGTCCCGAATCGAGAGCCTCGAGACGGAACTCGAACGGGCGCGGGAAGCCGACAGTGAAACGGCCGACTCCGGTGCCAGTACCCAGCTCTCGGCCCAGCGAGCGCTCGCGGGGACGAACCTCTTCGTCCGGTACGCCTCGAAGAGCCAGCCGACCCTCGAGACGGCCCACGACGGCGACGCCGACCGCAGCGAGGTCGCATCGAACCTGCAACTCGAACATCACACGCAGTTCGATTCGGCCGACGCGGCCGTCGACGGCCGGCCGTACGACGAGTTCCTCGCTGCCTCGATGGAGTACCGGTTCGTCGACTGGCTCACCGCGACCTTGCTGTACGAGATCCGCGACACCGGTAACGCCGACGGGCTGGGCGATCTCTACGACGCGATCCCCCGCATCGACCGGGCCGAACTCGGCGCGACGATCTCGCTCGAGGACGACGACACCGAGGACGTCCCCGACGAGGTCACCTTCGACATCGTCGCGTTCGACAAGATGGGGAATCCGTTAGTGCTGGTCGCGCTCAACGACTCGCGGGAGCCCGCGACCCAGGACACCCTCGAGGAACTCGAGGCGGCCGCCTCCGCGGTCAAGGCCAACTATCCGGACCTGGCCGCGGCGATCGCGGTCACCTCGAGTTACTTCGAACCCGGCGCGCTCGAGGTGGCCGAGCAGGCTACCAGCGGCGGACTGCTCAGCCGCGGCTCGAAGCTCAGTTACGTCAACCTCTCGCGCAAGACGGGGTATCACCTCTGTCTGGTCGAATCGCGATCGGAAGGGTTCCACATGAACGTGCCCGAACTGTAGGCTCGCGGGTTCCGACCTCGTTTTCGACGGCTGTCCGGCGATCGCTCGACAGTTCCTGGCAGTCGCTACCGCGGTTGAAAACGGCGATGAGAAATCGGTTCGCGTCGGCTCCGGTCGCGGGGACGGGCGATGTCCGAAGCGAGCGGAGGGACTACCCTTCGATCTCGGCGACGTCTTCGATCTTCATGCCTTCGAGCTTGTCGACGATGTCGTCGATCTTGCCGTCGAGTTCGTCGACGAACTCGGCGGTGCGCTCGGTCTTGATCGCACCCTGGCTCGAGGGCTCGATCAGGTTCTCCTCCTCGAGGACCCGGAGGGAGTACCGGACTTTGTGGTGGGGGTAGCCGGTCTCGTTCGACATCTTGACGATGCCGATCGGCTCGTTCTCGATGACCATCTTCAGGACCTGCAGATGGCGTTCCAGCATATCGACTTCCTTCTCAAGTCGGTCTATCATGGCATTTGTTAACTTGTCTTTGGACCTTTTAAAGGTTGCCCTCGAGAACTGAAACGTCCACTCTCAACTCGATGCTCGTTCCTGTCAGTAGTTAACGCTTCCGATCGGGGCAACGCCACGACACAGTATCGGTCGTGTCACACGTTATCCCGTCATTGGTGCTGTGCGCATAAATACTGATACCTTCTGGACGGACCCGTATACCGTAATCTGTTTATCGGCCCGGCATGAACCCGCCGCTGTTATGACCGTCACTATCGTCGGGTCGCAACTCGGCGACGAAGGCAAGGGTGGCGTCGTCGACCTCTACGGCGACGCCGCCGATGTCGTCGCCCGCTATCAGGGCGGCGACAACGCTGGCCATACCGTCGTTCACGACGGCGAGAAGTACAAACTGTCGCTGGTACCCTCCGGTGCTGTCCGGGGCAAGATCGGCGTCCTCGGCAACGGCTGTGTCGTCAACCCCGAGACGCTGTTCGACGAGATCGATACGCTCCGCGAACGCGGGCTCGATCCGGACGTCCGCGTCGCCGAGCGCGCCCACGTCATCCTCCCCTATCACCGCGCGCTCGACGGGATCGAGGAGGAGGAGAAAGACGACTTGGCCGCCGGCACGACCAAACGCGGCATCGGCCCGACCTACGAGGACAAGGCCGGCCGCCGCGGCGTCCGGATCGGCGATCTGCTCGACCCCGACACGCTGCGCGAACGCCTCGAGTACGTCGTTCCCCAGAAGAAGGCCCTCGCCGAGGACGTCTTCGACAAGGAGACCGGCGAGGCGTTCGACATCGACCAGCTCTATGACACCTACCGCGAGTACGGCGAGCGCCTCGCCGAAGAGGGAATGACCGTCGACTGCGGGACCTTCCTGCAAGAGCGCATCGATGCCGGCGAGAACGTCATGCTCGAGGGCGCGCAGGGGACTTCGCTCGACATCGACCACGGCGTCTACCCCTACGTCACCTCCTCGAACCCGACTGCGGGCGGGGCGACCGTCGGCACCGGGCTCGGCCCGACCGTCGTCGGCGACGGCGAGGTCATCGGCATCGTCAAGGCCTACCTCTCGCGGGTCGGTACCGGCCCGCTGCCGACCGAACTCGGCGGTGTCGAGGGACAGACGCCCGACTACGATCCCGACGAGGGAGCCGGCGAAGACGAGGAGGAACTCGCGACCTACATCCGCGACGAGGGCGGGGAGTACGGCACCGTCACCGGCCGCCCCCGCCGCGTCGGCTGGCTCGACATGCCGATGCTGCGCCACGCGGCCCGCGCGAACGGCTTCACCGGGCTCGCGGTCAACCACGTCGACGTCCTGGCCGGCCTCGACGAGGTCAAAGTCGGCCACAGCTACGAGTTCGACGGCGAGGAGATCCTCACGATGCCCTCGACGACCGAACAGTGGGGCCGCTGTGAGGCCACGTTCAAGTCCTTCGACGGCTGGCCCGAGGTCGACTGGGCCGCGGTCGCCGAGGACGGCTACGAGGCGATCCCCGAGAACGCCCGGACCTACCTCGAGTACGTCAGCGACGAACTCGATGCGCCGGTCTACGCCGTCGGCGTCGGCCCCGGCCGTGAGGAGACCGTCGTCGTCGAGAACCCCTACGAGTAGGCGTCAGCGACCGAACGGGATCGAATCGCTCGGAGCGTTCCCGAAACCTTTTGCTGGAGGCGACTCGCCTACGTAGTATGAAGGAGTCGCTACTGGAGATTCTCTGCTGTCCGCTCGACAAACACGATCTGGAACTCGAGGACGCCGACTACGACGGTGAGGAGGTCGTCGACGGCGCGCTCGTCTGTACCGAGTGCGGCGAGTCCTACCCCATCGAGGACGGCATCCCGAACCTGCTGCCGCCGGACATGCGCGAGGAGACCCCGGCCTAGGGCCAGCCAGTCATGCCCGACACCGAGGTCACCGTTCACGTCAACCGCGAGTCCACGGGCGCCCTCGAGACGGCCGCGAGCGCTCTCGAGGTCGACGGCTCGTTCGCCCTTCGATTGAAGGGACACGACGCGCCCGCACACGCCCACTGTCGGCTCGCCGGTGACCTCGAGCGGATCGCCGCCCTCGAAGCGGGGAACTACTACGTCGAACCGAACGCCGTCACCACCGTCCCCGTCGCCGTCGACGCCGACGGGATCGACGGGCCCGTCGAGGGCGCCCTCGAGGTACTCACGGGGTACGGGGCGGAATCGATTTCTATCGCCGTCACCGTCGTTCCCGGCCCGCCGGCCGTCGACGTCGACGACTCGCTGGCCGAGCCAGCCAGTCCCGAGCCGGCGTCGGCCGAGGTCGAGCAGCCGCTCGCTCGACTCATCGGCGGCCTCGAGCCGGCGACGCTGGCGGTCGCCGCGCTGGGGCTG
>NZ_JBPJSJ010000031.1:0-21303 GCF_051225675.1 Natrinema sp. CGMCC1.2065 | reverse complement strand
CGGCCGCGTCGTCGGCACCTGCAGGGCCGTCGTCGGGCCAGTCGGTCGGTTCGCCGGTCTCGTCCGCCGGCGGACCGACGTCGTCGGAGTCGGGCCACTCGCCGCGTTCGCGGTCACGGTCGGGATCGGCGGCCGGATCGTCGTCGTCCTCGAGGATCTCGCCGTCGTCGGTGACCGGATTGCCGTTCTCGTCGGTCGGGAGATCGATCTCGTCGTCGACTCCGGCCGGGTCGGGCTCGGCCGCCTCGAGGTCAGGGGCGGCCGGGTCGGCCGTAGTCGGGCCGGCGTCGTCCGTGTCGGCCGGACCGGCGGTTGCGGGGCCGGCGGCCGCCGTCGCGGGTTCGTCGGCATCGATGAACTCGGCGTCCTCCTCGCCGTCGATCGGGTCGGAGTCGGACGCGAGTGCTGGTTCGGGCGGTTCGGTATCGGGCTCGGCGGGGGGCGAGTCGGCGTCCGTCCCGGCGGAGAGGCTCGTTACTTCGGTGTTCTCGCTGATGACGTTGCGCTCGCCACAGCGGGCACACTCCTCGTACTCCTGGACGGTTACGACGACCTCGCTGCCCCGTTCTTCGCGCTCGCGTTCGACCTCGTCCTCGCCGAAGTCGTGTCCGAGCAGCGAACATCGCAGGACCATTGTCCCACCGTACCGACCGGTCCCATAAAAAACGTACTGGTGAACTACCCTACTCGCTCATGGCTACCGCTGTTCGCTCCTTGAGGGGAAGGCTTCCTGCTTCCACGACGCGCTTTGCAGATACAGGCGTATCCACAGGGAGCGCAGTCTCCACAGGCGTTGATTCGGAGTGTCCCACTCCTACTTTTTCGAGGCCGCGAGAAAGAATGTTCCACGCCGCGTTCGCGTCCCTGTCCGCCTCGAAACCGCAGGCAGGACAGGAATGTTTACGAACCCACAACGGCTTTCCCGTCGAGACGCCGCACGACGCGCACTCCTTGGTCGTCCCTCTCGGGTTAACCGCTACGAAGTACGTTCCTTCGTGTTCGCACTTATATTCGAGCAACGAGAAGAACATTCGCCACGCGGCGGAGGCTGTGTTGCGGCTGTTCGACGGCGATTCCATCATCCCTTTCACGTTCAGGTCTTCAACGGCTATGAGGTCGTACTCCCGTGCGTAGTAGTTCGAGAGTTTGTGCAAGAAGTCACGGCGCTTTCGTCGCAGATCGGCGTGACACTCCGCGACCCGCCGCCGTTGTTTCTCCCAGTTGTTCGACCCGTGTTGCTTTTGCGAGAGTTTCCGTTGCTCACGTTCCAAGCGGTCACGCTCATCGGAGAGGTTGAGGGACCCGACCGCCATGCCGTCGGTGTCGTGAGCATACTTGAGAATTTCCACGTCGATCCCGACGCACTCTTCGGGATTCTCGGGCGGTTCGGGTGGCTCACAGTCCATTTCGACACCGAACGTGGCAAACCACTCGCCCGTCGGTTCCTTCTTGATTGTGACCTGCTTGAGTGTCGCGTCGTCGGGGATGGATCGGTGGAGTTTGATAGGAATGTCCGCGAGTTTCGAGAGTGACAGCACAGCCTGACCACCCTTCTTGTCGAGTTTGAAGCCAGACTGACTGTACGTGAAACTGCGAAACTCCCGTGGAGGCTTCCACTTGAGTTGACCGACGCCGTAGCCGTTCTCCTTGAGTTTGGAGAGTCCTTTGAGGTTGTCGAACAGGCGTTCCACGACGGTTTGGAGAACCTTCGAGTACACGTCTGAGAGGCCGTCCCACCATTTCTTGAGATCGGGAACCTCCGACCGCAGGGTGGTCATGGACGGCAGTTCGCCGTGGTTCTCTTGGTACTCGTTGAGGCGGTATAGCGTGTGGTTATACAGTTGCCTACAAATGTCTCGGTGGCGGTCCAACTCCTTACGGTGGGCATCGGACGGCTTGAGATGGTACTTGTAGGCGTAGTACATGGCGTTACTCGCGTTGGTTCTCGACGTACTGTTTCAGCATATCCAGCGACACTTGCTCCGTCGAGATGAGGCAGTACGAGTCGTCCCAGAACGAGTCTCGCCACAGTTCGGTTTTCAGTTCGTCCGCGTACTCGTTGCGGATACGGCAGGCGATCGCACCTTTGACCGTGTTGATGAACTTCACGAGGTCTGTGATTGGTTTCGCTCGGAACAGGATGTGTGCGTGGTCGTCTTCGCCGTCGAGGTTCGTCAGTTCGACGCTGTAGTTGTCCGTGAACCCGCTGATGACCTCGTGGATAAATTGGGTTCGCTCCTCGGTTAGCACTCCGCGCCGATACTTCGTGGTGAGTATCGGGTGGTAGCGTAGGGAATACGTCAAGTGCGCTCCCAAGTCGAGGTCATAGCTCATTGGGCCCAATTAATACTATATAATATCCTACTGAAAAATATTTCGGCTGCGTGGGCCTGTGGGCCTGCTACCGAATCGTGTATGAAAACCGTGCGGCGTTGACGAGACGCTTCGCGTCTCGTTCGCGCACGAGAGCTTCGCTCTCGTGAACGCTGTATCCCCTCCCTGCTCGCGCCTTCTTTCGGTTGGCGCACGCTGAGGAAGGGGATTTAGCGCCTACTTTGAGCTAAGCGAGTTTTTCGGTCGTGACAGCGGTCTGAATTCCGGCCGACTGGCAGGCGGATCGGACCGTGGGCTCGAGGAGGCGGGTTCGGCGGCGGCGTTCGTCGCTGTCGGAACGACAAACGTCAAATCCCGGGTCGTCGAATAGACACACGGATGAGAGCAAAGCGGGAGTACCGGAACCGGGAGAGGACGGAGGTGGCGGTACTCGACGCCTTGGTCGACCGCGCCGAGGACGGAATGACGGTCTTCGAACTCCGGGCGGCCGTCGAGGTCGACATCGACGAACTCGAGGACGCCCTGGCGACGCTCAAAGAGGACGACCTGATCGCTGTCGACTCGGGCTCGGAGACGGTGATCAAACCCGCCGACCGCGTCGTCCCCGACGAGCCGACCGACGAGGACGACGACGAGTCGTTCGGCGAGTGGCTTCGCGACCGGCTGCCTTTTTGAATCGAAACGCCTGATACGGTCAGGCCCCAGGGAGTATCCATGAGCGTCATCGAGTCCATCCACGAGGATCACGGGGCCACGTTCGGGGAGCGCGCCGACCGGACGATCGTCGACCACTTCGGGCGGCCCGAACGGACCCATCGCGCGGTCCGCAACGGCGTCGGACTGTTCGAACCGGCCTACGGCGTGATCGTCGTGGACGGCGACGATCGCGTCGAGTACGTCGACAACGTGGTCTCGAACCGGGTCCCCGCCGAGGACGGCGAGGGCTGTTACGCGCTCGTCCTCGACCCGCAGGGCGGGATCGAGGTCGAACTCTACGTCTACAACGCGGGCGAGCGGCTGCTGCTTTTCACCCAGCCCGAGGCCGCCGAACCGCTGGCCGAGGAGTGGTCGGAGAAAGTGTTCATTCAGGACGTCGACATCCGGGTTGCGACCGACGACTATGGAGTCTTCGGCATCCACGGCCCGCAAGCCACCGAGAAGATCGCCAGCGTTCTCAACGGGGCCGCCTCGCCCGACCGCCCGCTTTCGTTCGTCCGCGGGACGATGGGCGACGAGGGCGTCACGGTCGTCCGAACCGACGCGCTGACCGGCGAGGAGAGCTTCGACGTGATCTGTGCGGCCGACGACGCCGAAGCGGTCTACGACACGCTGCTCAACCACGGCCTCAACGCCGCCCCCTTCGGCTACCGGACCTTCGAGAGCCTCGCGCTCGAGGCCGGGACCCCCCTGTTCCACACCGAACTCGAGCGGGAGCTGCCGAACGTCCTCGGCCTCCGCAACGCCCTGGACTTCGAGAAGGGCTGTTACGTCGGTCAAGAGGTCGTCTCCCGCGTCGAGAACCGCGGTCAGCCGAGTCGACGGCTCGTGGGGCTGACGCTCGAGGGCGAGACCGTCCCCGAGGGCGGCGCGGCCGTCTTCGACGGCGATGCCTCGGTCGGCGAGGTGACCCGCGCGGGCGAAAGCCCGATGCTCGAGGATGTCATCGCGCTCGCCGTCGTCGACTACGGCCTCGAGAGCGACGACCTGACGGTTCGCGTCGACGGCGAGGAGGTCGCCGCGACCCGGACCGAACTGCCGTTCGTCGAGGGCTCGAATCGGTCGGCTCGACTCCCGACCTATCAGTAAGACCGCTCGGCCGCACGCCTCGCCCGGAGTGAGTCTTATATGCTCTGGCACCAACGGTCGAGCCATGTCTGGAGACGCTCTCGAGCGGGACCTCTTCGACCGGGAGCCGGACGATCGGATCCGCGTCCTCGACCCGGACGGCGCCGTTGTCGCACCCGAACTCGAGCCGGCCCTCAAGGCCGAGACGCTGCGCTCGATGTATCGGGACATGCGGTTTTCCCGCCGGTTCGACGAGCGGATGATCAGCCTCCAGCGGCAGGGACGGCTGGGGACCTACTCCTCGCTGGCCGGCCAGGAGGGGTCCCAGATCGGGGCGACCTACGCGCTGGCCGACGACGACATGCTCTCCTTTCAGTACCGGGAACACGGGGCGCTGGTCGCGCGGGACCTGCCCTGGGAGTACCTGCTGTACTGGATGGGCCACGAGGACGGCAACGCCGCGCTGGCCGAGATCGACGTCTTCCCATTGAACATCTCGATCGCCGCCCACCTGCCCCACATCGTGGGCTGGTCGTGGGCCGCGAAGCTGAACGGTGACGACCGGGTTGGCGTCGCTCACTTCGGGGACGGTTCGACCTCCGAGGGGGACTTCCACGAGGCGCTGAACTTCGCCGGCGTGTTCGACACGCCGACGGTCTTTTTCTGTAACAACAACCAGTGGGCCATCTCGGTCCCGCGGGAGCGCCAGACCGCGAGCGCGACCATCGCACAGAAGGCGACGGCCTACGGGTTCGCGGGCGTCCAGGTCGACGGCATGGACCCGCTCGCGACCTACGTCGTCACGAAGGCCGCCCGGGAAAAAGCCCTCGAGTCCGGCGACGAGCGATTACGACCGACGCTGATCGAAGCGGTCCAGTACCGCTACGGCGCGCACACGACGGCCGACGATCCCGATGTCTACCGCGACGAGTCGGAGGTCGAAGAGTGGCGTGAGAAGGATCCGATCGACCGGTTCGAAGCCTACCTGCGGGATGCGGGCGTCCTCGACGACGACCGGATCGAGGCGATCGAGAGCGAGATCGAGGAGACGCTGGCCACGCTGGTCGACCGCGCCGAAGACGTGGCGGGCGATCCCGGTGAGATGTTCGAGTACGCCTACGCGGAGCCGACGCCGCGACTCGAGGCCCAGCGCGAGTACCTCGCCGAACTGCGGGACCGCCACGGCGACGATGCGTTACTCGAAGACGAGTGAACATCTGGGGCAGCGTATAAAGGCCGCAGTGGGACAGGCAAACGGCTACCCGGACGTCGTCGCAACCCCCAGTCGATATGGGACTCGAGCAGCCGTCCCGGGAGGCAAGCTGGGAGGGTACGGTGCCGAACGCGGTCGACGGGCGGGTCGTCGGACTGGTCGTCGTGACGGCTGGCCTCGCGGCGTCGATCAACGTTCCCTACGGCGGCCTCGCGATGGCGGCCGCGGCGTTCGCGATCGTGACCGGCCTCGGCCTCGCCTGTCACCTGCTCGGCGAACGAAAGCTCCGCCGGATCACTGACGACCTGGTCGAGCGGTGGGTCGCTGCCGGCGGCGAGATCGAGGGCGTCACCCGCGCCGCGACGGGAACGAGGACCGAGTGGCGCGTTCACACTCCCGAGGGCGACATCGTCATCGGCGGAGTCGCGCTGGTGCCGATCGCCCGCCTCTCCGTGGAGTGGCGGGGCATCGCCGACACGATGGCCGCCAGCGAGGCCGAGGAACGGATCGACAGCCTCGCCGAGAGTCTCTACAGGGAGATCTTCGAACTCGGGTCCGCGAGCCAGCGGTCGTAGCGCGATCCCGTACGACCGCTCGAGGGGGCGCCGGCCGGGTTTTCAGTCGAACAGTTCCTCGTGGCGCTGGGCCAGGTTCGTGTACTCGCCCGACGAGTAGTCGTCGAGGATCGCCGCCGCATCGATCCCGGTGTCCTCAAGCGGCGTGATCTCCGCGGGGACACCGCGGACGAACGAGTCAGGCGGGATCGTATACTCGTCGGGGACGACGGTGCCGGCGGCGACGATGCTGCCGGTGCCGATCGTCACGCCGGTGTTTATCGTCGCGTTGAACCCGATCAGCGATCGCTTCTCGACGGACGTCTCGTTGAGGACGGCCCCGTGGCCGACCATGACTTCGCTCGCGAGTCGCGAGGCGTGGATCGTCGCGTTGTCCCCGACGTGCGTTTCCCGGCCGATCCGGACGGGACCGACGTCGCCACGTAGCACGACGCCGGGCCAGACGCTCGCGTCCGCCGCAACCTCGACGTCGCCGACGAGGGTCGCCTCGCTGCTAACGCGGGCCGTGTCGTCGATCATCGGCCGGTCGTCCTCGAACGCGTAGGTCCTGCTGTCGACCATGTGTGACAGTATCACTATCGCACCCATAATACCGAATCACGATCACCGTGACAGTCGTCGATGCGTTGTCGACGGGACTCGAGCGGCGGAGCGAGCGTCCGGGACCCGCTCGAGCGACGGGCAAGCGAGCCGAAACGGAGGCGGATCCGTGGCCTCGCCTGCCGCGATGACTCGATCAGGACTCGATTTTCTCGACGATCTCTCGAGCCTGGTCTTTCGCTTTGTCCTCGCCGACGTGTTTGTCGATCAAGACGCTGGTGACCTCCCAGTCGTCTTCGCCTTCGATCTTTCCAGTTCTGACCTCGCTGCCCTCGGAGACCGATTCCGCCGGCTGTGTCGCCCAATCGGGTGTCCTGATTTCGTCGTACCGGTCGGGATCACGGAACCGAACGTGAATGTACTCGTCCGCCGTTTCGACCTCGGTGATCGCCGGCGCGTCAGCCATACTCGGCGCTCCGTCGCCACCGTGCCTACGTATTGCCCCTGAATGTGCGCCGTAAAGACCGCGCGGTCGGCGCGTCCCTCGGTCGGCCGGCAGCGACGTGGTCCGTCGCGAGAACGCGGATCGCTGGTCTCGCACCGGCATAGTCGAGATTACACGCGCGACGCCGAGATGCTCACACTCGAGTCACGACCGCGAGCGAGGCTGATGACCGACGCGGAGAAGAAAAGGCCGGACCGATCGGCGGCGTTCAGAACGTCTCGAGGTAGCGGTCGAGTTCCCAGTCGGAGACGTCGACGAGGTAGTCCTCGAACTCCTGTCGCTTCGCTTCGACGAACTTGGGCGCGACGTGGTCGCCCAGCGCGTTGTAGATGGCCTCGTCCTCCTCAAGGGCGTCGACGGCCTCGCCGAGGTTCGAGGGCAGCGTATCGATGCCGTACTCCTCGCGTTTTGCCTCGTCGAACTCGTAGATGTTCTCGCGGACCGGGTCGGGACAGTCGAGGTCGTTCTCGATGCCGTCGAGGCCGGCGTGGATCATGACGGCGAGCGCGAGATAGGGGTTACAGGACGGGTCGGGCGAGCGCAGTTCGACGCGCGAGGCCGCCGGCGTTCGGGCCGCCGGTTTGCGGATCAGGGCAGAGCGGTTGCGGTCCGACCAGGCGACGTAGACGGGCGCCTCGTAGCCGGGCACCAGGCGCTTGTAGCTGTTGACGGTCGGGTTCGCGATCGCCGTAATCGCCGGCGCGTGTTCGAGGATCCCGGCGGTGAAGGCGTGGGCCTCGTCGCTCAGGTTGAACTCGTCGTCCTCATCGTGGAAGGCGTTCTCGCCGTCCTCGGTGAACAACGAGAGGTGGGTGTGCATCCCCGAGCCGTTGATGCGCGGGATCGGCTTGGGCATGAACGTCGCGTGCAGGTCGTGCTGGGCGGCGATCGCACGAACGACGGTCCGGAAGGTGCCGACGTTGTCGGCCGTCGCGAGCGCGTCGTCGTAGGTGAAGTTGATCTCGTGTTGGCCCTCGGCGACCTCGTGGTGGCTGGCCTCGACCTCGAAGCCCATCTCCTCGAGCCCGTAGATAATGTCGCGGCGGACGTCGCTGGCGAGGTCCTTCGGTGCGAGGTCGAAGTAGCCGCCGGCGTCGTTCGTCTTGGTCGTGGCGCGGCCGTCCTCGTCCTCCTCGAACAGGAAGAACTCCGGTTCGGGCGCGGCGTTGACCATGTAGCCCATCTCCTCGGCGCGGTCGAGTGCGTTCTTGAGAACGCGGCGCGGATCGCCCTCGAAGGGTTCGCCCGTGGTCGTGTCGTAGACGTCACAGATCATTCGGGCGGCGGCGCTGTCGTCCTTCTGGCGCCATGGGAGGATCGCGAACGTCTCGGGATCGGGCTTGAGTCGCATGTCCGACTCCTGAATGCGAACGAAGCCTTCGATAGAAGAACCGTCGAAGTAGATCCCCTCGGTGAAGGCCTTCTCGGCCTGGCGGGCCGGCACGGAGACGTTCTTGACCGTGCCCAGAATGTCGGTAAACTGTAGTCGGAGGAAGTCGACATCTTGCTCCTCGATCTCGTCCAATACCGCTTGTTCGGTGTCAGAGAGGTTTCCGCTTGTCATCTTTCTCGTCGTATCCTCGTAACCAGTATACTAAAGCACTACCGTTCCGTGCAAATCTTCGCTCTCCCTCTCGAAACTGCATATTCGTAAATTTCTAAAGGGCACAGTGAGTGGGTGTACCTGATGACGTACGAAAATCTCGATGCAAAACTAGTGAATGCACTTCTCGGCGACGGCCGGGCGAGCCTGCGAAGCCTCGCGGAGGAACTCGACGTGTCCGTGACCACCGTCTCGAACCACCTCTCCGATCTCGAGGAGCAAGGCGTGATCGAGGGCTACACCCCGCGGGTGGATTACGACGCGGTCGGCTACGACGTGACCGCCGTGATCCAACTGCAGGTCGAGGGGAACGCCCTCCCCGACGTCACCGACACGCTGCGCGACCATCGCCAGATGACCAGCGTCTACGAGGTCACCGGCGACTACGACGTGATCGCCATCGGCAAGTTCGAGGACACCGATGGGATGAACGACCAGATCAAGCAACTGCTGACCGATCCCGATATCAAGGCCTCGAATACGAGCGTCGTTCTCAACGCCGTGAGCGAGAACGAACAGTTCGAACTCGAGGTCGAGGACGAGGAGTAATCGGACGGGTCTTTTTGAACACTCCACAACCGGGGCAGTGGCGACACTAAACGACGGGCAAGATCGGCGAGTGAGCGGTTCGAAGAACCCGAACGACGCCTTTACCGCGAGCGAACGCAGTGAGCGAGCGGGCCGACGACTGATGTGGAGACCCGCGTAGCGGGTCGGAACGGAAGGAGGAGTGTTTTTATACTAAATTTTGCCGAGAGCGCGGCTTCGCCGCGCTCGCAGAGCAAAATTTAGGTTCACATCATGCCGCCCATGCCGCCGCCCATGCCGCCCATGCCGCCGGCACCGCCGGGGCCACCCTCTTCGTCGTCGCCCTTGTCGGTGGAGAGGTCGCCGGCGGAGATGATGTCGTCGATCTTGAGAACGAGGTTCGCGGCCTCTGCGGCGGAGGTCACGGCCTGTTCCTTGGCGTGGGCCGGTTCGACGACGCCGGCGTCGAACGTGTCCTCGACGTCGCCCGAGAAGACGTTCAGGCCGGCCGTGACCTGCCCGTCGTCGTGGGCCGCGCGCAGGTCGACCAGCGTGTCGATCGAGTCGAGTCCGGCGTTCCCGGCGAGGACGCGCGGGACGAGTTCGAGCGAGTCGGCGAAGGCCTCGACGGCCAGCTGTTCGCGGCCGGAGACGGAGTCGGCGTAGTCGCGCAGACGGCCGGCGAGTTCGACCTCGATGGCACCGCCGCCCGCGAGGACGCGGCCGTCGGAGACGGTCTGTGCGACGACGTCGAGCGCGTCGTTGACGCCGCGCTCGAGTTCGTCGACGACGTGGTCGGTCGAGCCACGCAGCAGGAGGGTGACGCCGTGGGCATCCTCGCCCTCGACGTAGAACAGTTCGTCTTCCTCGTCGCGAGTGACGTCGCCGAAGCCGAGGTCATCGGCGGTCGCGCTCTCGAGGTCGGAGACGATCGCCGCGCCGACGACTTCCTGGAGGAACTCGAGGTCGGACTTCTTGGCGCGTCGCACCGCGAGGATGCCTTCCTTGGCGAGGTAGTGCTGGGCGAGGTCGTCGATGCCTTTCTGACAGAAGACGACGTCAGCGCCGAGGTCGGCGATTTTGTCGACTTTCTCCTGCAGCTGTTTCTCCTCGCGGTCGAGGAACTTCTGGAGTTGGTCGGGGTCGGTGACCGAGACCTCGGTGTCGACGTCGGTCTCCTCGACTTCGATCGCCTCGTCGAGCAGGAGGATGTCGGCGTCCTCGACCGAGTTGGGCATGTTGTCGTGGACGGGGTCCTTGTCGACGATGCCGCCCTCGAGGAGGTCGGACTCGCCGGCGCTGCGACCGGTCTGGGTCTCGATGTTGAGGAACTCGAGGTCGACGACGTTGTCGCCGTTCTCGTCCTCGACGGTGACCTGCCGGATGGCCTCGACGATGAGTTCGGCGAGATACTCCTTGTTGACCTCGGTGCCCTTGCCGGTCATCGAGGTCTCGGCGGTCTTTCGGAGGAGTTCCTCGTCGCTCGTGTCGATATCGGTCGCGATGTCGTCGATCTCCTGGCGGGCCTGCTCGGAAGCGAGGTGGAAGCCCTTGATGATCGCCGTCGGGTGGATGTCCTGCTCGAGGAGGTCCTCGGCGTTCTTGAGGAGTTCGCCGGCGATCGCGACGGCGGTCGTGGTGCCGTCGCCGGCCTCGTCTTCCTGCGTTTCGGCGACCTCGATGATCATCTCGGCCGTCGGGTTGTCGATGTCCATCTCCTTGAGGATGGTGACGCCGTCGTTGGTGATCGTCACCGATCCCATGGAGTCGACGAGCATCTTGTCCATGCCCTTCGGGCCGAGTGTGGATCGAACGGCTTCAGCGACCGCACGGGCGGCGCTGATGTTGTAATCCTGCGCGTCCTTGTCCTTGACGCGCTGGGAGTCCTCGCTCATTACGATCATCGGCTGCCCCTGCTGCATTCGCTGACTCATAGTCACTCGATCGATTGATTGTGATTCTACATAAAGCTTTCTCAATCGTCGCAGTCGACCGTACCAGTCCGGCGGCCGATTTGCCGACGAAAACCGCCACAGTGTACGGGATTGACGACCGATTTCGCCAATCGGATCGGCTCGTGAATCGTTCCCAGCCGGGGGTCGGCACGGTGCTTTTATATTAGATAGTGTGTGGCGACGGGATCCTCGTTCGGACCAGCCGATGCCACCCCTCACGACGACGTCGAAAACCCGTCTCACGACCCTCGTTTGGGACCGACGACTGAACCGCTGATCCACCGGTCCGGAAAGCCGTGGTTTTACGGCCGAAACGATACCCGACCCGGCGTCGGTTGGCGAATAAATACTGACTCAGCATCGAGTCAACACAACGGAAGGGTTATGCCGGTAGTCACGTATTACCACTCGAGCATGGACGAGTCCCCGTCCTTTCCCGAATCGTTCGACGACCCCCGGATCACCCCCCAGTTCTGCCGCCGGCTCCCCGGACCGGACGGCGACCTCGTACTCGTCGGGGTCGTCCACGACCACCCTGCAAGCGTCGCGCGCGTCGAGCGGGTCCTCGAGCGGATCGAGCCCGAGACGGTCGCCCTCGAGTTACCGGCCATCGCCGTCCCGCTGTATCGCGTCTACGCCCGTGATCGCGCCGACGACGCGGCGTCGCCGCGGTTCGGCGGTGAGATGAGCGCCGCGATTCGGGCCGCACCCGAGGCCGATCCCGTCGGGATCGACGCGCCGAACTGGTCGTTTCTCAGACTGCTCGTCCGGCGGCTGGTCGCCGACCGCGTCTCGGCCGGGACCGCCCGGCGCGTCCTCGCGAGCGTCGGCGGCGCGACCCGCGAGGCACTCGCCTGTCGGGTCGCCGCGACGCTGACTCACGCGACCTCGATGACGGTCGTCCCCGGCACGAAGGCCGAATACGACTGCGACCGCGACGACTCGCCGGAGCGACAGGCCGACCACGAGCGTGCCCACGTGGCCGGCGTGCAGGCGCTACTAGGCGGCGTCGATACCGACGGAACGGCGCTGTCCTATCGCGACGACACGCGCGAGCAGTGTATGATCGATCGCCTCGAGGATCTCCGGGCCGAGTCGGGCGACGTCGTCGCCGTCGTCGGCGTCGATCACCTCGAGCGGCTCGCGACCGACCTCTCGAGCTGACGAAGAAACGGTTGTTTTCAGCGCCGGGTCGGCGGTTCGATCAGGATTTCACCGTCGCCCCTGACCGTGACGTGGTAGCCATCGACGACGAACGAGAGCGCGCCGCCGGTCCGGGGACTGCCGTTGTGACGCGGTCGGAAGAGCCTGTCCAGCGCGGCGGGATCGACGGTATCGTACAGCGCGACGCGGCCGTCGGTGACGTCAACGCCCATGCAGTCGGCCAGCGCGTGGATCACGGTCGTGCTGAGCGTCGCCGGGCCGGCGGGATCGTGCGAGACGCGATACAGGGGCGGAGAGCGAGACCGGGCGGCGGCGGAAGCGTAATCGTTCATTGCGGTTCGTCTGCGTCCAGTCCTCACTTGAGAACCAAAAACGTAATCGTTTATTACTGCACCAATCTGGAAGAGTGACGGAGGAACAGTAGTTAGAACTCGAGAGTATCCACGAACTAGAAACGAAGTGTGCAGTCGAGTTGCGACGGGGCACCGAACGGCGACAGTGAGTGCCGATGCCGGATCGTCGAACGGGTCCCGGATCGATCCGCGTTCGAGAAGGACACCAGTCCGTGCCGGCGTTTATCGGCGCAGTGCGGACACGCAGTTCCAGCAGTACGTAAACGCCTGATCGCCCTCGTTGGGCGCACCGCAGTGGGGACAGCGGGTCGGTTCGCCGTCGACCACCGCCCGGTCGTCGGGGACCGGCTCGGCGTCGACGTCGTCGGACGCGTGCGGATACCGGTCGGAGCCCGGCGAGGAACGGACGCTCGCGCGGTTCGGATCGGCCAGCGACGGCGTCCGCTCACCGTCGCCGTCGTCGCGCCGGGCGTAGAGATAGTACAGTAACAGGTGTAACAGGGCAAACAGCACGATGTATCCGATGAGCCAGCCCCACAGCTCCATCACCGTGACATATGTTCTCGAGGCACTTGGCTATTCCCCGCCGTCCGAATCGAAGACAGTTCGAGAAACGGGACCTACTCGGGTGGCTGAAGGTCCCGGCCGAACTCGTCGAAGACCTCGAGGTCGTCCGGGATATCGTACTCGATCCGCCGTTGTGCCTGACGGCTCGTGCCGGCCTCGTCGACGGGCGTGGCGACGTCCTCCCAGCCGGGCTTGATCTTGACGCTCGTGGCGGGCATCCCGATCGCGATGTGGTGGGCGGGGACGTCGTTCTGGACGATGCCGCGCGCGCCGACGATGGCGTTTTCGCCGACCTTGCAGCCGGCCCGGATCATCGCGTCGTAGGTGAGCCGAACGTCGTCCTCGACGATGGTGTGGTAGTTGCGGACCTCGGTCTGGTCGACGACGTCGTGGTCGTGGCTGTAGACGTGGACGCCGTCGGAGATCGAGACGCGGTCGCCGATGGTGAGTTTCCCGCGGTCGTCCAGGTGGACGTCGTCGTGGACGACCGTGTTGTCCCCGATCGTGATGTTGTGGCCGTAGGTGAAGGTGATACCCTTGAAGAACCGGCAGTTGTCGCCACACTCCTCGAAGAGGTGGTCCGCGAGCATCCGCCGGAATCGCAGCGCGAACTCGACGTTGTCCGCGATCGGGAGGCTGTCGAACTGCCGCCAGAGCCACTGGAGGTGCTTCGAGCGGCGGAACCGCTCCTCGTCCTTCTCGGCGTAGTACTCGCTCTCGAGCGTGGTGTTGCAGGGATCGTAGCTCTGCAGGCGGACGCGTTCGGCCGCCGACACCGACTCGCCGCGCTGCCAGCGCTCGTAGGCCTGGCGGTCGCCCGAGAGGTCGATCAGGACGTCTTCGACGACCGAGCAGGTGTCCTCGTCGCTCGCAAGCCGTCGATCGACCTCGTCGATGAACTCGCGCATCCCCGATTCGGCCTCGTCGGGGAGCGACACGTACCGCTTTGTCATACCCCGAAGTATTGCCCGCCGAGTTGATAGGGGTTCGGTTGTCCGGTCCCGGTTGCCGGACCCACTGGCACGCGTGTCACCGCGATTCGTTCTCGGCCTGCCAGCTAGCGAGCAACAGGACGGGGATCGCGAGCGCGACGACGACCAAGACGACGCCGACGACGACGCCGCTGATCGTCAGCCGATCGGTCGCGAACTCGAGGGAGCGACCGGCAAGCAGTCCGATCGGAAGCAGTGCGAGGACGACCCCGAACAGGATCAGTCGGGGATTGCGGCTGCGAGCGGCGGCCATACCGTAGCTGCCGGCCGCGGGCAAATAACGATTCGCCTCGCCGACGCGGTCCCGCCCGAACCCGTTCGGACCGGTCCCTCGAGCGTTCCGTTCACCATAAGTTCCCCCACTACGAAGGGGTCGATATGCAACACAGCGAACTGGGCGACTCCGGCGTCGAGGTCAGCGAGGTCGGCTTCGGTGCGTGGGTCGTCGGGACCGACTGGTGGGGCGACCGCTCCGCGGACGACGCCATCGAGATGGTCCAGTACGCCGTCGATCAGGGGATCACCTACTTCGACACGGGCGACGTCTACGGCCACGGCGACAGCGAGGAACTGCTCGGCGAGGCACTGGCCGAGGTCCGCGACGAGGTCACCGTCGCCACCAAGGTCGGCTACGACTTTTACAACAACCCACAGGCCGGCCACGGGGAACTCCCCAAGGAGATGGATCCGGAGTACCTTCGGGACGCCGTCGAGGGGAGCCTCGAGCGGCTCGACATGGACTCCGTCGATGTCCTCCAACTCCACAACGCCGACGTCGACGAGATCACCCCCGACGTCCTCGAGCTACTGGACGAACTCGAGGAGGAGGGCCTGATCGACGCGACCGGTCTCGCGCTGGGGCCGTCGATCGGCTGGCTCGCCGAGGGTGACCTCGCTATCGAGGAGGAGTTCGACTCCGTCCAACTGGTCTGGAACGTCCTCGAGCAGGAGGTCGGGAACCACTTCCTCGAGACGATCGAGCGGACGGGGTCGTCGACCAGCCTCATCCCCCGGGTGCCACACTCCTCGGGCATTCTCAACGAGCAGGTCACGCCCGACACCGAACTCGGCGAGGGCGACCATCGGGGCTTCCGCCCCGACGAGTGGTACGAGACCGGCTGGGAGAAACTCGAGCAGCTGCGCTTCCTCGAGCGCGACGGCGAACGCACGATGGGCCAGGCCGCGATCGCGTGGCTGCTCTCTCACGACCCCGTCGCGACCGTGACGCCGACGTTCCGCACGAAAGGCGACATCGACGAGTGGGCGGCCGCCAGCGACGTACCCAAGCTCACCGACGAGGAGATGACCCGCGTCGACGAACTCTACGCGAACGACTTCGACATCGACCGCGACGACGGGATGGACGCGCTGCGGTCGTCGGTCGACGGGGCAGACATCGAGTCGGCCGGGCTGGACAAGCTCGCCGCCGACTGATCGGGCACAACGGCGTTTTTCGAACCCAGACCGGCACGTTCAGGCCGGCATCCGGAGCGCGTACAGGATCGCGAGCAGCCCCGAGAGCTGGCTCGCTTGACTGCAGACCGCAAGCAGCGTCTCCGAGAGGAACGGGAGTATCGCGTAGAGGATCACGAGTAGGAACGGGACCGCGAGCGCGAACAGGAACCCGACGGCGATCACCAGCATCGGCCGGCTGTCGTTTCGCCGGTAGCCCCGATAGGCCTGATACGCGATGAACAGCCCGATAATCGCGCTCAGGATATCGGTCGCCTGCACGAACGTGGCGACCCACTCGGCGGGCGAGGCCTCCCAGAGCTGCAGCGGGAGCGAGCGCACGTCAGATCCCCTCGATCAGGTCCGTGAACCGGTCGGCCATGTCCTCGCGGCGCTCGATACGGAGGGTCAGTTCGCCGCCCTCGAGATCGACCGTGATCCGCTCGAGGTTCGTCGAGTAGACGGTCCGATGGTGGCCGCCGTCGGGGTCGGGCCTAGTCCGTTCGACGAGGAGACCGCACTCCCGGAGGTCCTCGAGCCGTCGATACACCGTCGGTTGGGACGCGTCGCAGTGGGTACTCAGAGTAGTCGCTGACATGGTTCCTGGCTCGTTTGGGTGAGGATCGTGCGCACTGTCGGGTCCTCCAGCAGGGTCCCGATGGTCTCGACGTCCGGCTCCTCACTCACGGTACGGGCCTGTACCGAGAACGGAGATAAATGGATTTTCACGACTGCAGCCGCTGCAGTCGTGCGAGGCGGACTTTCCGTACGGCCCCCGTTCGTGAGAGTACGATGCCATCGACCCGAACTACCGGACGGCTCGAGCGGTTCGTCGATCGACTCCGCCGCGTCGCGACGCGGCTGGCGACGCTGTGTGCGAGTCCCGCCGGCGGCCGACTCCGCCCGACCGCGGCCGGCGGCCTCCTCGTCGTCCTCACGAGCGTCGCGGTGAGCCTCGCGGCCGCACCGGCCCTCGGAGACAGCGTTCGGATCCGCTGGTCGGTCGGGACGTACTACGGCCCGGAATACGCGCCGACGGTTCTCGCGCTGACCGCCGCGTCCGGCCTCGTGGCGGCCGCCTATCTCGGACTGCGTGCGCTCGGGACGGCCCTCGAGGGCACCGAGGCGTTCGATCGCCGGCGCGGGTACTACGAACTGTGTGTGCTGACGGTCCTCCTGACCCTCGTCCTCGGCCAGATCGCGTTCGTTACGGCGAACGTCCTGTAGCGGCTCGAGTCGACCGATCGGGCAGTGTCTCGAGTACGGGTACCGAACACCGCCGAACGGTCGAATCCGAACTCCTGCGATCGGCCGTCGGGCCGTGATCGTGGGGATCGGCGGACCCACGTATATACGACCCTCTATATCTGGGTCGTCTCCCTATCGGGGATGGAGCCGAAGGTCTAGTCGTCGAGGACACCACCCACCATGACACCGTACGAATTCACCTGCCCCGACTGTCGCCAGGAGATGGCGGTGACCGAGCCCGTGCGAGAGGCGACGTTGGCCAACGGCTGTCCCGTCTGTGGCCGGCCCGTCGCCGACGATCACTTCACACCGGTCGCCGGCAGCACCGAACGCGCGGATCCGGCATAGATCGCTCACCGATGCGACGACCCGCGTCTCGAGCCCCGTTCCTATCTCACCGACCCGGTCCCGGCCCCGTCACGGCGGTCACGGGTACTCGCCCGAAACCGGCTGTCGAATAGCTCCCGATCGGTAGCCGCTCGTCACCGCGTCCCGACTCGAGTCTCACGGGGTGGCAAACGTACACGTAAGCCGTAGTATTAATGTAGCAGACTCACAGACGGCTGTGCATGTTTCACAGTGCGGTGAGAGCCGAATGAGTTTGCAGCGTGTTCTGGAACGAGTCGGATCGGTGACGAGCAAGTATTTCGTCGTCTGGGTACTGGTCGTCTCCCCGCTCGCGCTCTACTCCCCCGAGACGTTCACAGGCGGTACGAGGCGGATGCCCCGACCCTTGAGGTCGGGGAGGAAGCCGACACTCGATGAAACTCACCACGCTCGATAGCAGGACCAACCCCCGCCCATACGTAAAATTTTATTAGGCAATAGGAGTAAATTTGAACCACGGATGGACGACGCTCCACGACGCACCGTGCCCATCAAGCTCGACGTGCCCGAAGAGCGTCGTGGCGATCTCCATCAAACCAAGAAGCAATTCCTGCACTGCGCCAATCGCACCAGCGAGTGGGCGTGGCGCTACGACGACTACTGTGTCACCAGCAAGAGCAAAGCCGAAAACGCCCTGTACGACGAGTTGCGCGAGGAGACCGACCTCACCGCGAACCTCGTCCAAAAAGGCATCCGCCGCGCCATCGAAGCCGTCGATGCAGGCGTTGAGAAACTCAAGGACAGCGAGAAGACGAGTCAACCCGAGTTCGACTCGTGGAGTGTCGTCTACGACAAGCGGAGTGCGACGTTCAACGACGACCACGCCACGCTGTCCACGCCGAACGGCAGAGTCACCGCTGAATACGCCCTCCCACCAAAAGAGGAGCGAGAGGGGACGCCATTTGGACGGTACTACGAGAGTGACGACTGGGATGCCTCAAGCGCCACGCTCCAGTACGACGAGCAGGACGACACGTTTTACCTGCACATCACGCTGAAGAACCCCGACTACGTGGTTGACGGAACAGAACGCCAAGAAGCCAGTCACGATGATGACGCCCCCGAGAACGGAGTGGTTCTCGGCGTGGACTTGAACGTGACTGGCGCGTTCGCCGTCACCTCAACTGGAGAGTTCATCGGCAGTGCGGACTACCTCACCCACAAGCGCGACCAGTACGAGCAACGCCGCGCCAAACTGCAACAGGCTGGCACTCGCTCCGCGCACCTCACGATTCAGTCCATTGGCAGTCGGTTCTCGGATTGGTCGTTGGACTGGTTGCACAACAGAGCGAACGACCTCATCGCGGAAGCCCACGACGCGGATGTGGACGGCATTATTTTCGAGAACCTTGACCATATCCGCGAGAACATCGCTAATGGGTCGAAGTTCCAGCAGTGGGCCTACAGCAAGTTCGTGGAACTCGTGGAGTACAAGGTTGAATCCACGGCGTTGTTCGTGGATACGGTGAATCCTGCGTACACGAGTCAGCGGTGTAGTCACTGTGGGTTTACCCACGAGGACAACCGCGACGACAAGCAGTTTGCGTGTCAGTCGTGTGGGTATGAGGTGAACGCGGATTACAACGCGGCGAAGAACATCGCCAACCGATACTGCGGGTATATCCATCGCGGGCAGAAGTCTCGCGGTGGATGGGCCACTAGTCAACTGGCCCTCAAGTCAGGGGCGCTGAACGTGAACGGTGATTACACGCCTGCCGAATTACTCGGTTAGAACGGGAGTCCACCGACAAGCCTCGGGGCTTGACCCCGAGGCGGTTGACCCCGATCGCACCCTACATCACACCGCTGCTGGGCATCATCATGCTCGGGATGGGGCTGACGCTGACCCCCGCGGACTTCCGTCGCATCCTCGAGCGGCCGCGGGACGTCTTCATCGGCGCGATGAGCCAATGGCTCCTGATGCCGACGATCGCCTACGTCCTCGTCGTCGCGCTTGGGTTGCCGGAGGAGATCGGTCTCGGCCTGATACTCGTCGGTGCGGCCCCGGGCGGGACCGCCTCGAACGTGATGACCTATCTCGGGCGCGGCGACGTCGCGCTCTCGGTGTCGATCACATCGGTGACGACGATCGCCGCGCCGCTCGTGATGCCGGCGTGGATCGTCCTGTTGGCCGGCGAGTCGATCACCGTCACGTTCATGGATATGGCGACGTCGATCGTGCAGGTCGTTTTGCTCCCGGTCGTCGGGGGCCTGGTGCTGCGCTACGTCCTCGACGAGTACGCGCCGGCGCTTGCACAGGCCGGACTCTCTATCTTCCCGGCGATCAGCGTGATCGCCATCGTCGCCATCGTGGCGGCGGTCGTCGGCCTCAACGTCGAGACGATCCTCGGCGCGAGCGCACTGGTCTTCCTCGCGGTCGTGTTGCACAACGGCCTCGGGCTCGGGGCCGGCTACGCGGTCGGTCACGCGGCCGACATGGCGGAGGATCGAGCGCGAGCGTGTGCGTTCGAGGTCGGCCTCCAGAACAGCGGCCTGGCCGTCGCGCTCGCGACGGCCCACTTCAGCGCGGGTGCCGCACTGATCCCGGCGCTCTTTAGCGTCTGGCACAACGTCTCCGGCCCGGCGCTGGCGACGCTGTTTACCTACCTCGACGGGGACGCGCCGGTCGGGGACGAGGAACCGGTCGCTGCCGACTGATACGGATTGCTGTACCGATTTCCCGACACAACCGACGCCAGGTCGCGGTTGCGCCGGCAACGACCGACAGGAAACCGTATGAAGCCGCCGAGATTCGTCCGCGATCCGACCGAGAAATCCCCTTAAGGTCCTTGAATTGCATCCATGACAGATTTTTATAGTGGCACGGTATGCTATACTGTACCATGGCCGACGTCACGTACGTCCGGAAGGCGTGTGCCTACATCACGCGCGGCTCGAGCGAGCTACTGGTCTTCGAGGGGCCGGGCCACGACGGGCTCCAGATTCCCAAAGGCACCCTCGAGCCGGGAGAATCCCCGCAGGAAGCACTGTTCCGGGAAGTCCGTGAGGAGAGCGGACTGGGAACGCTGAACGGCGCGCAGCATCTGACGACCGA
This sequence comes from Natrinema sp. CGMCC1.2065, assembly GCF_051225675.1. Lineage (NCBI taxonomy): Archaea > Methanobacteriati > Methanobacteriota > Halobacteria > Halobacteriales > Natrialbaceae > Natrinema > Natrinema sp. CGMCC1.2065. The sequence goes on along the minus strand of NZ_JBPJSJ010000031.1, from coordinate 1,047 downwards.
CGTCTGGACCCGACGCGAGGAACCGCCGAAGCGCTACGTTCGGCACTTCTTCCACGCGACGGTCTACGAACCGCGAGATCGGTGGACCCACACCGTCACCGACGGCGGCGGCGAACACGGCTCGGAGTTCGAGTTCCGCTGGGTCCGGCCGGCGACGGCGGGGGAGTTCGCGCTCGATCTCGACGAGTACGTCGATCTGCTCCCGGTCGCCGCGGGGGCCGAACCGGCCTCGAGCGCCTCGGACTGATCGCCGGTCGCGGATCGCGTTCCGGGCGGACGCTCCCAGTCGCGCCGCTCTCGAGCGCGAGCGCACCGAAAACGCGGACCCTATTTCGAGAGTGCCCGCTCGACGGCTTCCGCCACGTTCATCGCCTTTGCAGCGAGATCCTCGGCGACGAGTCCGTCGTCGACGGCCGCCTCGAGGTCGTCCGCGTCGACGATCTCGACGGTCCCGTCACGCTGCCGGATCACGTCGACGTAGAGGTCGACGTACCGCGCGGTATCCGGAAAGAGTTCGACCGGCGTACAGACGTTGACGTAGGTCCCTTTCGGCGTGCCGTCGGCCGCCTTGTAGGTCGTCGGATACCACCACCGACCCTCGCGGAACTTCGTCACGGCCACGTCGCCCGACTCCTTGGGCACCCCGAGCGCGTCGTAACTGCCGCCGCCGCTCATCGACCGCTCGAGGGTGAGCTTGCCCTCGGGGTCCCAGTCGGTGACCTCGCCACGACCTAACGAGATGAGCCGGCCATCGGGTTTGCCGTGGCCGATCTCGAGGCGGTCGCCGTTCGTCGGGCCGAACTGGCGGGCGACCGCGGCGAAGGGGAAGGCGTCGTCGTCGGTCGTATCGGCACCCAGCGAGCCACAGACCGCCTCCGCGAAGTCGACCGCGGCGCTGGCGGCCCGATCGGCGGCCTTCGACCGGTGATGGCCCGGCATCGTCGTCTCGACCCGCCGGCGGACGCCGTCCAGTTCGAATCGGGTCTCGCGGCCGAACCAACACCACTCGGTCCGCCGGGGTGTGGCGAGCAGTCCCGGCTCGCCGGG
>NZ_JBPJSJ010000030.1:0-22123 GCF_051225675.1 Natrinema sp. CGMCC1.2065 | reverse complement strand
GGGCCGACCGTCGACGACCGCGCCCTCGAGGCCCTCGAACTCGTCGGCCTCCGCGACGCGTGGGACCGCGACGCCGCGTCGCTGTCCGGCGGCGAGGCCCAGCGGGTGTCGTTCGCCCGCGCGCTCGCGACCGAGCCGGACCTGCTCGTCCTCGACGAGCCGACCTCCGATCTCGACCCGCGGAACACGGCCATCCTCGAGCGCGCGATCGACCGCGCGCGCGAACGCGGCCACGGCGTCCTGCTCGCGACCCACGACATGCACCAGGCCGAGCGGATCTCCGATCGGGTCGCGTTCCTGCTCGAGGGCGAACTGGTCGAGACCGGGCCGGCCGAGCGGGTCTTCGAGAACCCACGAGACGAGCGGACCGCACGGTTCGTCCGCGGCGACCTGCTGTACGATGAAAACGAACTTCTCGCGTGACGGCAAAGGGCGAGTCGAATGGAGAAGGAGTTCGACCCCTACCTGCGGATCGACGACGTGACCGTCGATCGGAGCGACATCGCGATGTTGCGCGCGATCGACGACCGCGGCTCGCTGTCCGGGGCCGCCGAGGCCCTCGAGCGGTCCTATCCCCGCCTCCAGCAGCGCGTGGTCGAACTCGAGGACGCGACCGGCTCGCTGGTCGAGCGCACCCGCGGTGGTGCCGGCGGTGGCGGGAGTTCGCTGACCGAGCGGGCCCGGGACCTGCTGGCGCGGTTCGATCGGCTGGTCGCGGCCTACGAAGGCGTCGCCCGCGTGGACGAGACGGTGTTGTCCGGACCGGTCGTCGACCGGGACGGCGAACTCGCGACCGTCGCGACCGACGCGGGCGAGGTGCTGGCGGTCGTCCCGAGCGAGGCCGCGGCCGCGTCGGTGACGATCCGCTCCGACGCCGTGAGCCTCCACGCTCCCGAAGACGTGCCACGGGCCGAGGGCACCAGCGTCCGTAACCGATTCCCCGGGACCGTCTCGTGGCTCGAGGCCGGCGACGCGGTCGCTCGGGTCGGGATCGACCTCGAGGCTGCCGAGGACGGCGGCGCCGAACTCGTGGCGCTGGTCACGCGCCGCAGCGTCGATGCCCTGGGGCTCGAGCCCGGCCGGTCGATCGTCGCCTCGGTGAAGGCGACGGCGGTCCGCGGCGTCGAGGACCGAGGGATCGACGGCGACTGAGTCGGGTTACTGCGTCCCGTCGACGCCGATCTCGTTCTCGAAGCGCGCGAAGAAGTCGTCGACGAACTGCCGGCGGGACTCGCCGAGACGGCGACCGGGGTCGGTATACAGCGCGTCTAGCCGCTCGTCGACCCACTCTCGAAGGAGCGCGACGTCCGGCAGTCCCGACGCGGCCAGTTCGGACGCCGACGCGTCGTCGATAACCGCGTACGCCTCGCCCTGCCTGCCCGACCGTTCGCCGACGATACAGGCCAGCCGGACGATCCCGCGCCCGCCGGCGGCGTCTAACTTGTCCGCGTCGAAGAGCAACCGCGCCTCGAGCGTCTCGGGCTCCGGCGAACTCGCCCGGATGCTGTGGGCGCGAACGCAGTGCGTGACGGCGTCGATTCGGTCCGGCGCCACGCCTTCCGACTCGAGGCGGGCCGCGGCCTCGGCCGCCGCCCACGCGTCGTGGTCGTCGATCTCGCCCGTTCGCTCCAGCGGCCGGCCGATGTCGTGTATCCAGGCCGCCGCGGCGAGGACATCGTTGTCGACGGGCCGTTCGCAGTCGTTTGCCAACCGAATCGCCAGATCGCGGACGCGCTCGGCGTGGAACCGATCGTGTGCCGGGAGGGCGTCGTCGTAGTAGGGCAGCGATAGCTCTCGAGCGAGCGGGCCCAGTTCCTGTGCCATCGTACCCGTGAGAAGTACCGACCGATACTATAATTCTTCTGAACTGTCGGGTCCCGTCAGAGGGGGACCGACGGCCGACGAGCCGTAGACCTTTCTCGAGGCGGGCCGTACCGACGCCCATGTACGACTCGATTCTGGTTGCGACCGACGGCAGCGAGGCGGCGGCGACGGCGGTCGACCACGCCGTTGCGCTCGCCGATCGGTTCGACGCAGCGCTGTTCGGCGTCGCCGTCGTCGACGAACGAACCGACTACGACACCGGTATCGTCGATCCCGGGGAGGCCCGCCAGCACCTCGAGGAGCGGGCGGCCGGCTGGCTCACGGACCTCGAAACACGGGCGCGCGAGGACGGGATCGAGGCCGAGACGGCGGTTCGATCGGGCGTCCCCCACGAGGAGATCCTCGCGTACGCCGACGAGGTCGGGGCCGATCCGATCGTGGTCGGCTCCCGCGGACGCTCGTCGTTCAAAGGGGCGCTGCTTGGCAGCACCGTCGATAGGGTCGTCAGGACCACGGCCCGATCGGTCCTGGTCGTCGGCGGGGGCGAAGACGCCGACCGGACGGCCGACGATCCGACTCGAGGCGCGGACGGGGAACGGACGTAGGTCCCAACGTTGGGGCGAACATTTACCTTCGCTGTCGTATGACCTAGCGCCATGTCACTGCTCGTTCCCTTCGACGGCTCGGCGTTGGCGACGCGTGCGCTCGAGCGCGCGTCGACGTTCGGCGACTTGCTCGACGAGGAAGTCGTCGCGCTGACGGTGATCCCGGACGACCCCGAGTACGCGCGGGACCGGGGCTGGATCACGCAGGGCGAACCGTTCGACATGGACGCGATCGCCGCGGGGATCGGGGATCGGGCCAACGAGGTCGCGCCCGAGGCGACGGTCCGGACCGAGCGCGTCGACTCGGACGAGCCGACCGCGACGTCGACGACCAACGTCGTCCGCGAGATCCGCCGGGTCGCCGCCGATATCGAGGCCAGCGTGGTCTTCATCGGCTCCGAGAACGCCGGCTCGGTGATCGCACCCCAGTCGAGCGTCGGGAGCCCGGTCGCGAGCGACCACCGCTACGACGTCTACGTCGTCCGCGAGCCCGGCCACGAGGTCGACCCCGAGGACCTCGCGGACATCGACTCGACGCAGGACGACCTCTGAGACGGTCCGTTGGACCGAATTTACCGGTGGGACCGCGGCCCGACCTGGCTCCTTCTGCCAATGGCCGACAGGAACCGTCTGTGCGACGGTGACCCCCGTCGGAACCGGCCACCGGCTGGCGATTCGGAGGAACGTTTATTCCGTTGACCGACGACGGTTCGGACGAAATGGTCGATCGGAACGGGTGGGACCGGGACGGCACCGCGCCGACCGGGACCACCCATGACCCGCCGGCGTCGTTCGTCGAGCAGGCGAACGTCTCCGATCCGGGGATCTACGAGGCGTTCGAGGCCGACTGGCCGTCCTGCTGGACGCGCGCGGCGGACCTGCTCTCGTGGGACGAGCCCTACGACACCGTCCTCGAGGACGCGGACGCCCCCTTCTATCGGTGGTTCCCCGACGGACGACTCAACGCCGCGTACAACTGTCTGGATCGACACCTCGAGTCGGGGCGCAAGAACCACGCCGCGATCCGCTGGGAGGGCAAACAGGGCGAGCGCCGCACCTACACCTACCGCGACCTCTACGTCGAGGTCAACGAGTTCGCGGCGGCGCTGCGCGATCTCGGCGTCGAGGAAGACGATGTCGTGACGATCTATCTGCCGATGATTCCCGAGTTGCCGATCGCGATGTTGGCCTGTGCCCGCATCGGCGCACCGCACAGCGTCGTCTTCGCGGGACTCTCCGCGGACGCCTTGGCGACCCGGATGGACGCCGCCGACAGCGAGTTCCTCGTGACCTGCGACGGCTACTACCGCCGCGGCGACGCCTTCAATCAGAAGAGCAAGGCCGACAACGCACGGCTCGCGCTCGAGCAGGACGTGCGGACGGTCGTCGTCGACCGACTCGGTGACGACCTGCCCCATGTCCTCGGTGACGACGAGTACGACTATCACGAGCTTCGGGACGCGTTCGCCGGCGAAACCGTCGACCCGGTCGTTCGATCGGCGACGGACATGCTGTTTCTGATGTACACGTCGGGGACGACCGGCGAGCCGAAGGGAGTCGTCCACTCGACGGGCGGCTATCTCGCCCACGTCGCCTGGACGAGCCACGCCGTCCTCGACGTCAAGCCCGCGGACACCTACTGGTGTGCGGCCGATATCGGCTGGATCACCGGCCACTCCTACATCGTCTACGGCCCGCTGGCGCTGGGTACGACGACGGTGATGTACGAAGGAACCCCCGACTATCCCGACCGGGACCGCCTCTGGGAGATCGTCGACCGCAACGCCGTCGACGTCTTCTACACCGCGCCGACGGCGATCCGGGCGTTCATGAAGTGGGGTGAGGAGTACCCCACCGAACACGACCTCTCCTCGCTGCGGCTACTGGGCTCCGTCGGCGAGCCGATCAGCCCCCGGCCGTGGAACTGGTACCGCGACCACGTCGGGGGCGGCGATTGCCCGGTCGTCGACACCTGGTGGCAGACCGAGACCGGCGCGGTGACGATCTCGACGCTGCCCGGCGTCGACGAGATGAAGCCCGGCTCCGCGGGGCCGCCCCTGCCCGGCATCGACGCGAACGTCGTCGACGAGGCCGGCGATCCCGTCGAGCCCGGCCGGACCGGCTACCTCACGATCGACCGGCCGTGGCCGGGGATGGCACAGACGCTGTACGACAACGACGAGCGGTTCGTCACGGAGTACTGGCAGCGCTTTTCCGACCCCGCGGCCGACGACTGGCGCTACTTCAGCGGCGACACCGCCCGGATCGACGAGGACGGCTACATCACCGTCCTCGGCCGGGTCGACGACGTGATCAACGTCTCCGGTCACCGGCTGGGCACCATGGAGGTCGAGAGCGCGATCACCGACGTCGACGGCGTCGCCGAGGCCGCCGTCGTCGGCCGCTCGAGTCCGGCCGGCGACACCGAGATATACGCCTACGCCAGCACCGAGAGCGGCCGCGAACCCGGCGATCGGATCCGGACGGCGATCCGCGAGAACGTCGCGGCGGCGATCGGGCCGATCGCGACGCCGACCGAACTCGTCTTCACGCCGGAACTGCCCAAGACCCGCTCGGGCAAGATCATGCGCCGACTGCTCGAGGACGTCGCCAACGGCGAGTCGCTGGGCGATACGAGCGCCCTGCGCAACCCGGAGATCGTCGGCGAGATCCAGGCTGAGGTCGGCGACGAGAGTTCGGACGGCGGCCGCGACCGGTAGCAGTTTCGCGCTCTCTGCGATCGCGAAACGCGGTCTGTGGACGAATCAGTCCCGTAAACGACCGCTCGTTCACGGCACCGCTGGACCGGCGATACAATTATGTTCGGGTCGCCAGAATAGGCGAACCAGACGCTATGAGTCTCGAGGGGACCACGGGGGCGGTACTCAGGCGGCGGGAGTACGAATCGCTCCTCGACGCCGCGGAGACCTACCGCGAGGCGCTGGTGATCCGGCTCTGTGGCGACGTGGGGCTGCGGCCGGCCGAACTGACCCGGCTCACGATCGACCACGTCGACCAGGTCCGGATCGACCCGCCCCGGTATCTGGTGCGGGTGCCGACCGACGACGAGCGGGACGAACGGACCGCCTACTTGCCGACTCGCGTCGAGCGCGAACTCCGGCGCTACGCCCGCAGCAACGACCTCTCGCCGGCGGATCGGATCTTCTCGGTCACGCCGCGGCGGCTCCAGATGCTCGTCTCGGACGTCGCCGATCGGGCCGGCGAACTGTTCGACGACCCCGCCCTCGCGGACGTCTCCACCAGCGACCTCCGGCAGTACTTCGCCCACACCGCCTTGGTCGACCACGACGTCAACCCCCGCGTCGTCAAGACCGCCGGCGGCTGGCGCAGCTTCGAAGCCCTCGAGTCCTATCTCCCCGAGCCGACCGACGCCGAGATCGTCGACGCGTTCGACCCCGTCGAGGGGCCGTCCGGTCCCCGGTCCGGCGATCCCGCCTCCGGCCCCGCGGTGAGCGACGACAGCGTGATTCGGCTGCTGTTGGCCGCCAGCGACCGGTACGCTCTGTTGCGACTGGACGCGGACGGTTACGTCGAACGTTGGAATCGCAGTGCAGCCGCGATGTTCGGCTACCGGGCCGGCGAGATCGTCGGCACCCACGTCTCGACGTTTTACACCGACGAGGCAGTCGCGGACGGCGCGCCCGAGCGGGCCCTCTCGACCGCCCTCGACGAATCCGGCTGCGAGACCGACGGCTGGCGCGTCCACAAGGACGGCTCGCAGTTCCGCGCGACCGAGGTCGTCTCGCCGCTCCGGGACGATCAGGGCCACCACCGCGGCTTCGCCGTCTTCGTCCGCGACGTCACCGCTGCCCACGAGGAACTCGCGGCCGCCCGCGACCGACGCGACGAACTCGAGGGACTGTACGCCGTCGCCCGGCGACACCGCGCTGTCACCCACGCGTTGCTCGAGGCGACCGACCACGAGGAGGTCGAGACGGCCACGTGCGCGACCCTGACCGACGGCCGGGCCTACGCGTTCGCCTGGATCGACCGGGCGACGTTCTCCGATCGCCGCCGCGAGTGGCGCGCCGCCAGCGGGATCGAACCCGACGCCGTTTCCCGGCTCGTCCCCAAGGAGTGGGACGGCGACGACCCGACGGTCGACCTCGAGAGCGCCGCGTTGGTCCCCGATACCGGTTCCGACGGCGGCGATCCGCCGGTGACCGTGGCCGACGACGTCGCGGCGACCGTCGGCGGGGAGCCCTTCGAGGGCGCGATCGCGCGAGTGCCGCTGGCCTACGGCGACACCGTCTACGGGACGCTCACGGTCGCGACCGACCGGTCGGCACCGTTCGAGGACGACGAACGAACGTGGCTCGCGACGATCGGCCGGCAGGTCGGCTACGCCATCGCCGCGATCCGGCGGCGCAACCTCCTGTTGTCCGACCGCGTGATCGAACTCGAGGTCGCCTGTCGGGACGACCGCTCCTTTTTCGTCGATGCCTCGGGGCGGCTCGACTGCCGGCTCGAACTCGACTCGCTGGTGCCGATCGACGAGTCCACCCGGCTCTACTACGTCCGGCTCGCGGACGGCTCGCCCGGCGACGTCTTCGACCTCGCGGCGGACGACCCCGCGATCGAGGACTGCCGGCTCGTCGAGACCGACGAGGACGGCTGGCGCATCGAGATCGTCGTCGAGGGCTCGTGTCCGATCGGCACGCTGACCGAGTACGGCGCGACCGTCCACAAGGCGGTCTTCGACGGCGGCACGGCGACGATCACCGCCGAGTGCGCGGCCGACGCCGACCTCCGGACGATCCTCGACGGCCTGCGCTCGGCGTTTCCCGACTCCGAACTGGTCGGCAAACGCGAGACCGAGCGGGCCGTTCAGACGGCCCGCGAGTTCCGCGAGGGCCTCGAGGACCGGCTGACCGACCGTCAGGAGGCCGCACTCCGGGCGGCCTATTTCGGCGGCTACTACGACTGGCCCCGGGAGAGTACGGCCGAGGAGGTCGCCGACGCGATGGGCGTTTCCTCGCCGACGCTGCACAACCACCTGCGGAAAGGCCAACACGAACTGCTGCGGACCTTTTTCGACGATCCGGACGGGTAGCGCGGACTCGGCAGCCGACGCCGGTCGATACGTCGAGGGCTACATACCTAGAGGACCCACTCGAGCGATCGCCGACCGCGGTCGCCGGCGTATCGACGACCGCGCGATCGGCTCGTCGCGCCGTCGATTCACCCCCGTTCGTACGCGGCTCGAGCGCCTATCACGACCTAATATAGTCAATATATGCTAGGGTGTCCGGGGTGAATGGGGTCGATTTTGCACAACTAGAGGGGCTCTTTACTATGGAGGTGCGTGATTGAGTGTCTGTACCATGTCACAGGAGGATGCCGAACTCGAGGCACGACTCGAGGAGCAGGAGGCCTTCGAGCCCCCCGAGTCGTTCGTCGAGCAGGCAAACGTCACTGATCAGGGGATCTACGAGGAGTTCGAGGAGAACTGGCCGGAGTGTTGGGAGCGTGCGGCCGACCTCCTCTCGTGGGACGAGGCGTACGACACCGTCCTCGAGGACGGGGACGCCCCGTTCTACGAGTGGTTCACCGGCGGCGAACTCAACGCGTCGTACAACTGTCTCGACCGACACGTAGAAGACGGTCGCGCCGACAGCGTGGCGATCGAGTGGGAAGGCGAACTCGGGGAGACGCGCACGTACACCTACGAGGAACTGCTCGACGAGGTCGAGGACTTCGCGGCGACGCTGCGGGACCTCGGCGTCGAGGAAGACGACGTCGTCACGCTGTACATGCCGATGATTCCCGAGTTGCCGATCGCGATGCTGGCGTGTGCCCGCATCGGCGCACCGCACAGCGTCGTCTTCGCCGGCTTCTCGGCGGACGCGCTGGCGACCCGGATGAACTCGGCCGACAGCGAGTACCTGGTCACCTGCGACGGCTACTACCGCCGCGGGGACGCGCTCGATCACATCTCGAAGGCCAACGAGGGCCTCGAGGGGGTCGATCACGAGGTTTCCGACGTCGTGGTCGTCGACCGGCTGGGTGACGACCTCGATCACGACCTGGCTGCCAACCAGCACGACTACGACGAGCTGGTGGCCGACCACGCGGGGGCGACGGTCGAGCCGGTCTCCCGCGACGCCGAGGACATGCTGTTCCTGATGTATACCTCGGGGACGACGGGCAAGCCGAAGGGGGTCAAACACACCACCGGCGGCTACCTCGCGTACACGGCGTGGACGAGCCACGCGGTGTTGGACATCGAGGCCGACGACACCTACTGGTGTTCGGCCGACATCGGCTGGATCACCGGTCACTCCTACATCGTTTACGGGCCGCTGGCGCTGGGGACGACCAGCGTCATGTACGAGGGGACGCCCGACTACCCCGACAAGGACCGGCTGTGGGAGATCGTCGAGAAGAACGGCGTCGACATCTTCTACACCGCGCCCACGGCGATCCGGGCGTTCATGAAGTGGGGCTCGGAGTACACCGAGAACCACGACCTGTCCTCGCTGCGGCTGCTGGGGACCGTCGGCGAGCCGATCAACCCGCGGGCGTGGAAGTGGTACTACAAGCACATCGGCAACGAGGAGTGCCCGATCGTCGACACCTGGTGGCAGACCGAGACCGGCGGGATGATGATCACGACGCTGCCGGGCGTCAACACGATGAAACCCGGCTCCGCCGGCCCGGCGCTCCCGGGCATCGACGCACAGGTCGTCGATACCGAGGGCGAGGAAGTCGAGGCCGGACGGGCCGGCTACGTCACGGTCAACAACCCTTGGCCCGGCATGCTCCGGACGCTGTACGACAACGACGAGCGGTTCGTCTCCGAGTACTGGGAGGAGTACTCCGACCCCGACGCCGACGAGTGGGTCTACTTCCCCGAGGACGGGGCGAAGATCGACGAGGACGGCTACATCACCATCCTCGGCCGGGTCGACGACGTGATCAACGTCTCCGGCCACCGGCTGGGCACCATGGAGATCGAGTCCGCCGTCGTCGGCGTCGAAGGGATCGCCGAGGCCGCCGTCGTCGGCGGCGACCACGAGGTCAAGGGCGAGGCGGTCTACGTCTACGCCATCCCCGAGGACGGCTACGAGGACCGCCACGCCGAACTCGAGGAGAAGGCCATGGCGGCCGTCCTCGATTCGATCGGGCCGATCGCCAAACCCGAGCAGATCATCTTCACGCACGAACTGCCCAAGACCCGCTCGGGCAAGATCATGCGTCGGCTGCTCGAGGACATCGCGAGCGGCAACGAACTCGGCAACACGTCGACGCTCCGGAACCCGGGGGTCGTCGACGACATCGCGGAACAGGTATCGGACGACTGACCCACTGAGACGGTTTTTTCGAACAAAAAACGACTGACACACGACTCACACACATATGCCAGATAATAACACCCAGGACTCGACCGATAGACAAGCCGCAACGGACGGTGGCGTGGCCGGACAGGCCGGCCAAGCCCACCGAAACACCGACTACCTCAGCTCGGAGGTGAACCTGCTGAACCCGAGTACCCAGTTCATGCGCGATCACCTGCGCATCGTCTGGACCGGCTTCGTCATCTGGGTCCTCGCGGTGTGGGGCCCGGTGACGGCGACGTACCTGGCGACCGACGCGATGACGGTCGAGATGCCGGTACTGGGCTTCCCGCTGCACTACTTCCTAGTCGCGTTCGGCGCGCCGACCAGCGCCTTGCTCCTGTCGTTCTGGTACTCGCGCAAGCGTGACGCGCTGGACGAGAAGTACGGCATCGACCACGCGTCCGTCGAGAGCGCCGGTCACGAGAGCGGTGACGCGACGGCCGCCGACGGGGGGATCGACGAATGACGGGCGCTGCGACCGTTCCGCTACAGGAGAGTCTCCTGCCGGAGGCGCTCGACATCTCGTTCAAGCTCATTCCGTCGATCCTCGTGGTCGGGATGCTGGGGCTGTTCCTGGCCATCGGCTTCGTCTTCCGCGTGGCCGACACCGAGGACATGTGGGTCGCCGGCCGCTCGATCGGGAACGTCGAGAACGGGATGGCGATCGGTGCCAACTGGATGTCGGCGGCGTCCTATCTCGGGATGGCGGCGTCGATCGCACTGGCCGGTTTCTACGGGCTGGTGTACGTCGTCGGCTGGACGACGGGCTATTTCATCCTGCTGATCTTCATGGCCGCACAGCTGCGCCGGTTCGGGAAGTACACCGCGCCGGACTTCGTCGGCGACCGCTTCAACTCCGACAGCGCACGCGCCATCGCGGCCGTGACGACGTTCCTCATCGGCTTCGTCTACGCCATCGGGCAGGCGAAGGGGATGGCGCTGGTCGGCCTGTACATCTTCGGTGACTACGGCGGCCTCATCCCCGGGCTCGACGGCTACCAGGTGATGGTCGTCGCCATGATGGTCATCACCGTCGGCTACCTGACGCTGTCGGGCATGATGGGCGCGACCAAGAATCAGGCCGTCCAGTACGTCATCCTCATCCTGGCGTTCGTCGTCGGCCTGTTCGTCGTCGGCTACACGAACGGCTACTCGACGGTGCTGCCACAGCTCGAGTACGGCATGCTGATCGACGACCTCGGCAGCGAGTTCAGCGAACCCTTCGCGACCTCGAGTTACTACCTGTGGGTCGCGACCACGTTCTCGCTGATCGTCGGGACCTGCGGACTACCCCACGTGCTGGTGCGGTTCTACACGGTCGAGAGCGAACGAACGGCCCGCTGGTCGACCGTCTGGGGGCTGTTCTTCATCTGCATCCTGTACTGGAGCGCCCCCGCGTTCGCGGCGTTCGGGACGGACCTGTACACGCAGAACGTCGGCGCGACCTACGGTGACCCCGGCATGACCGGTGCGGCCAGCGAGGTCATCGTCGTGCTGGCGGCCCAGCTGTCGGCCCTGCCACAGTGGTTCGTCGGCATCGTCGCCGCCGGCGGGATCGCCGCCGCAATCGCGACGGTCGCCGGCCTCTTCATCGCCGGCTCGTCGGCGATCAGCCACGACATCTACACGAACATCATCAACGAGGACGCGACCCAGCGCCAGCAGATCCTGGTCGGTCGCCTCTCGATCGTCGCGCTCGGCGTGCTGACGACGCTGGCCGCGCTCGATCCCGCGTCGTCGATCGCCGCGCTCGTCGGCTACGCGTTCGCACTGGCCGGCTCCGTGCTGTTCCCGATGTTCTTCCTCGGCATGTGGTGGGAGAACGCCAACCGTCCGGGCGCGCTCGCGGGGATGACCACCGGGCTGGTCGGCTGGTCCATCCCGATGATCAACGAGATCGTCCCGACCTACGTCTCCTCGCTCGAGGCCCCGCTGTCGGCGGGCCTGGCACAGTGGATGCCGGCGATCGGCTCGGCGCTGATCACCCTGCCGGTCGTGTTCATCGTCACCATCGCCGTCTCGCTGGTGACCGAGGAGCCGGACATCGAGACCAAGCGGGTCGTCCGGCAGTGTCACAGCCCCGAACCGATGGGTCAGCAACAGACCGCCGAAGACGTCGTGACCGACGGGGGCGAGACCCCCGCGGATGACTGAATCCATGTACGATCGAATACTCGTTCCGACCGACGGTAGCGATACGGCCGAGTTGGCGGTCGAGCACGCGCTCGACCTCGCCGAACAGTACGGGGCCACGGTACACGCCCTGTACGTGGTCGATACCAACGCGATGAGTCTCAGCCTCGGTGGCGAACAACTCGACCGCATCGAGCAGGGCCACTACGGCGAGATGGACGAGGTGCGGGAACGCGCCGAAAGCGCCACGGGCTACGTGGCCGACCGCGCCCACGAACTCGGGATCGAGACCGTCGAACACGTGTCGGCGGGGCGACCCCACGATATGATCGCCAACTACGTCGCGAACAACGACATCGACCTGGTCGTCATGGGCTCGCACGGGCGCACCGGCGTCCGCCGGGCGCTGCTCGGGAGCGTAACCGAACGGACGCTCCGATCGACCCGCGCGCCGGTACTCGTCATCGACGCCGACGAGGAGTAACGCGACTCGAGGCTCGTTTTTTCGACGCCCCATCGATCAGCGGCGACAAGACCGCGAGCCGAGACTCGAGAAGAAGGGGCGACTGTGGCGGGACCGTTCGCGGGACTACTGGTTTTGCCGGACCGCCAGTTCGGCGTTCCACATGAACCCGAAGTAGGCGACGATCCCCGCGAGCATGAGCATGTAGTACACCCAGGTCGGCGGCTCGAGGAAGTAAGCGACGACCTCGACCAGCGTCACCCAGACGACCGCGAACGCGAGGTCGGTCAGGATTCCCCACCGCTCTTCGCGGGCGGTCCGCAGCCACTCGCCGGCCCCTGTCATCGGCCGCTCACCCGACGGTCGGATCCGTTCATCGTGTGGGGCCTTCGCAGGGTCACGGAAAAAGCCTATCGACGCTCGTCGCCCTCCCAGTACTCGACCTCGTCCGCGAGCCGGTAGTAGCCCTCGAGCGACCGCTCGTCCCGACCGCCCGGCGGCGAACCGACGAAGACGCCGACCTTCTCCATCTCGGGGTAGACCGTGACGTCGGGTTCGTTCATCGTCGACATCGCCAGGTATCGAAGCGTTTCGTCGCCGTCGTTGACGACCCGATGGCCACCCGACTCGTCGGCCGGGAGTGTCGCGTAGTCGCCGGCTTCGAGGGACTCGAGGCCGTCTTCGGTTTTGAGTCGGCCGTCACCCGCCAGCACGTAGATCGCCTCCTCGTTGGCGGTGTGGTAGTGGTAGGGCCAGGACCGCTCGCCCGGTGGGAGTTCGTAGAGACTACAGCCGAGGTCGTCGGCATCGACGGCGGTGGACAGTTCTTTTCGCTGGAACGTGGTCTCCTCGCGGTCGTACTCCTTCCAGTCGACATCGCTCTCGTTGATTTTCTCCATATCCAGTTGCCAATGCTCGTCAACGACATAACGTTTCTCGCGATGCGAATCGCTTCGGTTCATGCTCGGAACACACAGAGTCGGTGGGGCCAGCCTCGAGGCAGTCCAGCATCCGCGAACGAAGTGAGCGGTTCACCGAGCGCGCCGTCGGCGCGCTCGGCTTTTTTCATCGAAGTTTTTGCGCGAGTGGTGACGAACGCAGTGAGTCACCCGAAGCGCAAAAAGTTCGGTGGGAAAACGAAACCCCCTAACCGTCGCCGAGAGTGGATTCGTCCATGCACGACGATAGCGAGGTCGCCGTCCTCCGGCTCGGCCACCGGCCCGGACGGGACGACCGGATGACGACCCACGTCGGCTTGACTGCCCGGGCGCTCGGGGCCGACCGCGTTCTCTTTCCTGACAACGCCGGCCAGTCGCTCGAGACGGTCGCCGACATCACCGACCGCTTCGGCGGCCCCTTCGAGGCCGAACTCACCGCGGGCCCACAGGGGGTCATCCGCAACTGGGAGGGCCGGGTCGTCCACCTCACGATGTACGGCGAGCGCGTCCAGGACGTCGAAGACGAGATCAGGGCGGCCCACGCCGACGCGGGCGAGCCGCTGTTGCTGGTCGTCGGCTCCGAAAAGGTTCCCTTCGACGTCTACGAGGAAGCCGACTGGAACGTCGGCGTCACCAACCAACCCCACTCCGAAGTGGCCGGGCTGGCGGTCTTTCTCGACCGGCTGTTCGAGGGCCGGGAACTCGAGCGGGAGTGGGACGACGCCGACCGGCGCGTGATCCCCAAGGAAACGGGCAAGCGCGTCGAATCGGCGGATTCGGACGCTGAAGAGTAAGCCAACCGAGCGCCGACGGCCCGCGAGAGCCGTGACACCGCCTGGCCCCGCCTCAACCGCTCGAGTTGAGTAATCGAACCGGCCGGACGAGCCGCCCCCACACCAGCCCCAGCGCCGTCCGGACGGCCGCGAGGACGCCGGTCTCGTCCTCGTTCAGGACGTAGCCGTTGCCGACCCGTTCGATCGGGCTCGAGCTACTCTGGACCTCGAGTACCCGCTCGAAGTCCTCTTCCATGAGTCCGGTTCGGTCGCAGATCTCCGTCTTCGTGAGCGGCCGGTCGGCCTCCTGTAGTTCCTCGAGCAGCCAGCGACTATGAAGCGAGACGAGGTGGAACTCGTCGTCGGTCAGGTCGTCCTCGTCGGTCTCGGAACCGTCGTCGGTCCGTCGCGCATACAGCCCGTCGAGACAGATCCAGCAACCGGCCGCCAGCAACGCGGCGGCGATCCAGCGGGTCCCCTCTTGTAACTGCACGGCACCCGCGGCGACGGCGAACAGGCCGACGCCGATCCAGGCGAGCGCCGGGTCGATGTCGAACTCCTCGAACGCGCTCTCGAGCAGCGGCGCGCCGATCGCGATACCGAGGACCGTCCCGAGAACGCTCAGGTCGAGGTCCAGAACGATGACCGCGCCCGCGGTGACGAGGGCGATGACGACGTCGGTACGGTCGATTCGATCACCGACTCGAGCGGCCGACTCGCGAAGCATCTGTTGACAATACAACACCATCGCTACTAAGCGTACCGCTCGGCGTCGGCCGCCCGGACTCGCGACGGCCGTGCGGGAGCAGCTGTAAGAGAGGTACAATTTTAAACATGGGATTCGGTATCACGATTCATGGACTTGGAAGCGGTCGACGAATCCGCCCTCGCGGGCAACGTCGCGAAGCTATTCGACCAGACGGCGGCCCACCACGGGGACGCACAGGCGATGGAACATCACGGCCGGCGCTGGACCCACGCGGAGGTCCGCGACTGGACCGCCGAACTCGCCGGCGGCTTCCACGATCTCGGCCTCGAGCCCGGGGATCGTGCCCTCCTGTTCCTGCCGAACTGTCCGCAGTATCTGATCGCCTCGATCGGCGCGTTCAAGGCCGGCGTCGAGATCTCGCCGGTCAACCCCCAGTACAAGCGTCGCGAAGTGGCCTACCAGCTCGAGGACACGGACGCGGGCGCGATCGTTACCCATCCGGCGCTGCGGGAGGTCGTCGACGAGGCGATCGAGGACGCCGGAATGGAACCGGAGATAATCACCATTCAAAGCGAGGACTGGCCCCGCGATCCCGAGGACCACGCCTTCGAGGAGTTGCGCGGCGAGCCGACCATGGTCGAACGTGCGGACGACGACGTCGCCTTGCTGCCGTACACCTCCGGGACGACCGGCGATCCGAAGGGCGTCCAGCTCACTCACGAGAACACGCGGGCCCAGCTCATGTGGCCCCTGGCGGCTTCGAACGTCGACGTCGAGCCCGAGAACGTCCGCAGTCTGACCTGGCTCCCGCTCTACCACATCACTGGCTTCACCCACACCGCCCTCCAGCCGCTGGTCGGCGGCGGCCGGCTCTACTTCCGAAGCGCCCTCGAGTGGGACGCCCAGGAGTGTATGCAACTCATCGAGGACGAAGGGATCACCCACTACGTCGGCGTGACGACGATGTACGCCGACATGGTCGCGTCCGATGACTTCGGCGAGTACGATCTCTCGAGCCTCGAGTCGGCCTCGGAGGGCGGCGCGAAGCTCTCGCCGTCGGTCCAGGAACGGTTCGAGGAGGTCGCCGGCGTCGATATCTCGGAGGGGTACGGCCTCACGGAGACCCACGGCGCAACCCACACCCAGAGCGGGTCGACCTTCGGCCTGCAACACGGGACGATCGGCCAGCCTCTCCGGATGACCGACTGCAAGATCGTCGACGGATCGGGCGACGAGGTCGCCCCCGGCGAGGAGGGCGAACTCGTCGTCCGCGGGCCCCAGGTCATGAAGGGGTATCTCAACATGCCCAAAGCGACCGAGGCGGCCTTTACCGAGAACGGCTACTTCCGGACCGGCGACATCGCCCGCCGCGACGGGAACAACTACTACGAGATCGTCGACCGGAAGAAACACATGATCAACACCGCCGGCTACAACGTCTACCCCAGCGAACTCGAGAACCTGCTGCTGGAACACGAGGCCGTCGCGGACGCCGCCGTCGTCGGGATTCCGGACGAGCGGCGCAACGAGGTGCCGAAGGCCTTCATCGTCCCCGCCGAAGGCGTCGAACCCGGCAGCGACGTGACCGCCGACGAGTTACAGGAGTTCTGTCTCGCCGAGGTCGCCGAGTACAAACACCCCCGCGAGGTCGAGTTCATCGAGGAACTGCCCCGCACGACCTCGGGGAAGATCCAGAAGTACAAGCTCGAGGACGACGCGTCGTAACTCCCGACACCCTCCTCACGCGATCTCGTAGTATCTGACGCTGTCTTCCGTTTCGTACGTTACCGCACCCTCTCGCTCGAGCGTGCCGAGCGCGCCGAGGGTATCGAGCAGCGGAGCCATGTGCCGCACCGTCCCGACGCGTTGTTCGGCGATCGCCAGCGGGCTCGCGGGTCCGACGGCCGCGGCGGCCTCCCGGGTCTCCTCGAGCAGCGTGTCCAGCCGGTCCCGCGTGGCCTCGATGACCGCTTGCGGCCCCTCGAAGACGGGGCCGTGGCCCGGGAAGACAACCGTCGCGTCCGTCTCGGCCAGTCGGTCCATCGCCTCGTAGTAGGCGTCGACTGCCCCGTCGGCACCGTGGTCGAGGCCGACCTGGAAGGCACCGGCGCGAAACGGCTCGATGAGCGCGTCGCCCGAAAACAACACCGTCGTCCCTTCGACGGTCGTCTCGAAACACAGGTGATCGACCGCGTGACCCGGCGTCGCGAACGTCTCGAACTCCCGACCGCCGATCGCGACCGTCGCGTCGGGCTCGATCGTGCGGGCGGTCTCGGGCTCGACCAGTCGCCGATCGCGGCGTAGTTCCTCGAGTTCCTCCTCGACGATCTCCGTGGCTCTGTCGCCCTCGTAGCCCGCCGCCGTCGTCATCTCGCGAAAGCCCTCGCGGGCGGTCTCGAGGTCTCGCTCGAGTCGCGACAGCGACCGCGCCGGCGCGTGGACGGTCGCGCCGGCCGCCCGGAGGACGGGCAACTGGCCGATATGGTCGCTGTGGACGTGGGTTACGACGACGTGGTCGATGTCGGCCGGTTCGTAGCCGATCTCCGCCAGCCCCTCGCGCAGTTCCGTCTCGCCGGCATCGTCCGGTGCGCCCGCGTCGAACAGGATCGGCTCCTCGCCCTCGAGCAAGTAGGCGGCGACGTGTTTGGGTGGCCAGGGAACGTCGAACTCGAGGCGATGGATCCGTTCGTGGGCGCGGTCAGCTCGGACGGCTCCGCAGGAGGCATCGGCAGTCATTGTCCTGAGAAGTGCCACCCAGCCACATAAACGTCGCGCCCGAACACGCTGACGGCGCTCGGATTCGTCGCAGTCGCGGTGGAACTTGCCACGACTCGGCCGGTCGGTCGCGCGCGGGGCAGTTGGCAAGACTTAATGGCGTCATGCCGTTACATGGCGGTAATGGCTTTTGAGGACCTGCTCGAGGACCCGGTGATCCAGAAATATTTGCACGAGCTGGTCGGTCCCAAGGGGATGCCCGTCGCGGCGGCACCGCCGGACGGGGAAGTGACCGACGAGGAGCTCGCCGAGGAACTCGACCTCGAGTTGAACGACGTGCGGCGCGCGCTGTTCATTCTCTACGAGAACGATCTCGCCACGTATCGGCGACTGCGCGACGAGGACTCGGGGTGGCTGACCTACCTCTGGACCTTCGAGTACGACAACATCCCGGAGAACCTAGAGGAGGAGATGTACCGGCTGCGCGAGGCCCTCGACGAACGCCGGGAGTACGAGCGCAACCACGAGTTCTACCTCTGTGAGATCTGTTCCATCCGCTTCGAGTTCGGCGAGGCGATGGACTTCGGCTTCGAGTGCCCCGAATGTGGCTCGCCGCTGGAATCGATGGACAACGACCGACTCGTCAACGCGATGGACGACCGCCTCGACGCGCTCGAGGACGAACTCAACATCGACGCGGACGCCTAATGGTCGTACTCGCAACTAAGCTGTACGTCGAGGGAGAAGCCCGCGAACGGGCGCTGGACTCGCTGCGATCGCTGGTCGGCAACGAAATCGCCGATCTCGACGTCGAGTTCGAGATCGGCGTACGCCACGACGATTTCCCGTCGGTGACGGTCGAGGGCGACGACGCCACGGTCGCGCGCAACGTCCTCCGCGAGGAGTTCGGCGAGATCGTCCCCGATCTCGAGCCCGGCGAGACCTACGTCGGCACCCTCGAGTCGTGGGACGACGACGGGTTCGTCCTCGACGCGGGACAGGGCGACGGCGTCCGGATCCCGACCGACGAACTCGGGCTCGGCCCGGGGTCGGCGACGCAGATCCGCGAACGGTACGGGCTGGTCCAGCATCTCCCGCTCCGATTCGTGTACGGTGGCGATGACCCGTCCCGTCTGTCCGACGCAGAACAGGATCGCCTCTACGAGTGGACCCGCGGCGATGGCCGTCTCAACGTCAACAGCGCGACCCGCGCGGAAGTACGGGCCACGCTCAACCGCGCCGGCCACGCCCAGGACTACGTCACCGTCGAACGGCTCGGCCTGCTCGAGCAGAGCGTGATCTGTCCCGAAGACACCGATCCGCCGGGACTGCTCGCGAGCGTCGGCGAGTACCTCCCGGCCGAACTCCGCTGTGTCGTTCCCTAGCATGAACCGACGGCTCGTCTTCGCGATGGTCGCGGTCGCCGTGCTGACGATGGGAGCCGGCTGTTCGGCGTTTTCCGGCGGGATCTCCGACGAGCAACTCGATCGGGACGCCGAGTACGACGACCTGCGCGACAGCGACGCCGACGTCGCCATCGCGATCGAGGGCGGGAACGTGATCAGCAACGGCGAGTTCCGGGCGGTCTACGACCTCGAGGGCACCGACGAACTCTCGCTGTATCGCTCCTCGCTCTATCAGGACGAACCCTTAGAGATCAGCGCCGTCCGCTACTGGCATCCAAACGGCACCGTAGTGAACGGCTCGGACCTCGAGATCGAGCAGGGCCAGTCCGAGACCACCGTGCAGGTGCCGAACGAAAACGGCACGCTGGCGTTTTCCGGTGATGCCGGCCGGAAGACCTTCCAGCTGCCGGCCTACGTCGAGGGCTCCTACGAGGTGACGATCCCCGAGAACCACCGCACCTCGAACTTCTTCTTCGGGGACGTCTCGCCGAACGGCTACGAGCGCGAGGTCGTCGACGATCGGGAACGACTCACGTGGGACGAGGTCGACAGTCCGATCTCGCTTCGGTACTACCTCACGCGTGACATCCCGCTGTTCCTCGGACTCGTCGGCGCGGTCGCGATACTCGGGGGGATCGGGATCGCCTACTACTACCGGCAGATCAGACAGCTCCGGGCGCAACGCGAAGAGTTCGGGCTCGACGTCGATACCGACGACGACTCCGACGACGGGCCGCCGGGACTGTTATAGTCGGATCGCCGACACGCGGGATCGGCTCCGCTCGAGGCGGAGTCGAGCCGCCGTTTTCAGCCGTGAATCGTCCGCTCGTCGAGCCAGACGACTTCCTCGCCGCCGATCTCGAGCCGGCCCTTGACGTGGGTCGTCTCGACGCGGGGCGGCTCGAGCGAGGCGGGCCGAACCGAGCGCGTCACGTCGACGTCGTCGACCAGCCAGCCGTAGTACCGGTCCTCGTCGTCGGTCACCGCGAAGACGAGCAGTTTGGGTTCGTCGACGCGGGCGGTCGTCCGAAGTGACGAGCCGAAGGCCCGCGGGAGGTCGACGACTCTGACCCGCTCGCCGGCGACGGTGACCGTTCCCGCGTCCCACGGGTCCGCGGCGTCCGCGAGGGGGTCGTCGTCCGTCACGCCGAGGACCGATTCGACCGACTCGGCCCTGACACAGTAGCGTCGGTCCTCGAGGTCGAACGCGAGGACGGTGACGGAGTCGTTCGTCTCCGTGTCGTCGGGGTTCGAAGCCGATCCCATTCGAAGTGAACGAGGCCTGTTCGGAAAATAAGCCTTCCGGAAGGTTGAATTTTCGGCGAACTGACGTGCGCGGCGACCGGGACGGGACTGGGGGTTCGGCGACGTGTCAGTTCCGACGACTCCCACGGTGGAGTCAACGTTTTATTGGTGGAACCTGATACACGAACAGGACCATGGCCCCGGATCTCTCGGAAAAGCTTCTCGGAATCGATATCGACGACGACCGGACCGGTGACGGCGACGAGGACGAACAGGAGACGCTGCTACGGTTCGTCTTCGTCGGCGTCGGCGAACACCGACTCGCGCTCCCGGTCGATTCGGTCAGAACCATCGCGGAACCGCCGGACGAACTGACGCGCGTCCCGCGTGCCCCGTCGGCCATCGAGGGGCTGATGGACCTTCGCGGGGAGATCACGGCCGTCATCGATCCGCGGGTCCACTTCCCGGTCTCCGAGGAGCGTTCGGGGCGCGAGCGCCTGCTCGTTCTCGATCGGCCGAGCGATCGGCAGTCGGCCGCGATCCGGGTCGACGACGTCATCGGCGTCGAGACGGTGCCGGAGAGCGACATCGTCGACGACGAGTCGGTCGCGGACAGCGACCTCACGGGCGACGCCCTCGAGCATCCGCTCGTCGTCGCGATCGTGACCAGAGAGCGGGACCCGCGCGCCGACGTCGGCGGCGTCCGCCCCGAGCGACCGACCGACGACGGGATGGGCGTCGTCCCCGGTGCCGAGGTCGGGGGCGGAATCGAAGCCGGCGGCTCCGCGGCCCTGTCCACGGGGGCCGGCGGCGCGCTCGGGGAGTCGATCGGCGACACGTTCGAAGTCGAGCCGACCGACGAGCCGGCCGCCGAACCCGACGAGGACGATGCGGAGGACACGACGACGGAGATCGTCGTCGAGGCGACGGCCGTGGTCGACGTCGAGCGGTTGTTGTTAGCGTCCGGCGGATCGTAACGAAAGGCGGAATCACACCGTCCGCTAAGAGGGGCTTTGAGCCGGGTCTTCGTGCCGTATTCGTCGTTTATCACGTCTGATAATCGAGAGACAGCATTTATGGTAGTTGTATCTCAACGAGAGTTTGGTGTACTACTGAATGTCGACAGGGGTGCTCATCGTGGACGACTCTCATTTTATGCGGAACCTCTTGCGTCAGATTTTGGAACAGGATTACCGCATCCTCGGAGAGGCGTCCAACGGCGCTGAAGCCGTCAAACTGTACAAAGAACACGATCCCGACATCGTCATGATGGACATCGTGATGCCCAAATGCAACGGCATCAAGGCGACCGCGGCGATCAAGAAGATCGACCCGGACGCCCGCGTCATCATGTGTACGAGCGTCGGACAGCGTGAGAAAATGAAACTCGCCGTGAAAGCTGGGGCGGACGGCTACGTTACGAAACCGTTCGAAGAACCCAGCGTCAGAAAGGCCCTTTCGGACGTCGTCGCTGCATGACGCGAGTACTCGTTGTCGACGACTCGAAGTTCATGCGGACAGTCATCGGCAACGCGCTCGAGGAAGCCGGCTACGAGGTCGAACGGGCCGAAGACGGCGCGACCGGGGTCGAGCGCGCCGCCGCCGTCGATCCGGACGTCGTGACGATGGACGTCGAGATGCCCGGTATGGACGGGATCGACGCCGTCGAGCGAATCATGGCGTCGAACCCGACCCCGATTCTCATGCTCAGCGTCCACACGGAGGCGGGAACGACGGCCACGCTCGACGCGTTAGAGCGCGGGGCCGCGGACTTCCTCCACAAGCCCGACGGCTCGGGCTCGCGCAACATCGCACACCTCACCGACGAGGTCGTCGAAAAAGTCGACGACCTCGCCGCCGCGGAGGTGTCCTCGATGGCGCTGGCCCGGGCGGCCGCGACGGCCCACGCGACCCGCACGGGACGGGCCGGCGCGGGGGAACCCGCGACCGG
>NZ_JBPJSJ010000029.1:0-23246 GCF_051225675.1 Natrinema sp. CGMCC1.2065 | reverse complement strand
GCGAGGCCGGCGTGATCCGCGTGCCAGTGAGTCACGAGGACGTACTCCAGCGCCGCCGGCTCGACGCCGGCTCGCTCGAGGCCCGCTCGGAGGTCGCGCCACGCGCGGTCGGTCGGCGGTCCGGGGTCGACGACGGCCCGATCGCCAACGAGGTACGCACTGTTGGTCCCTTCCGGCGCGTCCCCGCCAACGTCGATGCGCGTGATCTCGTCGGCAGTCATTCCCGCGACTCTCGGGCGGCGGGCGTCTTAGTTCCCCGTCGTTCGCCGGCCGATACCGTCTCCGTGTAGGGTCGTGAGAGGCTTCCCTTCAGGTTCACGGTCGACGAACGCCGCGGGCCCTCGGACAACTAAAATAGTGCGTCGAGTTCCCCGCCGGTGTCCATCAGGGACGTAAACGCCTCGTCGGCCTGCGCCCGGACGTCCTCGGTCGTCTCCTGAGCCTCGATGGCGACCTGCTGGAGCTGGTCGATCCGCGGCACGTCGGTGACTCCCGACAGCAGGACGATCGTCCCGACCTCGCTCCGGTCGGGCAGGGGGTAATCGCCACCGCGGATCTCCATGCTTCCCGTCTCGTCCTCGAGCCACTGCCGGCCGCGCTCGACGCCCTTGCGGTTGAGCCGGCTCGGCGGGCCGGTGGCGACGACCAGCCCGCGGTCGGCGCTGGCGACGTCACAGGGCAGGGTCAGCCGGCCGAGCGTGGCCTTGCGGACGAGGCTCGTCAGCCGGTTGGTCGCCGCGCCCTCGTCGAATCCATCGTCGCCGGTCAGCGACGAGAGCAGTCCGTCGTCGGTCTCGACCGTCTCGCTGGCGTACCCGATAGTGGAGACGCCGCCGCCCGAGAGCGTGTTGATGATCTCCGAGGAGTCGACGACGCTTTCGGCGACGTGATCGCCCTGGTCGATCTCGCCGGCGGCGAAGAGGAGCCCGAACCGCTCGACGATCTCGCGGTTGATCCGGTCGTAGCCGCCCGCGACCGACTCGCCGGCGCTGCGCCATGCGTCGTTGTCGAAGACCAGCAGGTTGTCGACCTCGTCGACGAACGTGCGGAACGACCGGGCCGCGTTGAGCGTGTAGATCCCGCCCTCGTCGGTCCCGGGGAGGATCCCGAGCCCGTAGACGGGTTGGGTGTAGATCCGTCGGAGGTGTTTCGCGAGGACCGGTGCGCCGCCGCTCCCGGTGCCGCCGCCCATGCCAGCGACGACGAGGAAGGCGTCGATTTCGTGGACCGGAATCCGATCGATCGCGCCCTGTATCTCGTCGATGTCCGCCTCGGCGATTTCGGCACCGAGTTCGTTGTCCGCGCCGACACCGTGGCCTTTCACCCGGGCCTGTCCGACGAGGACGCGGTTCCGTTCCGGGACGCGCTCGAGCCCTTTCAGGTCCGTCGTCGCGGAATTGACCGCGATTGCGGACTCGACGAAGCCGCCGCCGGTCCGCTCGTCGAACGCCAGGAACTCGTCGACGACCTTCCCGCCTGCCTGACCGAAGCCGATGAGTGCGAGTTTCATAGCTGTCTGTCGTGGCCGTTCCCCGGCGCGGCCGCGACCGATCACTCGGGATCGGCCGCCGCAACCGGAATGGGAACGGGTTCCACGGCTCGAGCGTCGACAGCATCGGGCATTGTTATGGCCGACATATACCTGAGGAAAAGACAGTCATCGAACCTCTACCCTTCGTTAGTGAACACGTTCAGCGATCGATTACTATCATCAATTCGTGACCGTTCGGATCGCCGATCGATCTCGTGGAGAAAGGCCGCGACCACGTCGCCGCCATCCCCACGCTTTCGGTCCTTGAGCCCCGACTGCGACCGTGAACGTCTTCTGGCATCGCCGGGATCTCCGGCCCGACGACAACCGCGGACTGGCACGCGCCGCGGCCGCCGACGAGTCGGTCGTTCCGCTGTTCGTCCTCGATCCGACGGTCCTCGACCACGCCTCGCCCGTCCGGGTCGCGACGTTGCTCGAGGCGCTCGAGGACCTGCGGTCGCAGTACCGAGATCGCGGGAGCGACCTGCTCGTCGTCCGCGGCGAGGCGAGCGCGGCCGTTCCCGAGGTCGCGGCCGAGTACGACGCGACGACGGTCGTCTGGAACGAGGACTACAGCGGGCTCGCACGCGAGCGCGACCGGGCGGTCCGGGCGGCCCTCGAGGACGAGGGCATCGCCGCCGAGTCGCTCCACGACGCGATCCATCACGAACCGGGCTCGATCACGCCCAATCAGGGCGATCACTACTCGGTGTTTTCCTACTTCTGGAAGAAGTGGCGCGACCGGGACAAACGCGAGCCCGCGGTCGAACCGGATGCGGACGACCTCGCGGCCGTCTCGGGCGAGCCGATCCCGACGCTTTCGGACCTCGGATTCGACGAACCCGAGGCGACGCCGCCGACGGTGACGACGGCGGCGGCTCGAGAGCGGGTCGCCGACTTCTGTTCGGGGCCGATCTACGACTACGCGGACCGGCGCGATTACCCGGCCGAGAGCGGCACGTCGCGGCTCTCGCCGCAGCTGAAGTGGGGGACGATCGGGCCGCGGGAGCTGTACGTGGCGACCGAGCGGGCAGCCGAGCGAGCCGAGAGCGACGACGACCGCGAGAGCGTCCGCGAGTTCCAGCGCCAGCTCGCCTGGCGGGAGTTCTACGCCCACGTCCTCGCGTTCAATCCCGAAACCGTCACCGAGGATTTCAGTGGCTACGAGAACGACATCGAGTGGCGCGACGATCCCGACGCGCTCGCCGCGTGGCAGGCCGGCGAGACGGGGTGTCCGATCGTCGACGCGGGGATGCGCCAACTCCAAGCCGAGGGATGGATGCACAACCGCGTGCGGATGCTCGTGGCCTCGTTTCTGACCAAGGACCTCCTGCTCGACTGGCGGGCCGGCTACGACTGGTTCCGCCGGACGCTGGCCGACCACGACACCGCTAACGACGTCGGCGGCTGGCAGTGGGCAGCTTCGACCGGGACCGACGCCCAGCCGTATTTCCGGGTGTTCAACCCGATGAAACAGGGCCGCGAGTACGACCCCGATGCCGAGTATATCCGCGAGTACGTCCCCGAATTCGCCGACGCGAGCCCCGCGGAGATCCACGGCTGGCACGAACTGTCCGATGCGGAGCGAAAGCGAATCGCCCCCGACTACCCGGCCCCGATCGTCGACCACGCGGCCCGCCGCGAGCAGGCGATCGCGATGTTCGAGCGGGCACGCGACGACTCGTAGCCGTCGACCCAGCCGTCCGATCGCGTCCCGTCGCCGTCGGCGACCGATCAACGGCACCTGCCCCTTCTAATGACTGAGCCGATACGAAGGTATTACCTATAGGCATCAAAGTCCACGTTTGCCACCACCCTTATCCGGCGGACTCTCTTAGCGGCTAGTATGTCCTCTCCGGACGAACCGTCGACGCCGAATGGAGAGGTGCCGCCCTCTCAGGCGATCATCGAGGCGATCGCCGCGCACGAAGGCGTCGACGTCACCGAGATCGAGCCCCCGGCCTACGAGCCGCTGTTTACCGCGGTCAACCCGGAGGCGCTCGACGAACTGTTCCGAACCGCCGCGGGAACCGAAAGCAACGCGGTGGTCTCCCTCGAGTACGAGGGCTACGAGATCGTCGTTCGCGCCGATGGCGTCGAGGTCCGCGATCGGGCCGCCGACGAGTCGGTTAGCCGGGCCATCGAGGAGTAAGTCGCCTCAGTCGGCCCAGTAGGCCTCGCCCGGCTGTGTCTCGAGGACCGCTCGATCGAGCAGTTCGATCGCCTTCTCGAGGCCCTCCCGTGAACTCGTCAGCGAGTCCTCGTGTTCGATGCTTAGGGTGCCGTCGTAGCCGACCAGCCGGAGCGCCGAGACGATATCCTTCCAGTGGGCCTCGCCGTGCCCGTAGCCGACCGACCGGAAGAGCCACGATCGGTTCGGTTCGTCGTCGTAGGCGGTCGTGTCCAGCACCCCTTTCTCGCGGGCCTGCGCGTCGTAGATCTTGGTGTCCTTGGCGTGGACGTGGTGGATCGCGTCGCGCTCGCCCAGATAGCGGATCGCGTCGGTGATGGTGATTCCCTGCCAGTAGAGGTGGGATGGATCGAAATTCGCCCCGATCCGCTCGCCGGTCTCCTCGCGG
Organism: Natrinema sp. CGMCC1.2065; assembly: GCF_051225675.1. Taxonomy (NCBI): domain Archaea; kingdom Methanobacteriati; phylum Methanobacteriota; class Halobacteria; order Halobacteriales; family Natrialbaceae; genus Natrinema; species Natrinema sp. CGMCC1.2065. The sequence goes on along the minus strand of NZ_JBPJSJ010000029.1, from coordinate 19,136 downwards.
AGCCGTGCCAGCCCGTGGGGTTCGTAGATCAACATGTTCGGATGCATCTCGATCGCGACGTCGACCCCGTGATCGGCCGCGTCGTCGGCGATCTCGCCCCAGTAGTCGACCGCCTGCTCCCACTGGTACTCGAGCGCGTCGGCGTGTTCGGGCGGCCACGGCGCGGTGATCCAGTTGGGGACCTCGTCGTTCGGCCCGCCCGCCGGCAGTCCCGAGAAACAGGTGACTGCGTCGACCTCGAGCTGGGCGGCCAGCCGGATCGCCTCCCGGAGTTCGGTGTCGGCCTCGGCGGCCCGCTCGTCGTCGGGGTGGAGCGGGTTGTTGTGGGTCGCGAGCGCACTGATCTCCATGTCACACTCCTCGAGAAGGTCCCCCAACTCGGCCTGTGCGGTCTCGTCGTCGAGGTACTCGGACCGGACGAGGTGATCCTGCCCCGGGTGGCCGCCGACGCCGGGTTCGATCGCGTCGACGCCGAGGTCGTCGAGATAAGGTAGCGCACTCTCGAGTTGTTCGTCGGCCAGCGGCGGGGTGTGGACGCCGATCTGCATAGGTCAGCGACCACGGCCGCGGGGATAAAACGAGGGCAGGCAGCCGATGGCGGCCGGTCGCTCGCCGCTGGGCTGTGGGTCCTTTTCACTCGTCGATCCTGACCGTCCGTCCCTCCTCGCTCGAGCGGTAGATCCCGTCGACGAGCCGCTGGACCGTCAACGCTTCCTGAACGCTGTCGGCACACGTGCCCACCGCATCGCCGTCCCCGACTATCCGGCCGAAGAACGCCCGCTGTTCGTCCGAGTGGGTGTCGTTCTGCCGCGTTTCGATCGTCGTGTCCTCGAGGTGGTCGGGGCCGACATTGCTCGCGGAGTGGACGCTGAGATCGCCCTCGAGGAGGTCGAAGCGGGCGGCCGCGTCGGTTCCCCGGGCGACGAACTCGTGGGTGGCCGGCCGGTTGGTCGCCCACGCGACCTCGAGCGAGATGGTCCGGTTGTCCCCACAGCGGATGAACGCGCTGGCGGAGTCGTCGACGTCGAACCCGCCCGGTCCGGCGTCCTCGGCCCACATATCGAGGTAGGCGTACTCCTCGCGAGAGCCGAACACCCCGCGCGAGACGCCGGTCACCTCCTCGACTGCGGGATACTCGAGCAGGTACAGTGCGAGATCGATCGCGTGGACGCCGAGATCGATCAACGCACCGCCGCCGGCGATCTGTCGGCGGGTGAACCACGACCCTCGTCCGGGGATGCCGCGTCGCCGAACGTAGTTCGCCTCGATATGTGAGACGTCGCCGAGATCCCCCCGTTCGATGCGGTTTTTGACGATCCGGACCGTGTTCGCAAAGCGGTTGTTGAACCCGACCATGCCGACCCCGTCCGAGGCCGCCGCGGCCTCGGCGATCCGCTTGGCGCTGTCGATCGAGTGGGCCAGTGGCTTCTCGAGGAGGACGTGTAACCCGCGTTCGAACGCGTCGACGGCGTACTCCTCGTGGTACTTGTTCGGGGTCGTGATGATGACGGCGTCGACGCCGTCGTATAACGCCCGGTGGTCGTCGTAAACGTCGACGTCGTATCGCCGGGCGAACCGTGTCCGGGCCTCGGCAGCGACGTCCATGCCACCGACCAGCGGGACGCCGAGGTCGACGAGTCGCTCTGCGTGGTACTGGCCGATGTTTCCGAGGCCGACGATGCCGGTTTTGATGTCAGTTCGGTCAGGTGTCATTGTCTGGGAGGCCGCTGCGAGCGTCTCGTCTCGATCTGATACACCGATAGTCGCTATATCGAATATGGGGGCTCGAAGACCTTCGATCCGTCGCCAAACGACGAGTGGGTGGAGTCGGATCGGCGGGGCCGATCAGGTGTCGGCTTCCGTCGGTGTCGTCCCCGGTTCCCGTCCCGATCGGTCCGTCAACCCGTGGAGTAAGGCGTCACCGGAGGCCGTCTCGAAGAGGTGGATCTTCGAACGGTCCAACACGACGTCGACGTCCTCGCCCGCCTCGATCTCCGTATCGGGGGTAACGCTCATCAGCAACTGATTTGGCGAGGTAGCGGGATCCTGTTCCATCGACCCGGCCGCGGCCTCGGAGAGCAACAGGTAGACGAAGACCTCGTCGCCCATCGGCTCGAGGACGTCGGTCCGGGCCCCGATCCGATCGGTCGAGTCGGTCAGCGAGTCGGCGTACCGGGTCAAGTGGACGTCCTCCGGTCTGACACCGAGGGTAACGGCGTCGCCGACGCCGACTTCCGACAGCTGCGAGGGATCGAGGTCGACGGTGAAGTTGTTCGTCTCGAGACCGTCCTCGACGAGCGTTCCCTCGACGAAGTTCATCGAGGGTGAGCCGATGAAGCCGGCGACGAAGAGGTTCGTGGGTTCGTTGTAACAGGTAAGCGGTGCGGCGATCTGCTGGAGTCGGCCGTCGTTCAGGACGGCGATCCGGTTGGACATCGTCATCGCCTCCGCCTGATCGTGGGTGACGTAGATGACCGTCGCGTCCAGCTCCCGATGGAGCCGCTGGAGTTCAGTCCGCATGTGGACCCGCAGCTTCGCGTCGAGGTTGGCAAGCGGCTCGTCCATCAGGAACACGTCGGGGTTGCGCACGATCGCGCGGGCGATGCCGACCCGCTGTTGCTGGCCACCGGACATCTCCGAGGGCATCCGATCGAGCATCCCCTCGAGCTGGACGATATCGGCCGCTTCCTCGACGCGACGGCGGACCTCCTCGTCGTCGTATTTCCGGAGCCGGAGCCCGAAGGAGATGTTCTCGTAGACGTCCATGTGGGGGAACAGGGCGATGTTCTGGAAGACCATCGCGACCCCCCGGTCCTTCGGGGCGAGGTCGGTGACCTCGTCGTCGCCGATGTAGACCCGTCCCTCGGTGGGCTGGGTCAGCCCCGCGACCGTCTCCATCGTCGTCGACTTCCCACAGCCCGAGGGGCCGACGAAGGTGACGAACTCGCCGTCCTCGACCTCGAGGCTGATGTCGTCGACCGCCGTTTCCTCACCGTACCGTTTCGTGATGTTCTCGAGTCGTACTCGTGCCATTGTGTTACTCTTTGAGTGCGCCCGCGGTCAGTCCGCTCACGATCTTTTCCTGTGCGATGACCACGAGGATCGCGACGGGGATCACCCCGAGGATGCTCGCGGCGGCCATGAGGTGGTACAGGACCTGGTACTGGCCCTGATAGGCCAGAATGCCGTCGAGGATCGGTGCCCAGTTCTCCGGCTGGCCGTCGGTCATCAGGAACGAGAAGAAGAACTCGTTGTAGGTTGCGATGAACGTCAACACGCCCGCGGTCGCGACGCCGGGGGCCGACAGCGGGATGATGACCCGGAACAGCGCGCCGAGTCGCGTCGTCCCCTCGACCCGGGCCGCGTCCTCTAGCCCGTCGGGGATCTGTCCGTAGAAGGTCGTGAGGATGAAGATCGCCAGCGGCATGAAGATCGCCGACAGCGGCGTCACGAGGGCAAAGGGCGTGTTGTAGAGGGTCCCGTCGCCGGTGATCGGCTCGAGGAAGAAAAAGGAGGTGTTGAACAGGTCGTTCAGCGGGATGAAGAAGGCCGCCGGCGGGAAGAAAGAAATCACCAACACTAACAGCATCAGCGGCGTTCGGCCGGGGAACTCGAGGCGGCCGAACGCGTAGCCGGCGAGGCTGGCGACGACGAGGACGACGGCCGTCGAGGCAAGCGCGATCACGAAACTGTTGAACATGTAGACGTGGAAGGGGATGACCTGGAACACTTCGACGAACGCGCCGGGGTTGAAGCCGTTCGGCGTGAAGACGATGTTCTGGAGCTGTCCCTCCGGCGTCAGCGCGACCATGAGCAGCCAGTAGAAGGGAAACAGCGTCGTAAAGAGGAAAAAGACCGCGGCGACGTAGAACATCGCCCGGTAGACCCGGTCCGGGTTCTCGATGGAATCGGCGACCCACTGCTGAAACGGGCCCCGGTCGAGTTCCGCGTCCCGGCCGTCTTTGAGGATCGAGGCGTCGTCGGACCCGCTCGCAGGTGTGCCGCCGTCGGGGCGGCGAAGCGTCGGATCGCGTGGCGGATCGGCTCCCGACTCGTCGATGCCGCTTGGATCGGTGGTGTCTCGTGGATCGGACATCAGTACATCCCTCCTTCGGTGTCGCGAAACAGCAGCAGGTAGATGCCGATGATCAGGCCGATGACCAGCGCCGTCCCGAAGGCCACGGCGGCGGCGGTCGCGTAGATGCGCGTGCCGCCGAACATCGCCTCGACGACGAGGCAGGTCAGCGACGGCACCGTCGTACAGCCGGCCGTCGACTCGATCAGTCCGAACACCCGCATCGCGTCCATCGTTCGGAACAACATTGCGACGAGCAGAGCCGGCATCACCAGCGGGAGCGTGATGAGTTTGAACCGCTGCCATGGCGAGGCCCCGGCCACGCGCGCGACATCGTACAGGCTGCGGTCGACGCTTTGTAGCCCCGCGAGGATCAGCAGGGCCATAAAGGCCGACGACTTCCAGATGTCGGCCACGAGGATGATGATGAAGGCGTCGCGGCTGTTGGCAAGCGGCGTCGCGCTGAAGATTCCCAGGCTCTGCATGAGGTCGGAGCCGAATCCGACCGTCGGCTGAAAGAGGAGAAAGAAGATCATTCCCTGGATGACGATCGGCACCGCCCACGGGAGGATGATCGCCACGCGGACCCACCGTCGTCCCCGGAAGTCCTGATCGAGGACGTAGGCCTGTCCGAACCCGATCACCGTCTCCATGACGACGCTGATGACCGCGAACGCGAGCGTGACGAACAACGCCTGCTGGAAGAACGGGGTCCCGAGTTCGACGAAGGGAAACGACGAGGTCAGTCCCACGTCGAGGAACTGCCGGGCCAGCCGTGCGTTCCCCGTGAGGATGTCGACGTAGTTCTCGATGCCGACGAACCCGCCAAGCGGGTCCAGCCCTCGCGTCTGATCGGCGCGCAGCGACATGACGAACGTCCGGAGCATCGGGTAGAACGCGACCAGCGTCAACAGCGCGAACGCCGGCAATAACAGCAGGTACGCGTACGCCGCCTCGCTCAGTCCCTCCATCCAGTTGACGACGGCGTTGCCGGTCCGCTCCCGGTCTTGGCGCCGTCCGGTGTCGCCGATCCCGTCCGTATCTGTGTCAGTCGCCATCGGTAGCCACCTCCGCCTCGCTCTGCTCGAGTTCCTCGGCGAGATCGTTCATCGCCGCCTCGGGCGATTGCACGCCGCGATAGGCCGCGTTTACCGACTGATAGATCAGCGCGGACTGCTCGGGCCAGAGGTCGGTCGCCGGTCGCGGGATCGCGTTCTCGCTGGCCAACTGGACCACGTCGGCGTAGCGAGCGACAGGGCCGACGTCGTCCGGGTCCGCCTCCGCGACCAGATCGAGGTTCGGGGGGAGATACCCCCCGAGTTCGAACACCGCGAGCATGACCTCCTCGGTGGCGAACGCCTCGAGGACCTGCAGCGCCTCCGCCTGCCGATCCGAGAACGGACTCACGGCGAGGTTCCAGCCGCCAAGTGCCGCCGTGGTGCCGCCGGTACCTTGGTACTCGGCGTTGGACTCCGAGACCGCGTACGGCCGGGTCATCACGCCCAAATCCTCGCCGAAGGCCTCCTCCGTGCCCGTCTGTGCGATCGCGAACGACCAGTTCCGGTTCGAGACGGCGCTCCCGTCCGCGAACGGACTGAGCGACTGCTGTTCGGTCCACTGGACGACCGCCGACGGGCAGATCTGTGCGAACTGGTCGGCACTGCTTTGCTCGCCCTCGATGAACGATCGCATCATCCGGATCGCGTCGATCACCGGCTCTTCGTCGACCGTAATCGGCCGCTCGCCGGCGGTAAACAGGTTGTCGGTGCCGCCGAAGTAGGCCCCGCCCCAGGAGGTCATCACCTCGTTAAACGTACAACAGGACAGCCCCTCGTACGCGGCCGCCTGCGTCGTGAACCCGTAGTCGAGGCCGGCCCCGTCTCGCGCGTCACGGACCGCCGACGCGAACTCCTCCCAGCGGGGCGGGTCGGTCCCCCAGCCGCTCGTATCGTAGCCGGCGTCCTCGAGCAGGTCCTGGCGGTACAGGGTAAAACCCAGATCAGGGAACAGCGGCAGCGCGTGGAGATCACCGGTCTGGGGGTCCCGCGCCGTCTCGAGGATCGCCTCGAGATAGTCGCTGTTGACCCGCTCGAGGACGTCCTCGGACAGCTCTTCGGTCAGGTTGACCGTCTGGTTTCGGAGGATAAACGGGACCGTCCAGCCGCTGTCCATCATGTGGATGTCCGGCGGGGCTCGACCCGCCTCGAGGGCCGACTGGGCGGTCTGCATCCGTGACGCGGAGTCGCTGACGACGGTCTGGATCTCGATGTTGATGTCCTCGTCCAGTCCCGCATCCCAGAGCGCTTGCTGGACCGACGGCCCGTCGCCGTCGCCCTGGATGATCCCCGCGACGCCCGAATCGGCGGTCATCACGACGGTGTTCGGGCCCGGGCCCCGACTGAGGCAGCCGGCGACCCCCACGGCTCCCGCCGTCGCGGCCGCCGTCCCGGTCAGGAACGACCGCCGTCCGGCGCTGAAGCGGTCGTCCCCGCCGGTGGTATCTCGTCCCATGCGAGGGGACGGACCACGGTCACCACCTTAATTGTTAGCTGTAAATATGATAATAAAAGCTGACTGTCCCGATAACGGTTCCGTTACGCGGACGCGGGCGTACGAGCCACGGTCGAGCCGGTTTCGGGCGGCTCGCAGGGCGGCGTCTAGTCGCCGATTTCGAGGCGACGGTCGGCAGGTGCCGGCCGAGCGTATTCGACCGTGGGCGTCGGATCCAGGGCGATCGACTCCGAACGCGAGCGGACCGACGCCGGCCGGCCGGCGACCGCTTTCACACCGCTCAGTCGTCGAGCGTCGGCGGCTCGTCCCGGCCGATGTGGATCTCGTGGGCCTCGATGTCCTCGAGCGCGGCGACGCGACCGCCGACCGAGAGTTCCTCGCCGTCGGCCGTCTCGATCGTGAGGCTCGCGACTTCCTCGCTGATCTCGAAGGAGATATCGAGAACCCGACCGCGGACGACCCGCTGGCCGCCGACATCGACGTCCCGACCCTCGATCGTGGCGTAGAACTCCCCGCCCTCGTCGATGAGGTCCTTGACACACCGGCGGATCGAGGCGTACTTGCGGGGGTACGACCGCGCGGTGTCGTCCTCGCCGAGCGTCTCCTCGGCGGTCGTCCAGAGGACGGTTCCGAAAAAGCCCGAGACCAAAAAGCCAAGCGCCGAGCGGTTGAAGATGACGCCGTATCGGTCCTGATCGTCGCGCAGGGCGTCCTGGGTCGCGTAGACGGAGTAGTTGCCGTCGGCGACGGCGAGTACCGGTGTCGTGATCCCGCGTCGCGCGCGGGCGGTCGAGGCGACCTCACCGTAGGCGAACTCGGCGGGGTCGGGCGCTTCGCTGGCCGGTGTCACGATCAGGTCGACGCTGACGCCGGCGTCGACGGCCGCGCGCAAGTCCTCCTCGAACCGGGTCAGCAGGTCCGGCGTCAGCGACAGCGCGAGTTCGAACTCCGCGGCGTCGATGACCTCCTCGAGGTAGCGCAGGATCGTCGATCGGGACTTGACCAGGGAGACGGCCTCGGTGTCGCGGGCCGGCGCGGTGTATCGGGCCTCGAGTTCGTCGACCATCCGCTCGAGGGAGGTCTGGACGTCGTCGAAGGCCTCGCCGGGATCGAGCGCGACGACTTTCATCGGGCGGGACTCGCGCAGTTCGACGAGTCCGCGGTCGCTGAGACTGCGCACGGTATCGTAGACTCGAGGCTGGGGGATCTCCGTCCGGTCGGCGATCTCGCTGGCCGTCAGCTGGCCCTGCTCTAACACGGTGAGATAGGCGTCGATCTCGTACTCGCCGAGGTTGAACCGGTCCCCGACGCGCTCGACGGTCGAGCGAAGCTCGTCTGGTGCCATACCGGCTCCTATGCCCCCAGTGATTAAATGATTTATTATACATCGAGTAGCACGCGTTTTCGAAATCGGGTTATTTGTAAATCGGTCGCACGGAGAGAGGGTCAGAACGCTTAACCACACCGCACCTGAGCGTGTTGGTATGCGCGCGGTCCTCCAGGGGAACGAGAGTACGGCGGCCGAGAACAGCACCACGGCAGCCGAGGAGCTGCAGGCGTTCCTCCCGGATATGGTCCCGCCGCGAGCGATCGAGATCGGCCTCGCGCTCGTCGTTCTCGTCGTCGGCTGGTATCTCTCGAAGCTCGCCGTCCGGATCGCCGGGCGGACGGTCGCCCGCCGCATCGAACGGCCCAGCGTCACCCGGACGGTGCTTCGCGGCGTCAGGCTCGCCGTCTTCCTCTGGGCGGCCGGCATCGCCGCCGGAATCATCGGCGTCGGCAACACCGAGATCCTCCTGTCGGTGACCGTCATCTCGGCCGTGATCGCGATCGTCCTCGCGCCGATCGCGGGCAGCCTGATCAACGGCCTCTACGTGCTGGCGGATCGACCCTACGAGATCGGCGACATGATCGAAGTGACCGACGCCGGCCACCGCGGCTTCGTCGAGGACATCACGATCCGCTACACGAAGATCTTCACCCTACAGAACACTTTCATCGTCATCCCCAACTCCGAGATTCACGCCCGCGACGTCGTCAACTACTCCGCCGAGGACGAGCGGACCCGCGTTTCCGTCGGCTTCGATATCACCTACGAGAGCGACCTCGAGGCGGCGCGCCGGGCCGCCGAGCGGGCCGCTCGGAACGTCGACGACGTCATCTCCGGCGGCCCCGATATCCGGATCGGCAGCGCCCGCTACGCCGCAGCGCCGTCCTGTTACGTCGACGAGTACGGCAAGCATGGCGTCTCCCTCAAACTGTTGTTCTGGATGAAACACCCCTACAAGCAACTCGTCGTCCGATCGGCGGTCCAGGACGCCATCGGCGAGCGGTTCGCGGATCTCGACGTCGAGTTCGCCTACCCGCATCGCCATCACGTCTTCGACGACACCAGCGGCGTCGCACGCGTCGGCGTCATCGACAGCGAGCGACGGGCCCCGGATGCCCCGGCCGAAGCCGGCGACAGCCCCGCGGACCCGGCCGATCGGTGACGCCTCGGGGGTCGGTCTCGGTCCGGGTCCGGGCTCCCGGTATCGTGGGGGTGATTTATGCCCTCCCCGATCCAAGTCGACAGTCACTCGACGATGTACGACGACATTCTCGTTCCCACCGACGGAAGCGACACGATTCCCGAGACGCTCGCACACGCACTGCCGATCGCCGCCGACAACGACGCGACGGTTCACGGTCTCTACGTCGTCGACAGTCGCGTCACCGCGGCCGCCGACGACGAGACCAGTACTGACCTCGAGCGCTCGCTCGAGGCGGAGGGCGAAGAAGCCGTCGCCGCCGTCGAGGACCGCGCGACGGACGAGGGCCTCGAAACCGTCGCCGAGATCCGACAGGGGACCCCGTCGAAGACGATCCTCGAGTACGCCGAGGAGCAGGGGATCGATCTGATCGTCATCGGAACCCGGGGCAAGAGTCCCCGCGAGAAGGTGACGTCGCTGGGCAGCGTCTCCGAGCGGGTCGTCGACAACGCTTCGATCCCGGTGTTCGTCGTTCGGAACGCCGGCGAGGAGTAGCCCGGACGTACAACGGTTCGTATCAGGCCCGCGCGCTCTCGACCGTGATGACCTCGCAGTCGAGGTGTGTCCGCAGATAGCTGTCGATATCCGGGTTGTCCGTAAAGCGCTGGAAGAGTCGCCGGAGTCGGCTGGCCTGTTTGGTCCCGACGACGACGACGTCGGCCTCCTCCGCACCGACCTCGTCGAGGATGCTTTCCTCGACGAGGAACCCCGTCCGGACGACGTACCGGGCGTTCTCGAGTCGCCCGAACGTACTCTCGACCGTGTTTTTCAGGTCGATCCGGCTCACTTTCTTCCCGTTCTGGTAGAGGTCGACGTGGAGGACCGTCAGCGCCGCGTCCCGGTCGCGCGCGACCTCGATCGCCCGCTCGAGCGTTCGCCGCGAGTGTTTCGACAGCGGATACCGAACGGGGACGACGACCAACGACATTAGACAACCGAAGGACACCCGGGCGGGTAAACCTTTCAGTACGGACAGTCTACACTGCGAACCTGTCCCATGGGATGGGGAGCCGTCCCCGTTCGATCCCCGCGAGCCGGTCGGGCGGAGAGACAGTCATTTAGGGTGAGCGCGGCTATGCCCGAACATGCAATCCTGGTCGACCGACGACGGCAACACCGTCTTCGTGTCCGAGACGGACGGCGACAAGGGGTCGAAGGGCCCGTTTCTCGCCGCATACGAGTCGTCCGACTTCGAACGCCGGTACGGCTGGTTCTGTACGAACTGCGAGAGCTTCGACAACGCGATGGACGCGATGGGCCGTATCAAGTGCAATCAGTGTGGGAACTTCCGCAAGCCGACCGAGTGGGACGCCGCCCACGAATAGGATCGTGTGATCCCTCGAGGCCGGATTCGGACGGGGTTCTCCTCGAGATCGCGACATCGCTGCAGAGGCCAATAGACGATTACTCGGCGAACGGCCGGCCGCCTTCGGTACGAACGAACCGAAAGAGCGGGATAGTTCCCGTTCGTTCGGAAGTAACCCCTCGTTCTTGTCACGTACTAACATTTATGGTGGATGCCGACATAGGTGGTATTGAATGGGTCCTGTTAACATGCGGCTCGTCGAGCAGGCCAGGTCGATCTTCGCAGAGTTGGGTTACACCGTCGAAGGCAACGGCCCCGAGTTCCGTGCCGAACGAGCATGGAAGGTCGTTCACGTCAACGCCGTCCTCGAGGCGGACGAACTTCCGACGTCGGCGTCGGGACAGTTCCACTGTTTCGTCGCCGAACCGGACGACGCCGACGACCTCGAGGCACGACTCGAGCGGACGAACCCGAACTACGAGTGGGCCATCATCGTCGTCGACGGAGAGGACTATCAGGTCGAACGAGCGCCACCAGGACCGCGAGTAACAGCGTAGAACAGCCGACGACCGCGGCTGCGGACTATTTTTCGAGCGCGTTACGCGTCGCAGTGACGCCTGCGCCCGGATCGACGGCCGCGCCCATCGACTCGAGGACGTCGCCAAGCGCCGTCACGACGTAGATCACGTTCTCGGGCCGTGCGGAGTGACCCATGCAGCCGATCCGGAAGATGTCGCCGGCGAGATCGCCCAGCCCGCCGGCGATCTCGAGGTCGTACTGCTCGAGCAAGGCGTCACAGACCGCGCCGTCGTCGATGCCCTCGGGAACGCGGACGGCGTTGAGGCTCGGCAGCCAGTACTCGTCGGGGGCGTTCATCTCGAGACCCATCGCCTCGACGCCGGCCTTCAGCGCGCCGGCCAGTCGCTCGTGGCGGGCCCAGCGGTTCTCGATTCCCTCCTCGGCGACCAGCCGCAGGGCCTCCCGGATCGCGTAGACGTTCGTGATCGGTGCGGTGTGGTGATACGCGCGCTCCTCCCCCCAGTAGCCCTCGAGCAGGGAGAGATCGAGATACCACGAGCGAGGATCCTCGTCGCGCGAGAGGACCTTCTCCATGGCCTCGTCCGACAGGGTCAGCGGGCTCGCGCCCGGCGGACAGGAGAGACACTTCTGGGGTCCCGAGTACGCCACGTCGATGCCCCACTCGTCGACTCGCAACTCGACCCCGCCAAGGGAGGTGACGGTGTCGGCGATGACCAGGGCGTCGTGGTCGTGGGCCGCGGCGGTCAGTTCCGGGACGTCGGGCTGGAGGACGCCCGTACTCGTCTCGGCGTGGACGAACCCGAAGACGTCGGGGTCGTGTTCGGCCAGCGCGTCCGCGACGTCGTCGGGCTCGAGCGGTTCGCCCCACGGTGCCGATACCTCGACGACCTCGCCGCCCGCGCGCTCGGCCATCGAGGCCATCCGCCCGCCGAAGTAGCCGTTGGTCGGCACGAGCATGGTGTCGCCGGGCTCGACGACGTTGCCGATCGCGGCCTCCATCGCCGCGGAGCCGGTTCCCGAAACCGGGATCGTCCACTGGTTGTCCGTTCGGAACGTATAACGCAACAGCTCCTGGACCTCGTCCATGATCTCGACGAAGGAGGGATCCAGGTGACCGACCAGCGGCGTACTCATCGCTCGGAGAACCCTCGGGTTCACGTCGCTCGGTCCGGGCCCCATCAGGGTCCGGTCAGGGGGTGTGAGTTCGCCGACGGATGGCGCGCGATCCGCCTCGTTCGACGGTGTCTGAGCCATGGGCGTGTGCTCGCCGGCCACTCGCAAAGACCTACCGGCAGCGGCGAATTACAGGTCCTCGAGCGGCCGAATCGAAGCCGGTCTCGGTATCGTGGTTTCGTTCGCGAACACGGCCGTATCTCGACATCTTCACCACCGACAATGACCCGTGGTACCGTCCGGCGTGGCTGCGAGCCGTTTAAGCCGACTCACTGCATAGGCGACATATCATGTTCGTCGGTCACGCGCTCCTCGCGTTCGCCGTCGCGGCGCTCGTCGCCGACTGGCGAGGCTGGGCCCCCCAACGAGCGCTTCTCGTCGGGGCTATCGCCGGCGCGTTCGCCGCAATTCCCGATATCGACGTCGCGTACGCGCTCGTGGGCCTGCTCGAGTGGCAGGCCGGCGACGGCGCGCTCGGCGCGTCGACGGCGTTCTGGGACGCCAGCCGCGGCGTCCACCGCTCGGTCACCCACTCGCTGGTCGTCGGCGCGGTCGCCGCACCGGCCTTCGGCCTGCTCGCCGTCCGCGGCTACGCCCCTCGCGTGCGGCTCGTCCGGGCCGTCGGGATCGCCGTCCTCGCGGCGCTCGTCGCCATCGCGCTCGTCTGGGGCGGTCCCATCGCCGCGCTCGTCACGGGGCTGTTCGCCGCCAGCGGCGGCGTCATCGCCCGGCTGATCGCGCGTCGAACGCGGGTGTCGCCGGCGACGGTCGGTCTCGCCGCGCTCTGGGGACTCTGGTCGCATCCGTGGGGCGATCTCGTAACCGGGTCGCCCCCCGACTGGTTTTTCCCCTTCGACGCCGCCGTCCTCGAGTCGCGACTCGTCCTCCATCCCGACCCGACGTTGCACCTGCTCGGTGCGTTCGCCATCGAACTCGCGACGATCTGGCTCGCGGCCGCCGTCCTCTGTCGGCTCACCGATCGCTCGGTCGTCGCCACTGTCAACCGTCGGGCCGCCGCCGGCGTCGCCTACGGTCTCGCCGCGCTCGCGGTGACGCCGCCGACGCTCGAGGTGTCTTACCACTTCGTCTTCTCGATCCTCGGCGTCGGTCTCGTCTGTGGCGTCATCAGGGAGACGCCGACTCCCGCCGCGTTCGCGAGCGTTCGGGGTCTGCCCGAACTCGAGACGCTACTCGAGGCCGGGGTGACTGCGCTGGCGGCCGTCACCGTTGCGCTCGTCGCCTACTCGTCAGTCTATCTGTTTGCTATCGCGCCGTAGCGCTGGGCCGCAGCCTTCGTTTCAGTGTGGGACAAAATACGCTTTTATGAGAGTAGGCGGTACGGACCACTGTGTCGCAGGCTTCACTCGAGGGATTGCTCGCGGACGGGCGATCGAACGCAGCGATCGCGTGGATACTGGTCGCCGCGATCGCGAGCATCGGTATCGGTGCGCTGATTACTGGCGGCATTCTCTGGATGACGTTCGCGGCGGTTCTCGTGGCTCTCGCGATTATCCCACCCGTCGCTTTTCGATCACCGCTGGTCATGCTCCCCTGGGAGGTCCTCCTGTTGGCGGCGTTGCCGGTCCTCGGTGTCGCGTTCGGTGCCGACCGGCTAATGGGACACGTCACGTCCTACCTCTCGGTCGCGGCCATCGCGCTCGTCCTCACCGTCGAACTGCAGGCGTTTACCACAGTACGGATGACGCCCGGCTTCGCCGTCGTCTTCGTCGTGGTCGCGACGATGGCCGCCGCTGCCCTCTGGGCTCTCCTTCGGTGGAGCGCCGCCGGTGTCCTGGGCGTTCCGTTCACCGCCGACCACGACGACGTGATGTGGGAGTTCGTCTATTCGGCCATCAGCGGCCTCGGGGCCGGTCTCATCTTCGAACTCTACTTCAGGCGGCTCGGACGTGCCGACCGGACTCGACTCGTCGACGACGTCCCGATCGGTGGGGGTGACGATGACTAGCCTCGCCGACATCGTTCCCTCTCGGAAGCGGCAACGCCAGCTCACCTACCTCATGGAGATCGGGCTGATCGGTATGCTGTTCATCGGCATCGAACGTGGTAACGGCGGCATCGTCATCAACACCGGCGTCGCCCTGCTCGTCACGCAGCTGCCGCCACTGCTCGAGCGCGACTACGAGATTCCGATGGATCCGCGGCTCACGCTGTGGATCACGACCGCCGTCTTCCTGCACGCCTTCGGTACGGTGGGGCTCCCCGGCGCGACCGCCACGCTCTACAGCCAGGTCTGGTGGTGGGACCACATGACCCACGCGCTGTCGGCGTCGCTGGTCGCTGGCGTGGGGTATGCCACCGTTCGCGCGTTCGACGAACACGCCCAGGGAGTCCACCTCCCACAGCGGTTCATTGCGGTGTTTATCCTCCTTTTCGTCATCGCGTTCGGCGTCCTCTGGGAGATCCTCGAGTTCGCGATCGCGTTGGCTGCCGAGGCGCTCGGTACCAGAGCCGTCCTCACCCAGTACGGGCTCGAGGACACGATGCTCGATTTCGTTTTCAACTCCATCGGTGCGCTCATCGTCGCGACGTGGGGCGGTGCGTACCTCTCGAACGTCACCAGCGCGATTCGAGAGCGGTTCGACTCGCGGGCCGGCTGAAGCCGCCGATCCGGCCGCCCGTTTTTCACTCGGTCCGAACCGACGCCGTGTTTTACGTCGGTACGCGCCGTAGATGACGAGGCCATGGTCTTCAAAAAGATCACGCTGATCGGTACTAGCCCCGAGAGTTTCGACGCCGCCGCGGACGACGCCATCGACCGCGCGGAGGCAACGCTGCAGAACGTCCAGTGGATCGAGGTCGACGAACTCGGCGTCGAAGTCGCCAGCGCCGACGACCGCGAGTACCAGGCCGAAGTCACCGTCGCCTTCGAACTCGAGGAGTAAGCCGGGACGGAACGCTCGACGCCTCGTGTCGTCACTCCGTCCTCGAGGCGTTCTCCGACGTGACCGGCAGCTGTCGGCCGTCGGTCATCGGAAAATCCGGTGGAACCTGGGACGCGGTGAACCGCAGTCGCTTACGTCCGGAACGATTCGCCACAGCCGCATTCGCTGACGACGTTCGGGTTGTCGACGTGGAACCCCTCGGCCTGCAGCCCGTCCTCGTAATCGAGGACGCTGCCCTCGATGTACTTCAGGCTCGCGGGGTCGACGAACACGCGCAGGTCGTGGTGTTCGTAGATCGTATCGTCTTCGTCGGGTTCATCGTCGAACCGCATCCCGTAGGAAAGGCCCGCACAACCTCCCTGCTGGACGAACAGCCGAAGTCCGGCCTCGGTCACGTCCAGCCCCTCGCCCTCGAGCAGCGAGAGGGCCTGCTCGGCGGCGGCTTCCGTGACTTCGATCTTCGGCTGCGTCTCCGCGGTCCCACCATCCATACTGTACGTACTCATACCCATCCCTTTCGGCGCGACGATGTTAACTGTGACGCCGTGTCGAGCCGAACGAACTAGCTGATTCTGGTTATATCGGCGCGGATAGTTACGATCGTCGCCACCGAACCGGTTTACGACACCGCCGCCCGATCAGGCGTACAACGAGGTCCAAGAGCCACGCTAACAGCTCGCCCGCCGGAGCGAGCGATACCACGTGCCGAACTGTCGCCTGTCGTTGCGCGAGAGTTCGATGTCGTGTGCTGCGAGCAACTCGAGCATCCGCGCCACGTCGCAGTCGTACCACAGCGAGAGGAGCCGCACGTTTCGCTGTGCGTAGTCGTAGTTACGCTCGAGGACGCGCCCGTCCAGCGGGTCGACATGCGGTTCCATCTCGGTTCCTACTCGGACCTCCAGCCACGTAAAACCAGCTCAGCGTTCCGCACACTGTGACTCGGGGCGGTGTGGCGCTATTTGCCTGCGTCGTCCTCGAGTCGAGTCCGAACGCTCTCGGCGTGGGCCTCGAGCCCCTCCGCGTCGGCGAGCGTGGTGATCGTCTCGCCGAGGTCGGCCAGCCCCTCGCCGGAGAGGCGCTGGACCGTCGTCGACCGGAGGAACGTCTCGACCGAGAGCCCGCCGCTGACCCGTGCCCCACCGTTCGTCGGCAGCACGTGGTTCGTCCCGCTGGCGTAATCGCCGGCCGCCACGGGCGTGTTCGGCCCGAGGAAGACGCTGCCCGCGCTATCGATACGCTCGAGGAGTGACTCGTCGTCGGCGGCGATGATCGAGAGGTGTTCGGGCGCGTACTCCTCGGTGAAGAGGATCGCCTCGCTCATCGATCGGGCGTGTAACACGCCGCTGGCGTCGTTTTCGAGTGCCGCCCGGATCACGTCTTCGCGCTCGCGCTTGCCCACGCGCTCGTCGACGGCGGCGGCGACGGCCTCGGCGGTCGCTGCGTCGTCGGTGACTGCCACGACCGAGGCGTTCGGGTCGTGTTCGGCCTGGGCAAGTAGTTCCGCGGCGACGAGGTCCGGGTCGGCCGTCTCGTCGGCGACCACGACGACTTCGCTCGGCCCCGCGAGGAAGTCGATCTCGACGTCGCCCCGAACTTCGGCCTTGGCCGCCGTCACCCACTTGTTGCCCGGCCCGACGATCTTCTGGACGCTCGTGATCGACTCGGTGCCGTAGGCCAGTCCCGCGACCGCCTGTGCGCCGCCGACGCTGTAGACCGCGTCCGCGCCCGCGGCGTGGATCGCCGCCAGCGTCACCGGATTCAGCTCGTCGGCCGGCGGCGTCACGACCGAAACGTGATCGACGCCAGCCACGACCGCCGGCACGACCCCCATGATCGCGCTCGAGGGGTAGGCCGCCGATCCGCCGGGAACGTAGACGCCGACCCGCTCGAGCGGCCGGAAACGCCGTCCCAGCTCCCGCCCGGTGTCGAACTCGCGTCGCCAGTCCTCGGGCAGCTGTGCCTCGTGGAACTCGCGGACGTTCGTGGCTGCCGTCTCGATCGCCGATCGAACCCCATCGTCGATCTCGTCGTAGGCCCGTTCGCAGTCGTCGGTGATCTCGAGGTTCCCGACTTCGACGCCGTCGAACTCGCTGGTGAACTCGCGGACGGCGACGTCGCCCTCGGTACGGACCCGGTCGACGATCTCACGGATGTCCTCTCTGACCCCCTCGATACCGGCGTCGCGCTCGAAGAAGGCCACGCGATCGTCCGGCCCGAGGTCGGCGATGGCCTGCACGTCGATTGTCATGGCGTTGGGTTCGTGGGGCGGGCGAAAAACGGTTTCCTTCCGGACAGCCGCTCGCCGGTCGTCGCTCCTCCGGCGAACCGCATCGACGACTCGTACGACGATTTCCGGCCGCCCATCGGTCCACGGACCCGTGGTCGTCTCACGCGTCGGGGTTTTCGATCTTCCAGATGCCGACGTAATCCAGGGTCGCCCGTACGAAGAGGTAGACGAGGAGAACGAAGCCGACGACCGCGATCGGTGCCTGCAGCAGTTCGGCCGTCTCCACGCTGAGGACGATCCGACTGATCCCCCGGACGAAGAAGCTCAGGACCACGAGGCCCAGCGCAATGACCGCGAGTTTGACGAATCCCGAACGATCCATGTGTCACCGTACGACCACGGGTGCTAAATTATGTCGGTATTCGCACGCTCGCACGGGCGCGCGACTAAGGGTCGCTATATCCCCACGACGCTCCCGGTAATCTCATCTTTCTCGACCCATGGGGTCACCGCTCGAGTCGGAGCCGTCGGCCGGCCCGGTTCTCACCGTCCCGGGATTCCGGACGTGCAGGGGCCATATAACTATTCGCCGCCCGCGCTACCGTACGGCCAATGTGGCCGTGGGAACACGCGATAATCGGTTATCTCTCGTATTCGCTGGTCTGTCACCTCGTCTTCCGGACCTCCCCCAGTGGACCCGACGCCTTCGCCGTCGTCTTCGCGTCGGTCCTGCCGGACCTGATCGACAAACCGCTCGCGTGGGAGTTCGGCGTCTTCGAGGCCGGCTATGCGATCGGTCACTCGCTGTTCTTCGCCGTCCCCCTCTCGATCCTCGTGGGAACGATCGCCCGCCGTGTCGGCCGCCCCCGGATCGCGCTCGCGTTCCCGATCGGCTACCTCCTGCATCTCCCGGGAGACGTCCTGTATTCCTACGCCAGTGAGGGGGTCGTCTACGTCGAAATCGTCCTCTGGCCGATCGCAGTCGTTCCTGGGGACTCCGCTCGGCGGGGGTTCTTCGAGGCGTTCGAGCTGCTGTTCGGGCGGTACGTACAGACGTTGCTCACCGGTGACGTGTCGACGTACGTCTGGATCCAGTTCGGTCTCGCCGGGCTCGCGTTTCTCGTATGGCTCTACGACGGATTGCCCGTTCTCCGTGATTTCTGCATCGGCTGCAGACGGATCGCTCGCACGCTGGTCGGATCGAATCGGTCGACGCGCGAGTGATGTACCCATCGACGATCGATACCGCCGTCGATGACAGCCGCCGACTCGGCCGGTAGCGGGATCGACCGTCCGTCGTTCACATCCGAATCCGACCGCCCGCGTGACTGTCCAACGTAGCCCATCGTCTCCTCGAGACGACGGCCTTATATGTTCACCCGGCTTTGACAGTAATGCGAACAACGCGGCGCTCGCCGCCGCGTCTTCCGGCCGCATTCCGGCACGGAAGGAGTATACGTATCCGTCCCTCGTCGAGCGGACGATCCGCTCGCTCTCGAGGGCATTCGGATTCCCGTGGCCGACGTCGAGCAGTCGGCGTCAGAGGACGATGGCCTTATATACTTCAGGCTCGTCCCGAATTACACGCGGAAGTCCCCGCCGGATGCGGTTTCCGGCGTGGCCGTGATCCGATGCCCTTATATGTACGAGGGTGTTGGGATACGAACGCGAAAGACGATGTGATCGACGGGCCGTTCAACTCGGTCCGTCATCTCGGACGGTTCGAACCCGAAGGGGTTATATACCCCAGACGGTGTACGAATACGTCCGAAGGAAATGAGGATTCCACCCCTGCGGTCCGCCGTACAGATGGGATCTGATGTTAGCCTTGGTAGTTCGGTGACGCTCGATCGGTCAGACGACCGGCGTC
>NZ_JBPJSJ010000028.1:0-33752 GCF_051225675.1 Natrinema sp. CGMCC1.2065 | reverse complement strand
TCCGTCCTCGGCCGGCCGGACGCGCTTCGCCGGGTGACCGAACGGTCGCTGGCTGACGCGGACGAGTCCGCGACACCGCCGGCCGACGACGGCCAGCGGGCGGCCGCCGATCCGGATCGCGGCCACGCGCCGGAACGGCCCCGAGAGCGGTAGCTACTTGCCGCCGGCACCGATACCGCCACGTATGCCCACGGAGTGGAAACTGTTCGCGGATCTGGCCGAGCGCGCCGGCGACAAGCACGTGACCGTCGACGCCGAGGCCGGCGACACCGTCGGCGACGCCTTCGAGGAACTGCTCGAGGAGGCCCCCGCCCTCGAGGGCCGCGTCCTCGAGGACGGCGAACTGCGCTCCCAGATCAACGTGCTTCGCAACGGCACGAACGTCCTGGTCGAGGAGGAGGGGCTGGCGACGGTTCTCGAGGCGGGCGATGAACTGGCGCTGTTCCCGCCGGTCAGCGGCGGGTAGCCGTCAGCGAGTCGCCGTCAGGTCGATCCCCAGCACGAAGTCCGGTTCCTCGGCGATATCGACTCCCGCGGCGGGCACGTCGGTGACGAATCGAGCGGTTTCGGGAATCAGGACGCGCGTCTTTTCCGCGCCGCAGTCGGCCGCGTCGCGAGCGATCGCGGCGAACAGCGAGCGGGCGGCCTCGACCCCGTCCCACGCGGCGACGCCGTACTCGACCCACCGTTCGGTTTCGGGATCGTCGCTCGAGCCGTCCGTCGCGTCGCCGTCGACCGGCCGCTCGTAGCTTCGGGTGCGGTAGGCAGCGCCAGCGAGTCCATCCTCGCTCTCGACGGCGAAAACCGCCGTTTCGTCGGCCAACCGATCGAAGTCGTCACGCGTGAGTTCGCGGACGGCCCACGATTCCTCGGGCGCGAGACCGAGCCCGCGCAGGTATTCGCGGGCGTCGCTGTGTGTCCAGTAGCGCCACGCCTCGGTCGGATCGCTCGAGACCGCGTGGGGTCCCGCGGCGTCCGGGTCGGGGTCGGGATGGGCGAAGCGAAACTCGGTGATCGGTTCGAAGCCGCTGGCTCGTGCCGCGCCCAGCGAGGCCGCGTTCCACGAGAAGATCATCACGCGGCCCACGGTCGCTCCCTGCTCGCGGGCCCACTCGAAGGTCGCCTCGTTCAGCCGGTGGCTTACGCCCCGCCGGCGGTAGTCGGCCGCGACGCGCATTCCCTGGAACCAGGCCTCGTCGTCCGAGAGCATGACGGCCTGGACGATCCCCGCGGTCTCGCCGTCGACTTCGGCGAGGAAGGTCTTCTTGCCCTGTCCCGGCTCGTCCTCGAGCCAGTCGTGGTAGATTCGCGGGATGTAGTCGCCGCCGCGGTCGGGCCAGATATCGCCCGTGAAGTCGGCGACGGCGTCGTAGTCGTCGTGAGTAGCGCGGCGGATCTCGATGGCGGACTCGGAATCCAACTCTGATGCCATAGCTGTCGAGTATTGGCATCTCATGTGATCGCCCGTGAAAGAACTTCGCGGGCTCGAGGCGGGATCGACTGCGGTGGCACACGCTGTCGTCCGATTTCGAGCGCGCGTCGCAAAACAATCTCTCGACTCCGTCTCCGTTCAGCCGCGTCCAGCGGACGCGATCACTCCCAGGGGACCGACCGCTCCTGAATCTCGCCGGCCAGCGACGTGCCCATCGCTTCCGCGACGTCGTCGCTGTTTGCGAGCGCCCACATCAGCTTGACCTTCGCCGTCCCCGGCAGCGTGTCGCCGGCCTCGACGACGCCGGCCTCGAGCAGGTCCCGACCCGTGTCGTAGACCCGGTCACAGACCCGGCCCTCGAGACACTGACTCGTCATGACGACTGTCGTCCCGTCCGCGATGAGTTCCTCGATGCGGGGGATCAAATCGGTGTGGACGTGTCCGAGTCCGGTGCCCTCGATGATCAGGCCCTCGCTCCCCTCGACGACGTCGAGGAACGCGGGGTCCATTCCGGGGGTGAACTTCAGCAGTTCGACGTCGCCCTCGAGGTCGTCGCGGAGTTCCAACTCGCTCGCTCCGCGTTCCTGATACGCCCGCCGGAACTCGACGGTCTCGGTCTCGTACTCGACCTCACCGAGCGGTTCCGCGCCGACGGTCTCGAAGGCGTCCCGCCGCGAGGTGTGGTTCTTCCGCACGCGGGTCCCGCGGTGAAGGGCACAGCGGTCGTCCGACTCGGTGGCGTGCATACAGACCATGACCTCCGCACAGTCGCTTTTGGCGGCCTCGACCGCCGAGACGGCGTTCATCACGTTATCGGAGGAGGGGCGGTCGGCCGAGCGCTGGGAGCCGGTGAAGACGATCGGTACCGGCGTCTCGAGCATGAACGCGAGGGCGGAGGCGGAGTACTGCATCGTGTCGGTGCCATGCATGACGACGACGCCGTCCGCGCCGGCCTCGATCTCCTCGCGGACCGCCTGCGCGAGGTCCCGCCAGATCGACGGCTCCATGTTCTCCGAGAGGATGTTGGCGACGACGCGCCCGCGGTAGTTCGCCCGGCCGGCCAGATCCGGCACCGCCCGCAGGACGTCCTCGGCGTCGAACTGGGCGGTCACCGCGCCGGTGCGGTAGTCGACCGTCGAGGCGATCGTCCCGCCGGTCGAGATCAGCGAGATCGTCGGCAGGTCGTCGTCGAACTCGATCTCCGAGGCCCCATCGTCGCCCGCGGCGTCGGTGCCGTCGATCCTGTAGACGTCCTCCGCGAGGACCTCCACGTCGGCCTCGCCCCGGTCGACGCCGACGTTGTAGCCGCCCTCGAGTTTCACCACGAGCTGGTCGTCCGTACTCGAGGGGAGCAACACGCCTTCGTACGTACGGTCCGCGCGATCGACGCGGACGCGGTCGCCTGGGTTCATGCGTGGCCGTAGCGCGGCCCCGGACTTGAAGGCACGCTTTCGCGCTACCGGCGGCCGGGCCGGCAGACCCGCCCACGGAACCGAAGACGGCGAGGGAATCCCCTCGTGAAACGTCGTCAAACGCAACAAATAAATCGCTGACCGATTACATACGTGATATGCAAATCGAGCCGCAGGCGTTCGACCGGGTTCTCTCCTCGATGTGTACGGAACCCCACCCGGCGGCACGCGACGCGGCCGAGCGGTTTCTCGCGACCAACCCCGGCGATCCGGGCACCTACCCCGGCGTCTCGGAACTCGAGGACGACGCGGTCGCCCTGCTGAGCGAGATCGCCGGACTCCAAGAGCCGGCGGGCTATATCACCAGTGGCGGCACGGAAGCGAACATTCAGGCAGTCCGGATCGCCCGCGAACGGGCCGATAGCCGGAATCCGAACGTCGTCATGCCCGAGTCGGGCCACTTTAGCTTCCAGAAGGCCGCGGACCTGCTCGGGATCGACCTCCGGATCGTGCCGACCGACGACGACTACCGGGCCGACCTCGGGGCCGTCCGGGCCGCCGTCGACGAGGACACCGCCGCGGTGGTCGGCGTCGCGGGGACGACCGAGTACGGCCGCGTCGATCCCATTCCCGAGTTGGGCGAGATCGCACACTCGGTCGACGCGACGCTGCACGTCGACGCCGCCTGGGGCGGCTTCGTGCTGCCCTTTACCGACTACGAGTGGAACTTCGCCCACGCCGCGGTCGACACGATGGCGATCGACCCCCACAAGATGGGTCAGGCCGCCGTTCCCGCGGGCGGCCTGCTCGTTCGCGATTCGGCCCTGCTCGACGAACTCGCCGTCGACACGCCCTACCTCGAGTCGACCTCGCAGGCGACCCTGACCGGCACCCGTTCGGGTGCCGGCGTCGCCAGCGCCGTTGCCGCGATGGAGGAGCTGTGGCCGACGGGGT
Source organism: Natrinema sp. CGMCC1.2065 (assembly GCF_051225675.1). Taxonomy (NCBI): domain Archaea; kingdom Methanobacteriati; phylum Methanobacteriota; class Halobacteria; order Halobacteriales; family Natrialbaceae; genus Natrinema; species Natrinema sp. CGMCC1.2065. The sequence continues at coordinate 29,954 of NZ_JBPJSJ010000028.1, read as the reverse complement.
ACCGCCGGCAGTACGTCCGCTCGCAGAACAACGCCGAGTGGCTCGCCGACGCCCTCGAGAAACGCGGCTACGAGGTCGCCGACCCGACGCTGCCGCTGGTGGCGGCCGACGTCCCCCGCTCGACCTTCGACGCGTTGCGGGCCAAGGGCTGGCGGATCTCGAGAACCGCGACCGACGAACTGCGCGTGGTCTGTATGCCCCACGTCACCCGCGAGATGCTGGCCTCCTTTATCGGCGATCTCGACCGGCTCGAGGTGCGTGCGAGCGTCCCGATCACGAGCGACGACTGATCGCCACCGCGTACCGCGGGTCCGCCCCCGATCGAAACCGGCGGGTTTTACGCCCGCGAGCGCGACGTGGCGATCATGAGCCACGAGGACTTTCCGACGGACGAACCCGCCGTCGTGACCTGTGGGCTCCCCTACGCGAACGGGGACCTTCACATCGGTCACCTGCGGGGGTATATCGGCGCGGACGCCTTTTCCCGCGCGCTCGAGACGCTGGGACAGGAGACGGCCTACGTCTGCGGCTCGGACATGCACGGCACCCCGGTCGCCGTCAACGCCGAACAGGAGGGCGTCGACCCCGAGGACTTCGCGTTAGACTGGCACCGCCAGTACGAGGAGACGTTCCCGAAGTTCAACGTCGAGTTCGACAACTACGGTCACACCCACGACGAGACCAACGTCGAGACGACGCAGGAGATCGTCCGGACGCTGGACGACGAGGGCTACATCTACGAGAAGGAGATCCAGGTCGCCTACGATCCCGACGCCGACCAGTACCTCCCCGACCGCTACGTCGAGGGGACCTGTCCCTACTGCGGCGCAAAAGCCCGCGGCGACGAGTGCGACGAGGGCTGTCAGCGCCACTTAGAGCCCGGCGAGGTCGAGGACCCGACCAGTACGATCACGGGCAACCCCGCCGAGTACCGCAAGCGCACCCACAAGTTCTTCGAGGTCTCCGAATTCGCGGACTTCCTCACCGACTTTTTGGACGGCCTCGAGGGGACCTCGAACGCTCGTAACCAGCCCCGGCAGTGGATCGAGGACGGCCTGCAGGACTGGTGTATCACGCGCGATATGGACTGGGGGATCGATTACCCGACCGCCGAGGGCGAGGACGAGAGCGACCTCGTCCTCTACGTCTGGGTCGACGCGCCGATCGAGTACATCTCGAGTTCGAAGCAGTACTCCGAGCGCGTCGGGACCGACGCGTTCGACTGGGAGCAGGTCTGGAAGGGCGACGGCGAGATCATGCACGTCATCGGCCGGGACATCATCCAGCACCACGCGATCTTCTGGCCGGCCATGCTCGAGGGCGCGGGCTACAACAAGCCCCGCGGGATCGCCGCGACCGGCTTCATCACGATCAACGGCAAGGGGCTCTCGACGAGCCGCAACCGGGCGATCTGGGCGAAGGAATACCTCGAGGAAGGGTTCCACCCCGATCTGCTGCGGTACTATCTGACGACGACCGGCGGGCTCCAACAGGACGTCGACTTCTCCTGGGACGCCTTCCAGGAGACGGTCAACGGCGAACTCGTCGGCACCGTCGGTAACTTCTGGTACCGCTCACTGCTCTTTGCCTACCGCAACTACGAGGGGACCCCCGATGCGGCCGTCTCCGACGAAGTCCGCGACCGCATCGAGGGCGCGATCGACGACGTGCGCGAGAACGTCAACGACTACTCCATGCGCGGGGTCGGCGGAGCGGCGACCGAACTCGCGCAGTTCGGCAACGAGTACATCCAGCGCAACGAGCCCTGGAAGCTCGACGCCGAGAGCGAGGACGCGACGCAGGTCATCCGCGACTGCGTCCAGATCGCCAAGGCCGTCGCCGTCCTGCTCGAGCCGATCACCCCCGACAAGGCCCAGGCCCTCTGGGCACAGATCGGCGAGGACGGCGATATCGCCGACGCCCACCTCGAGGACGCGCTCGAGGCTCCGCCACGGGACTTCGACGAGCCCGGCGAACTCTTCGAGAAGATCGAGGACGACCGCGTCGACGAACTGACTGAAAAGCTCGAGGAACGCGTCGCGGCCGCCTCGGACGATGACGACGAGGAAACCGAAAGCGACGAAAGCACCGACGCGGAAGCCGACGGTATGAGTGACACCGATGATCTCGAGCCGCTGGCCGACGAGCGGATCGGGTTCGAGGACTTTCAGGAACTGGACGTCCGGGTCGGCCGGATCGAATCCGCCGAGGGAATCGAGGGCGCGGACGACCTCGCGCGCCTCGAGGTCGACATCGGTTTCGAGACCCGACAGATCGTCGCGGGGATCAAGCAACTGCACGATCTCGACGAGCTGCCGGGCGAGAAATGTGTCCTGCTCGCGAACATGGAGAAAGCCGAACTGTTCGGCGTCGAGTCCAACGGGATGATCCTCGCCGCGGGCGAGGAGGCCGACCTGCTGACGACCCACGGCGACGCCGCGGTCGGCGAGAAGATCAAGTAGACGGCTCGCTCGAGCGGGGGCGATCCGGGCGGTCGCACGGTGACCGTTCGACACCCCCGTCTCGGTAGTATCTGTCAACCCGCCTCAAATACAGCTATGTGGTTAGATGCAATACGTTCGCATATGTCACAGAGTGACGGGCGCGTTCGAGGGGCTGTCGGTCGAGACGCGCGGTCGAACTGGCTCGCGTGGCTTCCCGCCGCTTGCGGATCGGCGGAAGCCAGGGCGCTCGTCGTGATCGCCCTCTCGCTGTTTTCGGTCATGGCGCTTGGCAACCTCGCCGGCCTCTGGTAACGGCCCGATCCGGGCCCGCCGCTCGGGGGTCGGCGTGGCGGGCGACGGCGCCTCGACGAAACGGGTACTCGAGGGCGAGTAAGCGACCGGTTTTTACGCCACCTGGCGTTAGCCCCCGACATGAGAAACGCGAAGATCGTCTGTACGCTGGGACCGGCGTCGAACGACCGGGAAACGATCCGGGAGTTGGCCGAGGCGGGGATGTCGGTCGCGCGGCTGAACGCGAGCCACGGGAGCCGCGAGGACCGCGCCGCATTGATCGACCGGGTCCGCGCGGTCGACGAGGAGCGCACCGAGCCCGTCGCAGTCATGCTCGACATGCAGGGCCCCGAGATCCGGACCGCGCCCCTGCCCGGGGGGGAGACAGTGACGCTCGAGACGGGCTCGGAGATCCGCTTCGTCGAAGGCGAGACGGCGACGCCAGAGACCGTCGGGCTCTCGCTGTCGATCGACGCCGTCGAGCCCGGCGATCGGATCCTGCTCGACGACGGGTTGATCGAGGCAACCGTCCTCGAAACCGAGGGCGAGGGCGTCCGAGCCCGCGTCGATACCGGCGGCGACCTCGGCGGCCGCAAGGGGGTCAACGTCCCCGGCGTCGAACTCGACCTCGACGTCGTCACCGAGTCCGACCGAAAGGATCTCGAGCTGGCCGCCGCAAAGGAGGTGGACTTCGTTGCCGCGAGTTTCGTCCGGGACGCCGACGACGTCTACGAGGTCGACGAGGTACTCGAGGCGGCCGGTGCCGACATTCCGGTCATCGCGAAGATCGAGCGAGCGGGCGCGGTCGACAATCTGGACGAGATCATCGACGCCGCCTACGGCGTGATGGTCGCCCGCGGCGACCTCGGCGTCGAGTGTCCGATGGAGGACGTCCCGATGATCCAAAAGCGGATCATCCGGACGTGCCGCGAGGCGGGGCGGCCGGTCATCACGGCCACGGAGATGCTCGACTCGATGGTCACGGCGCGTCGGCCCACCCGCGCGGAGGCCTCCGACGTCGCCAACGCCGTCCTCGACGGCACCGACGCGGTCATGCTGTCGGCCGAGACGGCGATCGGCGACCACCCCGTCGCCGTCGTCGACGCGATGGACAGCATCGTCCGCGAGGTCGAGGGCTCCGCGGAACACGCCGAACTGCTCGAGCAGCGGGTCCCGGCCGCCGGCGAGGCGCGGACGGACGCGCTCGCTCGCTCGGCCCGCTTTCTGGCCCGGGACATCGACGCGGACGCGGTCGTCGCCGCGACCGAGTCCGGTTACACCGCCCTGAAGACGGCGAAGTACCGCCCCGGCGTGCCCGTCGTCGCCTCGACGCCGAGTCAGGCGGTGCGCCGCCAGCTCGCGCTGACCTGGGGCGTGACGCCGCTGTACGCCAACGTCTCGGGACAGGGGGCCGGCGCGGTCGTCGAGAAGGCCGTTCAGGCGGCCCTAAACGCCGGCGTCGCCGAGAGCGGGGACACCGTCGTCGTCCTCTGTGGCATGATGACCGAACTCGAGGGGGCGAACACGACGAACATGCTGAAGGTCCACGTCGCGGCCGACGCGCTGACGACCGGTCAGGTGGTCGTCGAGGGCCGGGTGACCGGGCCGGTCGTCCACGTCACTGACGGCGACATCTCGGGGGTCCCCGAGGGCGCGATCCTCGCGCTGCCGGCCGATTTCGACGCGGAGTTCTCGAGCGAGACGGACCGGATCGGCGGGATCGTCAACGCCCAGCGGGGGATGACCGGTTATCCGGCGATGATCGCCCGCGAACTGGGCGTGCCGATGATCAGCGACGCGGACGTGGCGGCGCTGTCGGCCGGCGAGACGGTCACCGTCGACGCCGAGCGCGGCGTCGTCTACGGCGGCGATATCGGGGGTCGTCCCGAGCGCCCCTGAGACCGACTGTTGGACCGATTTCCCGGTGTAACTGCAGGACATCGGGGTTGGACCGGTGATCCCGTACAACGGGCCGTCCGCCCCGCGCTCGGACCACGGGTTTTTGACGGTGGATCCGTTACGATCAGCCATGGCAGACGAACCGTCCGGGACGCGAGACGACGCCGACGACGACCGGACCGAGCGGTCGGTTACGGGGCCCGACGCGACCCGGACCGACTCGGGCGAGGGCTGGGGCGTCGCCGACCGGAGCGGCGACGCGGACCGAGACGATTCCGTTCGGGACGAGCGCGTCGACGATGACGACCGCATCCCGCTCGACCTCTCGGACTCGAGCGATGACGCGGCCGACGTGGACGACGATGAGGAGTACGCGCCGGAGCCGAACGAGACGCCCATCGAGCCCGGGGAGCCGGAACTGGAAAGCGCGCTGTTCGTCCTGTTAGGGGCGATCGCGATGGTGTTGGTCCTCGTTCGTCTCGTGATGATTCCGCTCGGGTGAGGCGCTCTCGCCGCCGGCGGGAGCGCGAGGTCGTGGCCGGAGCGATAAAATCACTCGACGACCGCGGTAAACATTTAATCGGGGCGAGACCTTAGCCCCGGATATGGTGGAATCCCTCGCGGGGAACGTGCCGCTCTTGCTCCTAGTCGCGGGACTCGTGTTGATGGTCCTCGAGGCGGTGTCTCCCGGCGCACATCTCATCGTCATCGGCGTCGCGCTCGTCGGTGCCGGGCTGCTCGGTGTGTTGTTCTCGCCCTTCGCGAACGTCCTCGTGTTGGCCCTGTTGACGCTGCTTATCGGTGCCGCGGCCGCCTACGTCTACCGCGAGTTCGACTTCTACGGCGGGAAAGGCACCGGCAGGACGACGGACTCGGACTCGCTGGCCGGCACGACGGGCTACGTCACCGAAACGGTCACGACCCGCAGCGGCGAGGTCAAACTCGAGGAGGGCGGCTTCGCTCCCTACTACAGCGCTCGGACCACCGACGGCCGGATCGAGGAGGGGTCGGAAATCATCGTCATCGACCCGGGCGGCGGGAACGTCCTGACCGTCGAGTCCCTCGACGCGATCGGCGAGGACGAGATCGATCGCGCGCTCGCACGCGATCAGGCCGAGACCGAGGCGGCCGCCGAAGCCGATGCCGCCTCGGTGGCCGACACGGAGACCGACGACGAACCGGCCGATGACGCCGCGGTCGACCCCAACGACACCGAACCGGAAACGGAGACGGAAACGGAACGGTGAGGTCCCGATCGGGGCAGACATGTCGACGAAACAAGGGAACGCTTTTCCCCCCACCGCCGTAAGTCGGGGATATGGTGGTCCAACTCATTCCGATGCAGGCCCTCGGTGGGGCCCTGCTACTCGTCGGAGCCCTCTTGCTCGTCCTCGTGATCGCCGCGCTGCTGAGCGCGATCGAGATCGTCGACGCCTACGAGAAACGCGCGCTAACCGTCTTCGGTGAGTACCGTAAACTGCTCGAGCCGGGGATCAACTTCGTCCCGCCGTTCGTCTCGAACACGTACGCGTTCGACATGCGAACCCAGACGCTGGACGTGCCCCGGCAGGAAGCGATCACGCGCGACAACTCGCCCGTGACCGCCGACGCCGTCGTCTACATCAAGGTGATGGACGCCAAGAAGGCGTTCCTGCAGGTCGACGACTACAAACGGGCCGTCTCGAACCTCGCCCAGACGACGCTGCGTGCCGTGCTGGGTGACATGGAACTCGACGACACGCTGAACAAGCGCCAGGAGATCAACGCCCGCATCCGCCAGGAACTCGACGAACCCACCGACGAGTGGGGGATCCGCGTCGAATCGGTCGAGGTCCGCGAGGTCAACCCCTCGAAGGACGTCCAGCGCGCGATGGAGCAACAGACCTCCGCCGAACGGAAACGCCGTGCCATGATCCTCGAGGCACAGGGTGAACGCCGCAGTGCCGTCGAGAAGGCCGAAGGTGACAAACAGAGCGAGATCATCCGCGCCCAGGGTGAAAAGCAGAGCCAGATCCTGGAGGCACAGGGTGACTCCATTTCGACCGTGCTGCGAGCCCGCTCGGCCGAATCGATGGGCGAGCGCGCCATCATCGACAAAGGAATGGAGACGCTCGGCGAGATCGGCCAGGGCGAGTCGACGACGTTCGTCATGCCCCAGGAACTCACCTCGCTGGTCGGGCGCTACGGCAAGCATCTCTCGGGCAGCGACGTCGAGGCGGACGGTCAGGAACTCGAGAGCCGCGAGTTCGACGACGAGACGCGCGAACTGATCGGCCTGGACGACATCGCCGAGATCATCGGCGAGATCGACCAGGAGGCCGAGATGGACGTCGAGGCGATGGAACAGGAGGCCCAGGCGATCAAGGAAGGCCAGGACACGGCGGATATCTCGGATCCCGACGAGGTCATCGAACAGATGGATCAGGACTTCCAGGGACAGACCGACGGTGGGACCGGCGTGCCGAGCGACGAGGCCGGCGACGACCCCTCGTCCAGCGACTGATCGGCCCGTCCCGCGCTCTTTTGCCGACGCAGCCGTCCAGTAACCGGTCACTATCGGAAAACAGGACGGAGCGAAACCTGTTTTACGGGTCGAACCGTTGTGGACCGTAGATAGACATGACGAAGCCCGACGGGGTCGACGACGAGAAACGAGCGACCCTGCGCCGATTCGCTGCCCTCGGTGCTGCCTCCCCGCTCGTCGGTCGCGCCGACACAGCGGCGGCTGAAACGGGCGAAAGCGACGCGCGCGACGCGATCGCGGGCTATCTCTCGACGACGCCCGGTGCCCACTTCTCGAAGATCCGCGACGACCTCCAGTTGGGGACCGGCGAGACCCAACACCACCTCCGCCGACTCGAGGACGCCGGCGCGATCGAACGCTACCGCGACGGCGACTACAAGCGCTACGTCACCGCCGGCCGGTTCGACGAGTTCGAAAAACGGGCGCTTGGCTACCTTCGGCGGGAGACCCCACGTGGCATGCTGATCGAACTCCTCTTGACGCCGTCGGCGACGGCCGCCGATCTCGCGGACGCACTCGAGGTCTCCGCACCCACGGTCAGCAAGTACGCCGGCGAACTCGAGGAGGCGGGCCTGCTCTCGCGGGCGGACGGCTACGCCGTCGAACGCCCCGAGACGGTGCTGGTGCTGGTCGTTCGCCACGCCGACTCCTTCGGCGATCGGGCGCGGACGCTGGCCCGGAACGCCGACGGCTATCTAGCGTATCAGGGCGACGACGCCGAATAATTCGTTCTTACAGCGACTCGAGCGCCGCCGGGAGCCCCGTCAGTCCCTCGAGTTCGACGGTCGCGTTCGGCGGCCGTTCGTGATCGCGGTTGTGGTCCCGTCGCACGTAGACCGTCTCGAGGCCCGCTGCCTGCCCCGCGGCGACGTCTTTGTGGGAGTCGCCGACGTAGACACCTTCCGCGACCCCGAGGGTGGCCAGCGCGTCCTCGATGTAGTCGGGGTCGGGCTTGCGCCGCTCGTACCCCTCGAACGTGGGGTCCCGTCCGCGGACGACGTCGAAGTCGATCCCGACGTAGTCGGCGACGAACGCGGCGGTCTCGTGACGGTTGTTGGTTACGAGCCCCACCGTCGTCCGGTCGGCGAGGTCCCGGATCGTCGCGACGTCGTCGTAGATCCCACGCTCGCCGGCACGGAGCCGATCGTGGGTGCCCCGCGAGGCGTAGCGCTCTTTCAACTCCCAGAAACGGTCGGGATCGACCCCCAACTCCTCGCAGTGGGTCCTGATCCGCTCGGCGTCGTGTCGCCTGAAGTCCTCGCGCTGTGCCGGCGACGGATCGACCTCGAGATCGGCTACGGCCGCGTCAGCGGCGTCGGCGTACACCTGCGGGTCGGTGCGCGGTCCCTCGAGAACGATCCCGTCCATGTCGAACAGTACCGTCGTCGTCATTCGGTGCTGCTAGGGGAGCGAGCGAAAAGAGGGTTCGGCAGCCGCGGGGCTCGTGAAACGATCGACAAACGGCAGCGAAATGAGCCCCTTGGTCGGTTCCGTCTCAGATGTCGACCTTCCAGGTGGTACTCGAGGAGTACCCCCACTTTTCGATCTCGACGTCGTAGTCGCCCTCCTGGAGCGCTGTAATGTTCGAGCCGACCTCCTTGGCCGTCATCCCGAGTTCCTGGCCGATCAGACGGGATTTGAAGTACGTCTTCGTCGCCGCGTTGTTCCGAAGGTACTCCAGAATCCGGCGCTGTTTGCTCGTGAGGTCGGGGGCCATTGCAGTGCTCATACACGATGGGATGGCAGGTACACCCTTAGGGGGTTTGGTACGTGCAGTTAACCCGCCGCCGTCCTGCGATTTTTGTGGTCGGTAATCGATGTATACTGCCGTCGAAAGCTTTCGTTGGTACACGTGGTTAATATATATTTGCTGGCGACTGTCATCTGTACGTGTCCGTTTCCAATCGGCGGAATCGCCCGGCTGTCGGGCCGTGAAACCGGCGAGTCGGTGCCGGTGACGGTCAGCTGTCGGCGTCGTAATAGTTCGTTAGGAACGGGCCAAACGAACATGCAACCGCCTGCCCGAGCGCCGCCGTCCGGTCGGTGAGCCGATCCGTGAAGACGCCGACCGCGCCTGCCCCTTCGGCGAGTCCCTCGGTGCCGAGCAGTTCGTCCATCACCGGCCCCAACTCCCGGCCGTCCTCGAGTCGCGCCGCGACGTCGTCCGGAAGGCGGATCGTCGGACCGGCACCACGTTCCAATCGATCGCCGTCGGTGACCGCGCCCCACATGATCAGCGAGAGGCCCGGTGTTCCCTCGAGTCGCGCGACCCCGCCCTCGAGGCCGACGCCGTAGTCGGCCCCGGTCGCCTCGAGCGCCCGTCGGGCACGGTTCTCCGCACCCGTGACCGTCTCCGCGACCGATCGGGGCTGTTCGCTCACGCCGGAGTCGACGGCGACCGGGCGGACGGTCGCTTCGTCTCGCTCGACGGTCCGTTCGACCGCGTCGATCTTGACCGGGTTCGTACTCCCGACTGCGATCTCCATATCGGCCGTTCGAGCGGGGCCGATTTGGGGGCTGTGTTTCCGCTCGCGTTCGCAGTTTTACTCCGCCTATCTATCATGCTCTTTTGCCCGAATTACCCGTTTTCGGGGGATGTGCGGTTGGGATTTCGAAACCCTTAACCCTCGAGTGTCTGAACGTGGGAGGTAACGACTCCGCCCGGGCTTTTACGATCGGTTCGGCCGGGAGCATTCGCGATATGACTAACGCACCATCGAACACGAGAGTACGACGTAGCGAACCCGAAACGAACGAAACGGAAACCGAAACGGAAGAGGAGGATCTCGTCTGTCCGGAGTGTGCGGGCAATCTCGTCGTCGACGACGAACACGGCGAAACGGTCTGTGAGGACTGTGGACTGGTCGTCGAGGAGGACTCCGTCGACCGCGGTCCCGAGTGGCGCGCGTTCGACGCCGCCGAGAAGAACGAGAAGTCCCGCGTGGGTGCGCCCACGACGAACACGATGCACGACAAGGGGCTCTCGACGAACATCGACTGGCGCAACAAAGACGCCTACGGCAACTCGCTTGGCTCGCGCCAGCGCGAGAAGATGCAGCGCCTGCGCAAGTGGAACGAGCGCTTCCGAACTCGTGACTCCAAGGAGCGCAACCTGAAACAGGCCCTCGGCGAGATCGACCGCATGGCGTCTGCACTCGGCCTCCCGACGAACGTCCGCGAGACGGCGTCGGTCATCTACCGACGTGCACTCGACGAGGACCTGCTCCCCGGTCGCTCGATCGAGGGCGTCTCGACGGCCTGTGTCTACGCCGCCGCCCGGCAGGCCGGCGTCCCCCGAAGTCTCGACGAGATCGCCGACGTCTCCCGCGTCGAGAAAAACGAGATCGCACGCACCTACCGCTACGTGGTTCGGGAACTCGGCCTCGAGGTCCAGCCGGCCGATCCCGAGAGCTACGTGCCCCGCTTTGCTTCCGGACTGGAACTCTCCGACGAGGCCGAACACCGCGCGCGGAGTCTGCTCCAGAACGCCAAGGAGAAGGGCGTCCACAGCGGTAAATCGCCGGTCGGCCTCGCCGCGGCAGCAGTCTATGCCGCCGCACTCCTGACCAACGAGAAGACCACGCAGGCCGCCGTCTCCGATGTCGCCGACATCTCCGAAGTCACGATTCGGAACCGCTACCACGAACTCCTCGAGGCCGAGGAGACTATCGGCCTGGCCTAACTCGCGGCGACGTTCGCCGAAACGATACCGTTTTCCCCGCTCTTGTCCGCACTGCGTAGCAATGAGCCTTCGATTCGATTCGTTCGTTCTCGCGGCGTCGACGGCCGACCTCGCCGACGAGCCCGCGGCCCGTGACCACGCCGACGCGATCGAGTTCCGGATGGATCTGGCCGACGACCCCCTCGCCGCCCTCGAGGCCTATGACGGCGACCTCCCGATCCTCGCGACCAACCGCGCCGCGTGGGAGGGCGGCGAGTGGGCCGGAACCGACGAGGACCGACTCGAGACGCTTGCCGAAGCGACCGCGCTCGCGGGCGTCGACGCGATCGACGTCGAACTCGCGTCGATCCTCGAGGGTGGGGCCGAGGGGCTGCTCGAGACGGCCCGCGACCGCGACGTCTCGATCGTCGCCTCGGCCCACGATTTCGAGGGGACGCCACCCCGCACGGAGTTGGTACGGACGCTGACCGAAGCGGGCAAGTACGCCGACGTCGCGAAGCTGGCAGTGACCGCGGAGTCGACGGCGGACACCCTGGCGCTGCTGTCGGCGACCGAGCAACTGACCGCCCACGGGGACGCCGTCGCGACGATGGCGATGGGCGAGGTCGGGAGCCACACGCGTGCCGTCGCGCCGGTCTATGGGTCGAAGATCGGTTATGCACCCGTCGATCCCGCAGAGGCGACTGCGCCCGGGCAGTACGACCTCGAGACGCTCGCGGAGCTGGTCGGTCGGCTCGAGTGAAAACGAGCGAAATCGGAATGTTAAGGGTCGGGGTCCCCTACGACCCCAACACACAATGACATGGTTCCGTGCGCTTCTCGCGGCCGGCCTCTCGATACTCCTGCCGGGTGCGGGCCATCTCGTGATCCGGGACTGGCTTCGCGCCGCCGTCTTCGCCGGCCTCTTCATCTCGGCGAGTGCGATCTTCCTGCCGATCGAACAGCTCACCGCCGCTGGGCCGATGACGAGCGTCGGCGATATCAACGCGTACGCGGACATCATGGCCGAGGAGACCGACGCGATGACCCAGTTCCTGCTCTCGTTTATCGGTCTCTTCGCCGCGATCGACGCGACCTTCCGCGCACTCGGGTTCCCTCCGGGCAGCGATATCGGCGGGGACGGCGCGACCTGTCCCGAATGCGGGAAGGAAGTCGACGAGGACCTCGAGTTCTGTCACTGGTGTACGACCCGGCTCGAGCCCGCCGCCGACGAAGAGCCGACCCACTCCTGACGCCCCCTCGTTCGGACCGATCCGACCGATCACTGTCGGCGGCATATACCCACGCTAGTAGTACTTCCACGGAGCCCTTTTGTCTCCGCGTCGGATGCCGCGGTCATCGTCGTCGGCCCCACGGGCCGGCGGGAGTGACTTCGAATGCGAAGTGACGGAACACGACGTACCGACGACAGTGGGACGGCCGACATCGAACGCGAACGGTACGCGAGCTACCGGGACGGCAACGGGCGGGTCATCGTCGATCGACGGAACCCCGCGGCGTGGGTTCGATCGACGGTCGTTCGCCCCTGCGTTCGATAGCGTCAACGACACTGGCTACAGACGAACTCGGTTGGACTGACCGCCTCGAGCTGTGGCTCCGGAAGGTACCGGCCGCACTCGCGACACCAGGACCAGTAGATCCGGTGTGGATCGGCCGGCTCCGCGCCGGCCGTTCCGGCCGCCGACGCCTCGTCGCGCTCGATCGTCACGGACCGATCCGCGACGCCGGTGACCGTGCCGTCGATCGGGGCGTGCTGGGCGGTGCTGATCCCTTCGCCCGGACGGGCGATCAGCTCGCCCGGTTCGACCTCGTCGCCGGCCCGAACGATCGGCTCGCTGGGCGTCACCACACCCTCGAAGGCGGGGTTCGTCAGCAACGGTACGACGACGCGTTCCGGCTCGAGCCGGGCCGTCGGGGCCGTCTCGTGGCTCGATTCCGACCAGGCCGCCGACGCGAGGACGTTGATCCGGCCGCCGCTCCCGAGGCGGTTCTCCTCGACGACCGAGTCCGCCATGACGAGCAGACAGTTCGTCCGCTTTCGGACGCCGAACTCGTCCGGCGGGCGCTCGATTTCGAAGCACCAACCCGGCCCACCGTCGAGGACGACCTCGTTTGCCCCCAACTCGTCGGCTCGCCCCGCGGCCTCGAGGAGGACGGTCGCGGGCGTCCCGACCGGGACCCGGAGGAACCGGTGAGTGGGGACGCGGCCGTCGACGTGGACGAACTTCTCGGTCATCGGCTCGCCGTCGACCAGCGCTCGAGCGACGTTCGCGAGCGTTTCGGTGTTCTGGACGATCCAGCCGTGGTCCATGGGCAGTTCGTCGCCCGCCATGACGACGCCCGCAACGATCCGCATGAGGACGGTCTCCATGCCGAACTCGTATTTGTCGGCGGTGTAGGCGATCACGACGCCCGTTTCGGTCCCGTCGATCGGCAGGTCGCCGGGCTCGTAGACCGTCGCCTCGGTCGCCGCCTCGAGGTCGCCCAGCCACGCCTCGCGGTCGGTCCGCTTGGCGGCGACGACGATCCGATCGAACGCTCGATCGAGCAGGCCGTCGAACAGCGCCGCCAGTTCGTCGGCCCGCTCGCGACCCAGCCACTTGTCCATGTAGTAGTTGGGCTCGCTCTCCTGGTGGTTGACCAGCAGCGAATCGACCTCCTCGAGCCGGTCCCACTTGGCGTAGGTCGGGAACCCGGCACCGCCGGCCCCCGCCAGTCCGGCGTTTCGCAGCGTCACCGCGAACGCCGGCGGTTCGACCGCGCTGACTTTCTCTCGAGTGACGCTCATAGCGTGTTATTGGTGTGGGGCCAGCTACCATAGATAGTGTATACCGTTTCCGTGACGCGATCGAAAAACGACCCGTTAGCGGCCGAGTCGATATCAGGTCCGATGATAGTCCGGGTTTCCGTGGGTCGATCGGCGGCGTTCGATCCGCCGTGACATCTTCGTGTCCTATGTTACCAATTAACTATGAGGGCGAACCGACGGGTCGAGGAAACCCGCTATTTTTCGATGATACTCTCCTCGACGGCCTCGCCGAAGTGTCGGGCCGTGTCCTCGTAGTACAGCAGGATCTCGTCGCCGGCCTCGAGGTCGGTTACTGCCTTGCGGCCCTCGTCGGCGGCGACCTTGATCGTCTCGGCGTTCTGGAGCAGGGTCTCGACGCGGTCGCCCTCAGCGGTCTCGAGGGCGATCCGGAACATCGGTCGCTGTTCGATCTTGACCCGGCCGACGATGGCCTCGCGGGTGTTGCCGTCGGTGTCGACGACCTGGACCTCGTCGCCGCTTTGCAGTTCCGAGAGGTACTTCGTCCCGCCGTCGGGCGTGCGAACGTAGGCGTGGACCGCGCCGGCGTTGACCCGGAACGGCCGCGAGGCGACGTAGGGCGATTCGGCCGTCTCGGCGTGGACGAAGACCAGCCCGCGGCTCATCGAGCCGACGAGCATCCCCTCGTCGTGTTCGAGCAGGCTGCCGGTATCGATACAGACCCGGTCCGCGCTGCCGGCCCGTTCGACCTCGAGGACTTCGGCGGTGGTCAGATCGAGGCTCTCACGGGCGGCCTCGTCGCGGACCTCGACGGTCTCGCGGATCTCGTCGGGATCGTCCGAATCCAGCAGGACGGCGTCGGAGCCGATCTCGAGCGTCTCGAAGGCCGTCTTGGCCTCCTCGGCGCTGGTGACGCCCGCGATCAGGTTCGTCTCCTCGCCGATCCGGGCGATCAGGTTCTCGAGGGGGATGATCGTCCAGTCCTCGCCGACGACGATGGTGTGGTCGGCCTCCTCGGCGGCGGTCTCGGCGAACCGTTCGTACTCCTTGCCGAGGATGCGGACGTATGCACCCCGCTGGAAGTCGCCGTCCCGGCGCAGCGTCGAGAGGTCGGCCGAGCCCGCGAAGTCCTCCGGCAGGTCGATCGTCGCGTCGCCCTCGCCGTTCTTGCCGACGACGATCGCGTCCGCCTGCGATGCGGCCGACTCGTCCGTATCGCCGTCGTCGGCTTCGGCGTCATCGATGTCGTCGACCAGCGTCACGTCCCCGTCGGTCCGAAACGCCGCGACGTTGATCTCGCCGAGTTCGCGGACGCGCTCCACGTCGTCCTCGTCGACCAGTACCCAGTCTGCACCCGCCTCGAGCGCGGCGGTGATCCGCGCCCGGCGGTCGTCCCAGTCGCCGACGGCATCGTCGGCTTTCACCCAGACAGCTCGCGTCATGAATCGACTCTCGAAGGGAACCGGCTTGAACGTGGCGGATCGGGCAGGGGGCGTCGGTTCGGTCGGTGATTCCCCGCCGACTCGACCGCTCGCGATCGATTCGCCGTGATGATATTCTGTTTCGTACCAATTACCTCGACACCTGCGATAGTAACGATAGTAACGATACTTTCAGGATAGCTGATAATACATGTCCGGGAGAGCGTTCGAGTATGGGTCAGCGACACCTCGAGGCCGAAGCCGCACCGTCGATCGACTGCGCCGTCCGCCGACTCGAGGTGGACTCTGCTATCGCGGTCGCCCGCGCGGCGTTCGACCACGCCGGCGAGCTGGCGACGCTGGCGTACGATCGGACCGCCGCCGTCCTCGGCGCGGTTCGACTCG
Organism: Natrinema sp. CGMCC1.2065; assembly: GCF_051225675.1. NCBI lineage: Archaea > Methanobacteriati > Methanobacteriota > Halobacteria > Halobacteriales > Natrialbaceae > Natrinema > Natrinema sp. CGMCC1.2065. Next base: position 14,521 of record NZ_JBPJSJ010000028.1, on the reverse strand, counting down.
CCGCCCGCCGGACCGACGCCGGCGAACCCGCTCGCGACGAAATTGCCGCCGCGTTCGACGTCGACCCAGAGCGGGTCGTCGCCGCCGACGAGTTGCTGGCATCGCATCTCGGGACGCCCGCCGACGCCGACGAGATCCGCTCGCTGCGTCGCGCGCTTCTCGTGGCCCGAGAGGTCCAGACCGCCGTCGAACGCGACCGCAACGCTGGCCCCGAGCTTCCGGGTTCGCGCCTCGCCCACGCCGCGCCCGCCCTCCTCGCTCGCGCGAACGCGCATCTCGATCCCAGCACCGACTACGAACACCCGGGACTCGAACCGGCGGCGCTGCGGGCCCACGTCGAGCGCCTCGAGGCCGACCTCGCGTTCGCTCGGCTGGGGCCGCGGCTGTACGCGCTCGTCCACGAGGACGACGGCGAAACCGACGAGAACTGAACCGCTCCGCTGTCTTCCCGCTGACGCCCCCTCCCGACTACCGTCGATCGCCGCCCTCGTCCATGAGCTTGTGCCGGAACGCCCGGTAGGCGTTCTCGCCGCGCTCGGTTAGTTCGACGACACGGCGGCGGCCGACCGACTCGATCGTGACGTAGCCGTCCTCCGAGAGGGGCTCGAGGACGTGACTGTCGAGGACGCGGAAGGCCCCCTTGTCCTCGCCGGCCCGCTCGTCGGGCGAGCGTCGATCGGCCATGAACGCGAGTTCCCGATCCCGTGCGTACTCGATGAGGTCTTTCTTCTTCGGTGGAGCGGTCCGGTCGTCGTGAAAGCCCTCCCACGCGCTCGGTTCGGCGAGGAACTCCATGATCGCGACCTGGTCGCGGGTCGGCGACTCGATGGGGTAGGTCGGGATCTCCTCGATTTCGTCGAGGCCGAACGAGACCGGCTCGGTCGTTCCGTCGTGGGCGTACTCGGCGGGCTCGACGTAGTAGGCGTGAGCGTCCGTCGAGACGTCCATACACGCGATGGTCGCGCCGATCGCCGGGATCGTCCCCGCGCCGGAGACGTTGACGTACACCTGGTCCTCGGCGTGGACATCCGCGATCGTCGTCACGTCCCCGAGGACGGCGTAGACGTCCGTCAGGTCACACTCTCGGGTCCGGACCTCGGGGACGATCGCCTCGAGTTCCGCGCGGAGTTCCTCGTGATAGTCGGCCGTCGCCGTCGCGTTTCGCTCCTCGACGCCGCGGTCCGTCCCGCTCGGTCGCCGCCCGTCGCCCCCCTCGTCCTCGAGCAGGTAGACCAGATCCGCCCGCTGGTCCCGGATCGGCTCGAGGATCCGGTCGAACTCGTAGCCCAGCGGGACGACGTGGACTCGCTTGACGACATCCATACGGTGTGGGACTCGTCAGTAAAAATAACTGCTACGGATCGACGGTAGGCTCGAGTCGAACCCTCGACGATCGCTGCGTTTCGGCTCCCGACCTTCCCACCGTTCGGGTGGGACTGAAAGGGGCGACCGGGGTCGCGAGGCGAGACGACGGAAGCACTGGAGCGAACGGAGTGAGCGAAGCGCGCAGCGAGTCGCAGCCCGCGAGCGCGGTCGGGGCTTTCAGAACGTATTCGCGGTACCGAGACGGTTCGCAGAGACGCGATCTACAGTCGCCGCTGAACCGGTTCACACACGAGACGATAGTCGGCGAAACGTTCAGAACGCCCCAGCCCCTACATGCACTCGAATGGCCGCCTACGACGCGATCTGTTTCGATCTCGATCACACCCTCTGTACCTCGACGCAGGACGCCGAGGCCCTGCTCGAGTCGACTTTCCACCGTGCCGGCCGCGAGCCGTTCTGTACGCCGGCGGACCTGCGCGCTGCGGTCCCGGACCTGCCGACCGCCGAGACCGACCGTGAGTTCTACGACAACCTCTTTACCGAAGTGGCGACGCGAGCGGGCGTCGACACTACCGTCGCCCCGCGACTCGCCGCCGAGTACCTCGCGGCGCGGGATCCGACCGCCGTCGAGTTCCGCCCGGGCGCGAAGGCGGCCCTCGAGTCCGCCCGCGAACGGGGTCGGGTCGGACTCATCACGAACGGCGGTCGGGAGACACAGACGCGGAAACTGCGGGCGCTGGACATTGCGGACGCGTTCGACGTCCGTGTCTTCACGGAGCCAAGTGCTGGGATCCACCCGAAACCGCACGCGGCCCCCTTCGAACGCGCGTTGGCCGAACTCGACGTCGGACCGGACGCGGCGATCCACGTCGGCGACTCCCTCCATGCCGATATCGCCGGCGCCAACGCGATGGGGCTGGACTCGGCGTGGCTGGCGACCGACGCCGACGGTCCGCGCGATCACGAGCCGACCTACGAACTCGCCTCGCTCGAGGCCTTCGACACGATCGTCTGACCGCTACTCGTCGGGCAGGAGGTCAGTATGGATCACGGCCCGGTACTGGGTGTCGGTCCCCGTCTCGAGGCGCTTGAGCAGGGCGGCCGCGTCGGCGAAGTTCTCCGGAACGGTGAACTCGTCGCTCGCGTCGTCGTCGCGTCGCTTACAGAACTTCACGAACGCCAGCAAGTTCTCGTAGGTGCCCGGCCGGGCGTAGACCACGCCGATGTCTCCCTCGAGTCGCGCCTGCCAGTCATCGATCACGGGCTCGACCTCGCCGCGGGGCCCCTGCATCCGTTCGGTCAGTTCTTCGGCGTCGACCGCGCCCTCTTCGATCATCCCGTCGAGAACCGCCTGGACGTCCTCGGTGCCGCCCTCGAGCGCCGGGGCGTCGGCCTCGGCCGCAAGTAGCTCCGCGAAGGCCTCGACCTCTGCGCGCCGGACCGCGACGGGGTAGACGAACTCGTGGGTCTCTTTCGGCAGCGTGTACGACTTGGCCGCGACGCCCTGTTCGCCCTCGCCCGGACTGCCCAGCATGAGATCGAGTATTCCCATACTCGAAACAGGTAGTGTGAGTCGAATAAGCCTTCCGCGCTCGCACCGGTTCGGTTCCCCGCTCGAGCGGCCCTCCTACCACTCCTCGCTCAGCGCCGCTTTCGCACCGCCGTAGCCGCCGGCGGTCGTCCACGTCCGACCGCTGGCGACGTGTTCGACCTCGTAGGACCCACCGCAGGCCCCACACTGGTAGCCGCCGGGCGATTTGACCGGCTTCGATGCCCGATGGCGCTTCGCGTGCCAGTCACACTCCGGCTCGAGACACCGCAGGACGTAGCGCGGGTCGGCGAACTCCTCGCAGTGCCGTGGCGCCTCGAGCGCGGCGGCCCGCTCGCGAAACCGCGACCCGTGACCCGACTCGCCGAACTGCTGGAACTCCCAGGCGTGGACGAGTTCGTGCCTGACGATCCCCGCGAAGGCGGGCCACTCGTAGGCCTCGTAGGCCCGCCGTGCCAGTACGATCGTCGCCGTCTCCGTCTCGGCGTCCCATCGACACGCGCCCGCCCGCCGTTTGGCCCGCGTCGAGACCGCCCACTCGAGGGCCTCGAGCGCCACCGGCAGGTCGTGTTCGGCGACGACCTCGCGGGCGTGGATCCGCGCGCGGGCGAGAATCTCGTCCGCGAGGGTGAGGTCCGCGTCGTCGGTCACGGGCCGACGGACGACCGGCGAGGCGGAAATCCTTCCGGAACGGCGGGATACTTGCGCCGCCGGAACCGAGTCGAACCAGATGAGCGACCGCGATCTCCCGACGCCCCGTACCCCCGACCCCGACACACCCGTCCGACCGTCCGCGCTCGTGCTGCCGGCCGTCGCCGACCCGCCGCTTACCGAACGTCGTCCGTGGCTCGAGCGCGCCGAGATCACCGACGCCGTGGCGGTCCCCGGGACGGACACGCCGCTGTACGTGGCCGAGGACGGCGTCGCCGTCACGACGACCGGGATCGGCAAGAGCGACGCCGCGACGACCGTCACCGCCCTGCTTGCGGCCCCCGGCGTCGACCTCTCGTCGGCCTACGTCGTCTCGACGGGGATCGCCGGCGGCCCGCCCGCTCGGACCGCGCTCGGCTCGGTCGTCGTCGCCGACGCGATCGTCGACTGGGACCGCAAACACCGCTGGGACCGCGGGGACGCCGATGCGAGCCCCGCGGCCGATGACCCGGCGGACCGGCTCGATCTCCTCGCGTATCGGCCCCGCGACTACGTCCACCGCCTCGAGCCGCGACTCGTCGAGCGCGCGCAGTCGGTCGCCGCGAGCGTCGACCTGCGATCGGCCGACGCCGTCCGGGCGTCCCAGCCGCAGTATCCCGACGCGCCGGCGGCGGGCCCGACCGTCGAGACGGGGACCAGCGTCTGCGGCGACGAGTTCTGGCACGGTCGCGAGCGCGCCCGCGAGGTCGCGTGGCTCTGTGAGGCGTACGGCGTCGCTCCGTTCCTCGCGACCCAGATGGAGGATGCGGCGACGGCGACGGCCCTCGAGCGGTTCGACCGGCTCGAGCGCTACCTGAGCGTGCGGGCGGTGGCCAACTACGACCGGCCGGCCCCCGGTCAGTCGGCCGCCGAGAGCTTCGACGGCACCGATGCGAGCCGCGAGCTGGCGATCGACAACGCCGCCCGCGCCGCCGGTGCGGTCGTCGACGACCTCGTCGCCGCGGACCCGCTCGGACTCGACGGCTGACGCGACACGCCCGACTCAGACCGGACGGCAGCCGCCGTTTTCGACGAGGGACTCGAGCGCGTCGATGACCGCCTCGCGCTCGCCGTCGCGGACCACGGGCCCCTGCTCGAGCTGGAGCCCGCCCCGGTCCCCGTCGGCGAGCCAGTTGACGAAGTTGTTCGGACTGACGCCGGCGTAGGGACCGTCCGACACCGCCTCGACTGGGGTGGAGACAACGCGCTCGAGGCGGTGGCACACGCGTCGCTTGATCGCGGCATCGACCCCGCCGCCGACGACGACCCGATCGTCGGCGAGCCCGTGGAGGCTGATGACGGTCTCGAAGCCGCGGTCGGCGATCGCCGACAACAGCGGGTAGTCGGCCGGGTCGATGGCCGACGAAGGCGGATGCCACGCCTCGAACGCGTCGTCCTCGTCGTAGCCGAGACACGCCCAACAGCTCGCGTCGGACAACCGGGTCGCGAGTTCGAGGGCCTGCTCTCCTGTCCCGGGTTCGACCCCGCCGCCGTGGGCCGCACAGACCAGCACGTCGTCGTTCGCGCCGTCGTCGTACAGTAGTTCCGTACAGTGGCCCGTCGCGGTCCGTGCGACGGGCCGCGTCGTGAGCGTCGGTTCCGACACGGACTCGGGCTACGACGGTTGCCGGGGTAACTCTTGGCACGGTAGCTGAGACCGGGCTCGCCGGAGAGCGACCGGTCACGGCCGATTATTAAATCCCTCGGAGATCTTTGCTAATGATTGCTGTAGAAACGCCGTTTTGTAGCAGCCGATTTAATAAGTCTCCGCCCGCGAGATCAATCCACGATGGGTCACAACGAGTCGACCCGCTCTCGTGACTCGAGTTCACACGCGGGTCACGACCACGATCACGGCCACGGTGACGACACCACGAGCAGCCGAAAACTCGCCGCCGTCTCGGTGATCAACGTCGTCGGCTTCCTCGTCGAACTCGCTGGCGGGCTGGCCTTCGGCTCCGTCGCGCTCATCAGCGACGCCGTCCACATGCTGTTCGACGCGCTGGCGTACGTGATGGCCTTCGCCGCCGCCCGCGTCGCCGAGGGGTACGGCGACGACGAGCGCTGGTCCTACGGCCTCCACCGCCTCGAGCCGTTCGCGGCCTTCCTGAACGGCCTGCTCCTCCTCCCGATGGTCGGATTCATCCTCTGGGAATCGTATCAGCGCTTCCTCGAACCGGTTGCCATCGGGACCGGCCCGACGATCGCCATCGCCGTCGGCGGCCTGTTGGTCAACGTCGGCTCGGTCTTCATCCTCCACGACGACGCGATGAGCCTCAACGAAAGGGGGGCGTTCTATCACTTACTCGGCGACGCCGGTGGCTCGATCGCCGTCATCGTCTCCGTCCTCGTGATCGAAGTCACCGGGATCCGCGTCGTCGACCCCATTACCGCGGGGTTGATCGCGGCCGTGGTCGCGTGGTCGGCGGTCCGGGTCCTGCGAGGCAGCGGCGCGATCTTCTTCCTCGAGACGCCGCTGGATCTCGGTGAGATTCGGGCCCACCTCGAGGCGATCGACGGCGTCGACCGCGTCGACGATGTCCACGCGTGGCAGATCTGCAGTCAGATCACGGTCGCAACGGTCCACGTCGAAACCGGCGTCGAGACGATGGCCGAGGCGGAGGCCGTCGTCGGGCGGGCCCACGACGAACTCGCCGGCCACGGCGTCGATCACGCCACCGTCGAACTGAGTCCGCGCTATGCCGACCGGGACGTGCATCTGAACACGCACTGTCACTGAGCCGGCAACCGGACGGCGTCGACCAACGGAGCGAACGGGAGTCGAGAATCAGGCCTCGAGCGCCAGCCCCGCTTCGGCCAGTGCGTCGTCGACCGAGAGATCGTCGTGGACGACGCCCGCGACGGCCCGGGCGATGGCTTCGGGGTCCTCGTGCTGGAAAATCGAGCGACCCATGGAGATGCCAGCGCCGCCGGCGTCCATCGTGCCGCGGACCATCTCGATCGTCTCGCGGTCGCTCCCCTTCGAGCCGCCGGCGATGATGACCGGCAGTCGCGTCGATTCGACGACGTGCTGGAAGCTCTCGGCGTCGCCGCTGTATCCCGTCTTGACGATATCAGCACCGAGTTCCTCGGCGAGGCGAACCGCGTGTCCCAGCGCTTCGGGGTCCGTCGAGTCGACGCCGGGGCCGCGGGCGTAGGCCATCGCCAGGACCGGCATCCCGAGCTGACGGGCCCGCTCGGTGACCTCCGAGAGCTGGCTGATCTGATCGGGCTCGTGATTCGAGCCGACGTTGATGTGGAAGGAGACGGCGTCGGCACCGACCCGAACCGCTTCCTCGACGGTGCCGGTCAGTCGCTTGTCCTGCTCGTCCGGCCCGATCGTCGTCGAGCCGTTGAGATGGACGATGTAGCCCTTCCCGTTCTTGTTCTCGTGAACGCGGGGCGCGATCCCCTTCTGCGTGAGGACGGCGTCGGCACCGCCGCTGGTTACCCCGTCGATCGTCGATTCGATGTCTTTCAGTCCCTGGACGGCACCCATTGTGATGCCGTGGTCCATTGGGACGATCACGTACGAGTCGTCCGTCCCGATTCGATCGAGTCGTGCGTCGATTCCTGTAGTCATTGCGGGAGTGTAGCAAGCTAGCGGTTATGGCTGTTCTGGTTCCGGTGCATCTTCCGGATCGATCGTGACGGTTTCCGCGCCGCTGCGCGCGCCTCGCTTGAGTTCGCGGGCCTTCGCCTCGAGTCGATCCACCGCCGCCTCGGGCGTGTCGCTCGAGGCTACGATGTCGACCAGCGCGCTGCCGACGATGACGCCGTCGGCACCGGCTTCGACGATCTCCGCGGCGTGGTCGCCCTTACTGACGCCGAAGCCGACTGCCTTCGGAACGTCGTACTCCGAGAGACGCTCGAGGCTCTCGTGGGTCGCGCCCGAGACGTTCTCGCGCGCACCCGTCGTCCCGAGTCGGGCCTGGACGTAGGCAAAGCCCGAGACGTGGGACATGATCCGATCCAGGCGCTCGCCCTCGGTCGTCGGCGCGATGATGAAGACGAGGTCGAGCCCGTTGTCGTCGCAGGCCCGTCGCAGCGGCTCGGCCTCCTCGGCGGGCAGGTCGGGGACGATGATCCCCGAGAGGCCGGCCTCGGCGGCCCGTTCGACGAACGGACGAACGTCCGGCTTGGCTCGCGGGCGTTGCCCGCTCGCTTCTTCCGAGGCGCGTGGCGCCTCGCTGTCCCCGTACTGGAGGATCATGTTGTAGTAGGTCATCACCAGCAGCGGCGCCTCGGTCTCGAGGTCGTCGACCAGTTCGAAAAAGCCCTCGGGGGTCGTCCCGGCCGCCAGCGCACGGTTGATGGCGTCCTGAATCGTCCGGCCCTCTGCGATCGGCTCCGAGAACGGCAACCCGAGTTCGATCAGGTCCGAGCCGCCCCGATCGAGCGCTTCGACGTAGTCTTTGGTATCGGCCAGCGAGGGGTCGCCCGCGGTGATGTAGGTGATCAGCGCGGGGTGGTTCTCGCGGATGGCGGCCTCGACTTCGCTGTCGTACTCGCTCATCCGTCGAACACCTCCACGGCCGGCGCGGCCTCGAGATCCCGTTTCTCGGTCTCCTCGAGGACGGTCTCGAGGTCCTTGTCGCCACGTCCCGAGACGTTGACGACGACGAGGTCGCCGAGTTCGTCGGCGGACTCCTCTAGATACCCCAGCGCGTGACTCGACTCGAGCGCGGGGATGATCCCCTCGAGCCGCGAGAGTCGGTGGAAGCCGTTGAGCGCGGCCTCGTCGTCGACGTTCGCGGGCGTCACGCGCCCGGTCTCGACGAGATGTGAGAGTTCGGGCCCGACGCCGGCGTAGTCAAGCCCCGCGCTGACGCTGTGGGATTCGACGATCTGGCCGTCGCCGGCCTGCAGGAGCTTCGTCATCGCGCCGTGGAGGACGCCGTCGGTGCCCGTCGACAGCGTCGCGGAGTTGGGGGCCATCCCCTCTTCCTCGTCGATCTCGAGGCTCGAGCCACCGGCCTCGACGGCGTATAAGTCGACCTCGTCATCAGGGACGAACGCGTGGAAGGTGCCCATCGTGTTCGAGCCGCCGCCGGCGCAGGCGACGACGCTGTCTGGCAGTCGCCCCGCTTTCTCCCGGATCTGCTCGCGGATCTCGTCCCCGATGACCGCCTGGAAGTCACGGACCATCTGCGGGAACGGATGCGGGCCGACGACGGAGCCGATGACGTAGTGGGTCCGCTCGACGGTCGTCGCCCAGTCGCGCATCGTCTCGTTGATCGCCTCCTTCAGAGTGGCGCTGCCGGCCTCGACGGGGTTGACCTCGGCCCCGTTCATCCGCATCCGGTAGACGTTCGGACGCTGGCGGTTGACGTCGGTTCGGCCCATGTAGATCTCGCAGGGCATGTCCAGATGGGCCGCGGCCATCGCCGTCGCGGTGCCGTGTTGGCCCGCGCCGGTTTCGGCGATGATCCGCTCTTTGCCCATGTACTTCGCGAGCAGGACCTGCCCGAGCGCGTTGTTGAGCTTGTGGGCCCCGCCGTGGAGCAGGTCCTCACGCTTGAGATAGACCTCGCGGTCGTAGCGGTCGCTCAGCCGGTCCGCGCGCTGGAGCGGCGTCGGCCGCCCGCCGAAATCGTGCATCCGCTCGCGGAACTCGTCCATGAAGCCGTCCTCGTTTTCCAGGACGTACCGCTCGTAGGCGTCCTCGAGTTCCTGTAAGGCCGGCATCAACGCTTCGGGGACGTACTGCCCGCCGTAGTCGCCGAAGGTACCCGTCCGTCCGGCGTCGCCGTCGTCGTGGTCGTGTTCTGTACTCATGTCTGAATAGTGTCGTCGTGGTCGCTCATGTGGAGTCTCCCGCTGTCGATTCCGCCCGCGTGAGCCGCCGCGTGTTCTCGGTGACGTCGCTGTCGCCCGTCCCGTGGTCCATGATCGCGCTGCCGACCAACAGGGCGTCGGCACCTGCCTCGCGCATCCGCCGGACATCGGCCGGCGACGAGATCCCGCTCTCGGCGATCAGCGTCACGTCGTCCGGTACCTCGGGTGCGACCGACTCGAAGGTTTCCAGTTCCACCTCGAGCCGCGCCAGATCCCGGTTGTTCACGCCGACGATCTCCGCGCCCGCATCGATGGCCCGCTCGAGTTCCGCTCGGTCGTGGACTTCCACGAGCGGCTGGAACCCCCGCTCGCGGGCCGCAGCGACCAGCCCCTCGAGGTCGTCGACGAACCGCGCGATCAGCAGGAGCAGGTCGGCCTCGACGACGTCCATCCCGTCCTCCTCGAGGACGAAGTCCTTGCGCAACACGGGGACGTCGACGGCCTCGCGGACCCGGGTCAGCGCCTCGGGCGAGCCGTCGAAGTGGGTCGGCTCCGTGAGGACCGAGATCGCCGCCGCGCCGCCCGCGACCATCGCCTGCGCGAGTTCGACCGGGTCGTCGGCGCGGGTCCCCTCGGCGGTCGGACTCGTCGGTTTCACCTCCGCGATCACTGGGACCCGCCCGTCGGCCTCGGCCGCCGCCAGCGCGTCGGGAAGCGAGCGCGCATCGACGTCGACGACGCCCTCCCCGCCCGACCGGCCCCGAGCGGCCTCGAGGATCGATCGGACTGCCGGGGCGAGTTCGGTATCGGAGTCCATTATTGTACATCGACGTACTCATATGTACATAAGGCTTGCGTCATCCTCACGGGGCCGGCGGTCGCAGCGAACGGCTAAAGTGTGACCCGTGCTAACTCTAGACTGGGTTCCGTATGTCCGTCGAGAACGAACCCACACTGGATCCGCCGACCTGCTCGCGCTGTGGCCGCGAGATGGAACTCCGTGCCGAGGGGACCGAAACCACGGTCCCGCTGCTCGGCAGTGAGATCGAGTACCGTCAGTTCGGCTGTCCCGAGTGCGGTCAGGGGGCTCGGTTCGAACGGAGCGGCGACGACGAGGACTGGACGCGTACCGGCGTCTGACCGACCACGGTGTCGCGGTCCCGGCACCGAACGTCCGGGACCGGCGGCTATTCAAGCCCGGCTCGCCTACGGGCGGGTATGGACGACGTTACGGAGGCCGGAATCTACGCGCGGGAATCGCCGTACCTCGATCGATACGTCCAGCTCGGTGCCGCGAGCGGACGCGTCCTGAGCGTCTCGTTCCCGGAGATTCCGGACGACGACGCCGAGGACGACCACCCCGTCCTCGACCGGATCTTCGAGTACCTCGACACCGTCGAGGAGATCACCTTCGAGGACGTCCAGGTCGCGATGACGATGCCGACCGACCGGCGGGCGGTCCTCGAGAGCGTCCAGTCGGTCCCCTACGGCGAGCAGGTCTCCGTCGAGACGCTCGCCCGGATGACCTCGGGACTATCCCACGAGGACGACGACGACCTGATTCTCGTCCGGACCGCCCTCGACGAGAACCCCGCCCCGTTGTTGATTCCGGACCACCGCGTGCGCGACGGGCCCAGCGCCGCGCCGCCGGACGTCGAACAGAAGCTCCGGTCGCTCGAAGGGCTCTAAGCACCGGTCGCCGTCTCAGAACTCGGACCGATCGACCTTTTCCGGTGCTTCGAAATCCGTCGCCAGCTCGAGCAGTTGCACCAGAATCCGGCCGGTCGCGCCCCAGACGGTGTAGCCGTCGACGTGGAAATAGTGGATAACGATCTCGCCGTAGTAGGGGTGAGAACGGCGCTCGTATTCGTAGTTCGAACGGTCGAGCAGCCCCGACAGCGGGAGGACGACGATCTCGGCGACCTCGCTCTCATCGCGGACGTACTCCCGGTCGGGGACGTGTGCGACGAAGGGGGTAACTGCGTACTCGGTGACGGTTCGGATGTCGTCGAGTTGGCCGACGACCTCGGCCTCGCTTCGCTCGAGGCCGATCTCCTCGTTGGCCTCCCGGAGCGCGGTGTCGAGGATCGTCCCGTCTACGGGTTCGGCCCCGCCGCCGGGGAAACTCATCTGGCCGGGGTGTTCGCCGAGGTGGTCGGCCCGCCGGGTAAAGAGGAGGTGGTCCTCGCCGTCGCGGTCGACGATCGGCGCGAGGACGGCCGCGTCGAACTCCTGATCGGTGATCTCCGTCGGCTCGTAGCTCGCGACCGGCTCGAGCGTCAGTCGGGCGGTCATTCTTCGAGCCGTTCCTCCAGTCGTCGGCGTTCGTCGGTGCAATCGATCGGAGCCCACGCCTCGAGGTCGTAGGTGACGTCGATCAGGGTCCGCATCCGGTCCGTATCGTCCGCGGCGACGGCCGAGTCGACGGCTGCATGCAGCCGTTCGCTGGCGCCCTCACCCAGCGCCTCGCGGTCGAGTCGTCGGCGGTCGATCTCGAGGATGTGTGGAACGTCCTCGGCGTCCTCCGGAACCGTCGGAAAAGCGGTCGGGCCGGCGACCAACAGCGCCTCGTCGTCGGGAAGCCCCTCGTCCGCGTCGGGCTCGTACCGCACGAGCGCGAACGACTCGAGGGCGTCCTCGACGGCCGTCTCGAGGGCCGCCGCCTCGACCGACCCCCCGTCGGCGCGGTAGGCGGCCTCGGCGAGCGCCCGCTCGAGTTCCGTGCGGGTCAGCCCGCCGAAGAGATCGACCACGCCGGCCAGTTCGTCGGCGGTCGCGTCCATACGGTGTGCAAGGAGCGGTGAGAGGATTAGTCTTGCGAGCGCGAGCCGGTGCGGCGGTCCCGCCAGGGGCGGGCCGCCGCCAGCACGTCGGCCGGCGCGAACGGGGCCTCGGTCCAGCGCGGCAGCCGCGCGTCGGCTCCCGGCGGGGCGATCGACTCGGCGTAGCGTGCGAGCTGGTCCCGCTCGGCCGCGGGCTCGTAGTCGAGCCCGTTGAACGCCGCGTCGGCCCGGTACTGGGCGATCAGTTCCTCGCCCGCGGCCCGATAGCGCTCCGGCAGGCTCCCGTAGGCGGGCTCGACGCCGTGGTCCTCGAGGACGCCCAGCAGCGTCGCAGCCACCTCCCGGCTCATCCCCTCGAGGCCGGTATCGCCGGCGACCGCGCGGTGGTCGTGGACGTGTCGGCCCAGATCGACCTGCGCGGAGCGGTCGAACCCGGCGACGTCGAAAGCGTCGCTGAGGGTCCCGACCTCGAGCCCCCATGCCCGCGGGGCGCGGAGGCGGCGGGCCAGCGAGGCCGTCGCGGCGAACTCGCCGGCCAGCGCGTAGCGAAACGCCCCGAGGTAGTCGAGGATCGGGGCGTCGTGGGCGTCGGCCAGCGCCCGCACGAGCGGTGCGTAAAACAGCCGGAAGAGCCGCCCGTAGAGCCGCTCGTCCTCGACGCGGGCGTAGTACCCCTTCGCGAAGTCGAACCCCAGTTGCAGCGGCGCGAGCAGGCGGTGGACGTGTTCGGCCTCGTAGCTGCGGGCGTCGGCGTCGTGGACGACGACCGCGTCGCCGGCCGCGGCGGCGGGACCGAGCGCCAGCCAGACGTCGCGGCCCTTGCCGAACCCGCCGTCGAGCCCCGCCTCGGCAAACAGCGTCTCGATGCCGGGTGCGTTACACCAGAGGAGCCTGATCGGCAGGGCAAACGAGGCCAGCCACTCCCGGAACGGCTCGACCCGGTCGGGCTCGGCACGGATCGGCACGAAGACCGCGGCCGGCGAGGGCTCGAGGCGCTCGAGTTCGCCGAGGACGCGCGCGGCGGCGGGGCTCTCCAGTTCGCGGCCGGCCATGGGGACGACGACGGCCGTCTCGGCGACCGCGTCGACCGCGCTCGAGCGGGCCCCGCCGGCCGAACTCGCCTCGCCGAACTCGTGGAGCGTCGCGATCCGCTCCTGGACGTACTCCATCGGTGGGGTCTTCGGCCCGATCGGTAAAACGACCACGGATCCGGCCAGGTAGGTACGTCGCGAGTAGACGACGAACGCCGCCGTCACGATACGCGGAGCGGTCGGCGCATCGACACTCGAAAAAGCACCGGTCTTTTTCTCCCCCACCTTCTTACAGGGCGAATATGAAATCAGTCCGGAAGGCGCTCCGCGACGGCGAACTCGAGAAAGACACCTACGATCGACTCGTCTGTGGCGAGTGCGAGAAGCCCCTGAAGACCGAAAACGACCCGGACGAGATCAAGACGGTCCGTATCTGTCCCGACTGTGCGGATGAGTGGAAAGAGATCCGGTAACGGCCGTCACGCGTGCCGCTGTGGCCGGTTCGCGAGGACCGGACGGGCCGCCGTTCGAACCGACCTTCGCCGCGCTGGCCGGTGTCTTTTGGCCACGGGCGACGAGTTCCGACCGTGAGCGACGACCATCGCGACCGTCCGGCAGTCCTCGAACACGACGACCCCAGACATATCGTCACGCTTCCCGACGGTAGCGTCGATCGCTGGTACACGCTCGGTGGCTCGGGCGGCGACCGCTTCGAATCGGCCGACGCGTTCGCCGACCGGCTCGCGGCCGGCGACCGCACGTTCTCGCTCGAGCCGACGGCCGTTCGGCCGGGCGGACAGGCGGTCAACGCGGCGCGACAGGTCCACGCTCTCGGCGATCGGCCGACGCTTATCGGCCACCTCGATCATCCGGTGTTTCCCGACTTTCCGTTCGAGACGCGCTCGATGGGGCCGCCGGCGACGATCCGCGTCGTCGACGTCGGCGGAGAGGAACTCCAGCTCGCCGAGCCGGGGCCGGCCGAGGACTGGGGACTCGCGGAGCTGCTCGCGGTCGTCGACTGGGACCGGCTCGTCGGCGCGGACGCGCTGTGTTGTACGAACTGGGTCTCGGTCCGGGGCCTCACCGCGGTCTTCGACCGGCTGGCGGCGACCCCGCCCGCGGATCCGCTTCCGATCGTCGTCGATCCAGGGCCGATCGAGACCGTCGACCCGGCCGCGCTCGAGGGGCTGTTCGACGCGCTCTCGCGGGCCGACGGCTCGCTCGAGGTGGTCCTGAGCGTGAACCCGACGGAGTTTCGGGCCGCCGCGCGCGTCGTCGACGTCGACGCCGATCCCACCGCCGAATCGCTCGCCGCGCTTCGCGCTGCGCTCGGTCTCACCGGCGTCGTCTCCCACGGCGCGGAC
>NZ_JBPJSJ010000027.1:0-41036 GCF_051225675.1 Natrinema sp. CGMCC1.2065 | reverse complement strand
CGCCGACGCCCTCGGCGCGGCGCTCGAGGCGATCGCGCGGGACCTCGCGGATGCGGTCCCGGCGACCGACGCGGCGGAGCCCGACGCCGATGGCGGCGTCGAGTACGACGTCGGCCATCGCCGCGGCTACCTGCGCTTCGACCCCGGACTCGAGGACGAGACGATCGTCACGACAGCGAGGGAACTGCTATGAGCCGGCGAGCGACGATCCGGACGACCCACGACGACGCAGCGCTGGTCGCACGGGCGCTCGAGCCGGACAACACCGACGAGATGGCGACGACGGTCGACGACGGCACGGTCGTCACGCGGATCGACCGCGGGACGACGAGCGGCCTGCAGTCGACGGTCGACGACTACGTCGTCAACCTCGCCGTCGCGATCGACGTCGCGTCGACGACACGAACCGAACAGGACGACCGACCGACGGACACGGGACCTGTGTCCGACCACGACACCGATACAACACACAATGAGTGAACGATCAGTTTCACGCGCGAAACAGGAGAAGCGGTGGTACACCGTCCTGGCACCCGAACAGTTCGACCGCCAGGAACTCGGCGAAACCCCCGCTGACGAACCGGAGAAAGTCTACGACCGAACCATCGAAACGACGCTCGGCGACCTCAACAACAACGCCAGCGAGAACAACACGAAGCTGACCTTCAAGATCACGGACGTCGGCAGCGACTCGGCCTACACCGAGTTCGTCGAGCACTCGCTGACGCGGGACTACCTGCGCTCGCTCGTGCGACGCGGTGCCTCCAAGATCGAGGCCTACGTCACCGTCCTCACGACGGACGACTACCGCGTCCAGATCCAGCCCGTCGCCTTCACGACGAAGAAGGCCGACGCGAGCCAGGAGAAGGCCATCCGCGAACAGATGGTCGAGATGATCGAGGAGGCCGCCGAGGAGCGCTCCTTCGAGGAACTCGTCGACAGCGTCGTCGAGGGTCGTCTCTCCTCCGCCATCTACGGCGAGGCCAAGACGATCTACCCGCTGCGACGCGTCGAGATCCAGAAGACCACCCTCGAGGCCCACCCCGAGGAAGTCGCCGAAGAGGAAGCGACCGCGGTCGACGTCGAGGACTGACCGCGATCGGCGCGGCTCGTCATCGCTCGCCCAACCGACATTTCGTATTTTGACGACGACCTGACCCGTGAGCTACCGCCCTCCTCGATCGGCTGAACCGCCGTCGTCACCGGTAAGAAGCGCCGCCGCTTCGCTCGAGATGGTCGCCGATCGCTCGAGCGAGTCGCTGGCCGCTACAGTTCGACGTCCTCGGCCGAGTCGACGTCGAACCGGGTGACCTCGGGCTCGCCGTCGAGCAGTTCCGGCAGCGTGGCCTCGAACTCCTGGTAGTGGTCGCTCCGGACGTGTGCGCCGACGGCCGCTTCGTCCTCGTAGCGCTCGAAGAAGCGGACGACGTTCGGCTCGGCGATATCGGTCGTGGCTCGGTAGTCGAGGATGCCATCTTCGGCCTGCGATTCATCGACGAGGTCCGCGATCAGCTCGAGGGCTTCCTCGCGGCGATCGGGATCGATCGGGAAACTCGCGTGGATAACGATCATGCCGGGCACACGGTGCGGGCGAGGCGTGATAAAGGTAGGCACACGGGCAAGGCGGGACCCCGTTTTCGGTCCGCGGCTCACTCGGTGACGACGATTTCGCCGAGCATCTCCGCTCGCTCGTGGGGAATACAGACGTAGTCGTAGGTGCCGGGGACCTCGAAGGTGTGTTCGAACGTCTCGCGGGAGGAGAGGCGACCGCCCTGGTCCTCGTGCCAGGCCTCGTAGGCCGTCGCCTGGTCCTCGAACCCGCCGGTGGCGAAGTAGTCGGCCCCGTCGGGGATGCTCGACTCGAAGGCGGTCACGGTGTGATAGGCCTCGCTCGTGTTCTTCCAGACGACCGTCTCGCCGACGGAGACCTCGTAGGATTCGGGCCGGAACTCGGTCCGAGTCATGCCGATATGACAGTCCTCGCCGGTACAGGAATCGTCGTCGAACACGCTGAGCGCGGACGAACAGCCGGCCAGTCCGACAGCGGTGGCAGTGCCGACGGTAGCGAGATAGGCGCGCCGGTTCATACGGGCGCTTAGGGGACTCCCGGTATAATCACCCCGGTTCGATTCCCGGTCCGTAGGAGTAGCCTCCGCCCCGACTCGAGGACGGCCGACCCGTGGAAACGAAAACACGTAAGGGAACGCCCCGCCGACTCGGCGATATGCTCCCCCGGTTCGTCGGTCGACTCGGTGTCGCCGACGCGGTGACGATCGCGAACGCCGCCCTGGGTTTCGTCGCCGTCGTCGTCGCGGCCGTCGACATCGAGCTGGCCGCCCGACTGATCCTCCTGGCGGCGATCGCGGACGGGCTCGACGGCATCCTCGCGCGCCGCTACGGCGGCACCGAGGCTGGGCCGTACCTCGACTCGCTCGCCGACGTCGCCTCCTTCGCCCTCGCCCCCGCGGTCCTCTCCTTTACCGTCGTCACCGACGGCCTCGCGGTCGATTTCGATACGGTCACGCCGGAACTGCTCGCGGTTGCCGGCGTCTGTGCGCTGTTCGTCGCCATGGCCGTCACCCGGCTCGGGATGTACACCGCCTACGACATCTCCGGGAGCTACACGGAGGGCGTTCAGACGACACTGGCTGCGACCGTGCTGGGTGCGGCGATCCTCGCCGGCGAAACCCAGCCGTGGCTCGTCCTCGGCGTCACCGGCGCGTTCTGTTACCTGATGGTCTCCCGGATCCAGTACCCCGACCTGCTCGCCCGCGACGCCGGCATCATGGGGATCGTCCACGCACTCGCGATCCTCGTCCCCGACTTCGCCGGCCGGACGTTCCCCTACGCCCTCCTGACGCTCGGGTTGGCCTACATGACACTCAGCCCCTGGTTCTACTGGGGCGACGCCGAACGCACCGGCGAGGTCGACGTGCATGGAAACGCTTAGGGCCGTCCTGATACGACCGTAGGATATGTACACCGTCACGCGTCGGCGTCGTCCCGAGGTGGAACCATGAGCGAGGACGAGGCAACTGACGACGCGGCCGAAGCGGGGGCAGACGAGCAAGAACCCGTAGACCTCGAGGCGATCCGGGAGCGCCTCGACGGACTCGCCGCCGACCTCGAGGCCCTCGAGTCGAGCCTCGAGTCGGCCGAGACCGAAGACGATCTAGACGTCGTCGAGGCCGACCTCGAGTCGTTCCGGGCGGAACTCGAGAGCGTCGAGGTGCCGGAGCCGCCGGAAACCGACGACGAGGACGAGGAAGACGAGGAGCCGGCCCCGGAAGAGGAACTCCAGGAGCAGTACGACGAGATCGAGAGCGATCTCTCGGATCTCGAGTCCGACCTCGAGGACCAGCGCGGTCCCTACGGCGAGGACGTGGTGAGCGAGATCGAGGGCGTCAGCGGGACGATCACGGGCACCCGCTGGACCGAGGAGGGCAACGCCGAGCTGATCGAAGCCGTCGATGGCTTCCTCGACGAACTGAACGGCCTGCTCGAGACGTCGGTCACGCTGGTCAACGAGGGCGAGGACGTCTCCGAACAGCTCGATGCGACTCTCGACGACGCCGCCGCGGCCGTCGACGACGCCGGCCTCGACGCCGACGACGACGCCGAGACGATCGCCGGCCTGCTCACGGCCACCGACGATCTCGAGGGCGACGTCGACGATGCGACGGAGTGGACCGACCTCGAGATCCGCGAACAGTTGCGCCGCGAGGGCTACTACGACGTCCTCGATCACGTCAAGGACTTCCCGCCGGAGTGGCACGCGCTGAAGGTCCACGAGAAGCAGGGCAACGTCGACATGATCCTGCTTGCCCTCGAGACCTTCGACTCCGATTTCATGGAAGAACACTGCATGGAGTCGCTCGAGCGCATGGGCTCACGCGCGGAACCGGCCACCGACGCAATGCTGCAGAAGGCCAACCGCCGCGATAAGGCCGCCATGCGCATCCTCGGGAAGATCGGCGTCGCCGACGAGGAGGTCGTCGAGACGCTGGTCGACTACGTCGACTCCAATCCGAACCTCCAGCAACCCGCCTTCCGCGCCCTCGGCGAGATCGGTGCCGAAGACGCGGTCGAGCCGATCGCCCAGCAACTCGTCGCCGAGGAAGCCGACGTCCGCAGCTGGGCCGCCCGCGCGCTCGGCCTGATCGGCGACACCCGTGCCATCGAGCCGCTCGCGGACGTCCTCGCGGACGACGAGGCCGACCGCGTCCGAGCCAGCGCCGCGTGGGCGCTCAACCGCATCGGCACGCAGGAGGCCCTCGAGATCGTCGCCGACTACGACGACGACCGGGCCTATCTCGTTCAGGCCGAGGCCGAGAACGCCGACCTCGAGCCCGCGGCCTGACGCAGCGTCGACGAACGGCTCTCACTGCGTTCTGAACGGACCGTCTCGGAAACCGACGGCTACTCGTCCCGCTGTTCGGGCTGTAACTGCCGAACGAGGTTTAGATGCATCAGGTGGAGATGCATCCCGATACCGTACAGGATGGTACCCAGCCCGACGAACGTCAGCGGCATGAGTATCGACTCGATCGCCTGTGACGGACTGTCGAGGTGGCGGGGAGGACGATACCGACGGCCAGCAGGAATGCGCTCAGAATGATCACCAGTCCGAGGCGCACTGCCCGGGAGTACCTGCCGATCCGCTGGATTCGCGCTTCGACCTCCGCTCGAGAGGGTGGTGCCGTCTCGCGATCCATGGGTACTAGTATCGGACGGGATCATTTAACGTCACACCGTCCGGGCCGACCCGATCGGATCGCCCGACAGTTTAAGTACGAACGGCCGGCCAGACGGAGCGATGGATACCCGACGGGCCGCCCTCGCGGCCGTGGTCATCTGTGGGCTCGTCGCCGGCACCGCGCTACTGGCGGGCTTTGCCGTCGCCAACGAACCGGCGGCAGCCGATCGTGCCGCCGCTCGAGCGACCACGCTCCCGGCGACGAACGCAACCGACCTCGCCTGCCCGCCTCGAGCGGGCGAAACGAACTCCACCAGTACGGAGACGCCTGACGAACCCCGGATCGCCGGCCTCTATCCGAATCCGACGACCGACGAGAACGTCGGCGAGTTCGTCGTCCTCGAGACGCCGTCCGACACCCGACTCGGGAACCTGACGCTGACCGACGGCCACACGACGGCCCGGCTCCCGAACGAGACGGTATCCGGACGGATCGCCCTCTCGATGGCCCCCAACGTGACGGAGACGCTGACCGACGTTCCCGTCAGCGAACTCGAGGGCCGGCTCCGGCTCGCGGCCGACGGCGACGATCTCCGGCTCCGAAACGCGACGGCAACCGTCGACTCGGTCTCCTACGACCGGGCACCGACCGCCGAAAAATGGTATCGAACGGGACCGGTCGGCGGCAAGGCGGACCGCCGGAGCGACGGCCAGTGGTGGCCCCGCGACGCCACCTGCCTCCCCGTTTCGACGGCCGCCGTCGACGACGCCACGGCGTTCGTCCTCCCGGACGGTCCCGGGGTCCCGCGGGAAACGATCCGCAACGCCGACGACCGACTCCTGCTGGCCGGCTACACCGTCACCTCCGAGGCGATCGCTGCCGACCTCGTGGACGCGGCCGATCGCGGCGTCGAGGTCGCGGTCCTCCTCGAGGCCAGCCCAGTCGGGGGTACGCCCGCGGCGACCGAGGGTGTCCTCGAGACGCTGGCGGACGGCGGCGTTGAGGTGCGCGTCATCGGCGGCGAGGACTCGCGATACCGGTATCACCACCCCAAGTACGCCGTCGCCGACGACCGCCTGCTGGTCACCACCGAGAACTGGAAGCCGTCCGGTGTCGGCGGCGAGAGCAATCGCGGCTGGGGTATTCGCCTCGAGTCGGCGTCCCTCGCGGCCGACCTCGCGACCGTCTTCCACGCGGACTTCGCGGGCCGGGACACGACCGTGGGCGCGGCCTATCGCAGGAACACGACGTTTACCGACGACGGGCCGGTCTACTCCTCGTCCGCTCCCGAGTATCCCACGACCCACGAGCCGACTCCGGTGCCCGTCGAGTCGGCCGAACTCCTGCTCGCACCGGACAACGCCGACGCCCGGCTGACGGCGATGCTCGAGAACGCCAACGAGGAGATCCTCGTCCTCCAGCCGTCGATCGCCGACGACGTCTCGCTGCTCGAGGCCACGCTCGCGGCCGCCCGCCGTGGGGTCGATGTCCGCATCCTGGTCGGCTCGGCGCGGTACAACGCCGCGGAGAACGAGGCGCTGGCGGCGGATCTCGAGCGGATCGCCGACCGCGAGAACCTGCCGCTCGAGGTTCGACTCGTCGGTGACACGGACCGCTTCGAGAAGATACACGCGAAAGGGATCGTGATCGACGGCGAGACGGCGGTCGTCGGCAGTGCCAACTGGAATTCGAACTCGCTCGAGAACAACCGGGAGGTGTTGGTGGCGCTCCACGGCGAGGCGGTCGCCGACTACTACGCGACCGTCTTCGAGTCGGATTGGGCGGGTGACTCGTGGTCGTTCCCGATCGGTGCCGGCGTCGCGGTCGCGGTTGCACTTGCTGTCGCCGCGGTCGTCGGCCGGCGCTATGTCAGGTTCGGGGGCGAGTCGGCCGTGGACCCGGTCACGCCGGACGCGAACGACGAGGACTGAGCCGGCTCAGTCGGCGTGGCCGCTAGCCTCGAGTTCGAGCAGCTCACAGCAGTCCTCCTCGGCGTCGAAACAGTCGGGACACTGGTCGGGTCGGTCGATGATCGTATCGAGCCGCTCCGCGACGGTGTCGTCGATGACGCTCTCCAAGGCGCGGGCCTCGTCTTTGAACTCCTCGACCTCGAGGACGTTCGCGAGGAACCGCTCGATGATACAGTAGGTCTGGAGGGCGTCGTGGGCGCGCTCGAGCCCCTCGTTGGTCAGACTCGCGCCCTTGTACTTCTCGTGGTCGACTAGCTCGCGGTCCTCGAGCTTGCCGATCATCTCGTTGACGCTGGCCGGGCTCACCTCGAGCAGGTCCGCGAGCGTACCGGTCGATGCAGGCCCGTCCTCGATGCGCTGGGCCAGATAGATCGCCTTGAGGTATTGATCTGCAGTGTTCATGCCGTCCCTCCGTCGGTGTGTGACACGTCGGTTCCTCGCCGGCAGTCTCGCGGCCGGGCGTCGATACGCGTCATGGACGATGTCGCCGACTCCGCGGCCGTTCCAGCCCCGGTCGAGGTGACGATCGCCCCGATCATGCTCGCTGCTCCATAATTGCGGTCACTTCCTCGACGCCCTCCTTTTCCTCCTCGCGGATGCCGTATAGCGTCTCGAGGAGTCGCTCGCGGTCGACCGCGAACTCGGAGTCGGAGGCCTCGATCGCCTCGATCAGGTCGTCGTAGAACTTGTAGGCGGTCTCCTCGTTTGCGAGCTGGTCATAGAGGACGCCGTCCGTGTCCTCGGGCGGTCCGTACTGGGCGTCGACTAAGGCGTTTATCTCCTCGTATCCGACCGTTTCGGCCTCGAGATCGTCGATCAGCGCCTCGAGTCGCTCGCGGTGGTCGGCCGACTCCGTGGCGGCCTCCGCGAGCAACTCCTCCACCTCCTCGTCGACCGTCGCCCGCTCGTCGGGCGGGAGCGACTCGATGTGGTGGGCGGCGCGTGACTCGACGAGTTCCTCCAGCACGACCCCGATCTGTAGCAATCGGGTCAGCTGGTGGTCGCTCGAGACACGCTGTCCCAGACTCATATCACGACAAGGGAGCCGTGGTTACTTAGTCGTCTCGGAGCGCGGACGTCGAAAACGCGGCAAAACGACGGTCGGTCGGTGGCGATCAGTCCCGCTTGCGGAGTCGCGCGCCGATCAGCTCCTCGAGGTCCTCTCGGAGTTCGTCGACGTCGATCTCCGCGAGAACGGGCACGAAGAAGCCCTCGACGAGCATGTTTCGGGCCGCGCGGGGGTCGACACCGCGGGAGGTCATGTAGAACAGGTCCTCCTGATCGATCTGGCCGACCGTCGCGGAGTGGCTGGCCTCGGTGTCGTGGTTGTTGATGATCAGCTTCGGGGAGGCGTCGGCCTCGCTCTCGTCGGAGAGCATCAGCGTGTTCTCGCGCTGGTAGGAGCTGGTGTCCCACGCGTCGGAGCCGACGTCCTGGACGCCCTCGTAGACCGAGCGGGCAACGTCGTCGGTGACGCCGCGGGTCACGAGGTCGGCCGTCGTGTGTTCCGCACGATGCCAGACCTTCGCGTCGAGGTCGAAGTGCTGGTCGTTGTGGCCGTAGAAGGCACCGACGATCTGCGTCTCGGAGGAGTCGCCGCGCAGCTCCGTCGAGACCTCCGTCTTCGTCAGCTGGGTGCCGAGGTTGCCCTCGATCCAGTCGATCGTGGCGTAGGTGTCGGCGACGCCGCGCTTGAGCGTGAAGTTGTAGGCCTCCTCCGAGAGGTTCTGGAGGCTGCCGTACTGGACGTAGCTGTTCTCGCCGGCGGCGACCTCGACGATCCCGCTGTAGTACTGCTCCTCGGCCTCTTCGCCAGTCGACTGGCGCTCGAGGATCGTGACCGAGGACGACTCCTCGGTGACGACGAGCGTGTAGTTAAACAGCGAGCGGGAGTTCTGTTCGGTCCGGACGGTGACGTCCTCGGCGTCGACGCCCTCGGGGACGTAGATGACCGTGCCGGTGCTAAACAGCGCCGTGGAGAGCGCCGTCAGGTAGTTCTCCTGGGGGTCGACGATGCTGCCGAAGTGGTCCTGCAGGAGGTCCTCGTGTTCCTGGACCGCGTCGGCCCACGAGAGGACCTCGGCCTCCTCGGGACCGACCTGGTCCTTGTCCTCGGCCGCGTTCAGCGGATCGACGAGGGACTCGAAGTCGAGTTCGTGGAGGTTCGTCCAGTCCCGACCCGGCGTCCGGATGACGTCGGGCATCTCGAGGTCCTCGAGCGCCGCGAGCGCCTCGAGACGCGTCTCGAGGAGCCAGTCGGGCTCGTCGAGGTCGCCCGAAATTTCGCGTACCTGTTCCTCCGTCAGATTGGCGTGTACCTGCGTACTCATATTATCCGAGGCTCCCCTCCATCTCGAGTTCGATGAGGCGGTTGAGCTCGACCGCGTACTCGATCGGCAGTTCCTCCGTGATCGGCTCGATGAAGCCGGCGACGATCATCTTCTTGGCGTCGTCGTCGTCCAGCCCGCGGGACTGCAGATAGAAGATGTCCTCGTCGCCGATCTTGCCGACGGTCGCCTCGTGGGCGACGTCGACCTTCGACTCCTCGATCTCCATGTACGGCATGGTGTCCGAGGTCGACTCGTTGTCGAACATCAGGGCGTCGCACTCGACGGCGGTCGAGGCGTTCTCGGCGCCGTCGGCGATGTGGACGAGGCCGCGGTAGTTGGTGCGGCCGCCGTCCTTGGAGATCGACTTGGACTCGATGGTCGAACTCGTCTCGGGCGCGTTGTGGTAGACCTTCGCGCCGGTGTCGATGTCCTGGCCTTCGCCCGCCAGGGCGATGGTGATGTGGGTGTCGGTCGAGCCGCGACCCTTGAGGATGGTACACGGGTAGAGCATGGTCACTTTCGAGCCCATGCTGCCCGAGACCCACTCCATCGTCCCGTTCTCCTCGCAGATGGCGCGCTTGGTGTTCAGGTTGAACGTGTTCTTCGACCAGTTCTGCACGGTCGAGTACTGAACGTGAGCGTCTTCGCCGACGAAGACCTCGACGCCGCCGGAGTGGAGGTTGTGGGTCCCGTACTTGGGCGCGGAACAGCCCTCGATGTAGTGGACCTCGGAGCCTTCCTCGGCGATGATGAGCGTGTGTTCGAACTGGCCCATCCCTTCCGAGTTCATCCGGAAGTAGGCCTGCACCGGCATCTCGACAGTGACGTCCTCGGGGACGTAGACGAACGACCCGCCGGACCAGACGGCCCCGTGCAAGGCGGCGAACTTGTTGTCGCTCGGGGGCACGCAGGTCGTCATGAAGTGTTCTTTGACGAGCTCGGGATGTTCGCGGACGGCCTCATCCATGTTACAGAAGATGACGCCTTTCTCCTCCCACTGCTCTTGCATGTTCTGGTAGACGACCTCGGACTCGTACTGGGCACCGACGCCCGAGAGGGCGTTCTTCTCCGCTTCCGGGATGCCGAGCTTGTCGAAGGTGTCCTGAATCTCGTCTGGCAGCTCCGTCCAGTCGTCGACGCCTTCGCGTTTGTCGACGTCCGGTCGGATGTAGGGAATGATCTCTTCGACGTCCAGTTCGGAGAGGTCGGGCATACCGGGCCAGTCGGACGGCATCGGCATGTTGTGATACTGCTCGAGCGCACGGAGACGCCGCTCGAGCATCCAGTCGGGCTCGTCCTTGTCCTCGGAGATCATGCGGATGACCTCTTCGGTCAGGCCTTTGCCGGATCTGACGGCGGAGTTCTCCTCTTTCTTGAACTCGAACCGGGCCTCAGTGTCTGTCTCTTTTAGGTGGTCTTGATCGGAACTCATTGGTTGATGTAGTTGTGGTTACGGCTGTAGCGTTATTACGGTTGTTCTAGTCGAATCCGGTTACGCGGTGCCGTAGACGTCTTCGCGGACCCAGTCGTACCCCTTGTCCTCGAGCTTCTCGGCGAGTTCGGGACCGCCGCTCTTGGCGATCTGGCCGTCGAGCATCACGTGGACGTGATCGGGCTCGACGTAATCGAGGATGCGCTGGTAGTGGGTGATCTGCAGGATGCCGGTGCCCTGCTCGTCGCGCAGGGCGTTGATGCCCTCCGAGACGTCCTGCAGGCGGTCGATGTCGAGCCCGGAGTCGATCTCGTCCAGCACGGCGACCGAGGGCTCGAGGATGGCGGCCTGCAGCACTTCGTTTTGCTTCTTCTCGCCGCCGGAGAAGCCGGCGTTGAGATAGCGCTGGGCGAACTTCTCGTCCATCTCCAGCTGCTCCATCTTCTCCTGGAGGATGCCCTGGAACTCGGCGACGCCGACCTCGCCCTCGTCCGCGGGGCCTTCCATCGGCGAGTTCTCGAAGCCTTCGTCGTCCTCTTCCGCTTCGTCCTCGTCGTCCTCGTCCTCGAAGAGTTCCTCGCGCTCTTCGATCTTGGCGTTCAGCGCCGTGCGGAGGAAGTTCGTCATCGTGACGCCCTCGATCTCGGCGGGGTACTGGAAGCCGAGGAAGATCCCGAGCGCGGCACGTTCGTTGGGTTCGAGATCGAGCAGGTTCCAGGTGCGCTGGTCTTCGTCGATCTCGATGTCCTCGCCGAACTCGTCGTCCTCGAGGTGGAGGAGAACCTCGCCCTCGGTGACCTCGTAGGCGGGATGACCGGCGATGACTTTCGCGGTCGTCGACTTCCCGGAGCCGTTCGGGCCCATCAGGGCGTGGATCTCGCCCGACTGGACCTCGAGGTCGACCCCCTCGAGAATCTGCTCGTCGCCCTCCGCCACTTCCGCGTGCAGGTTGGATAGTTCGAGACGTGCCATAGTACTCTGTCACTCGAACGGTGGGCCGTATGACTGATAACGGTTTCGTATCCAATTGGATACAGTCTCGCATTAGCAAAATAAGTTTCCCATTCGAAAACCAGCCTTTGGGTAGGTGGAGAAATACCGCCATATAGACCCCTGTTCACCGGTGGGATCGGCAGGGCCACAGGAACGGATTACGGGGCTGTTCGAACCCCGAAGACGGCGGAAAAACTCGTCGGAACGGCTGCGATAAGAAGCGACGACCGGGACCGAAGCGTCCCGACGTGCTACATAAAGGAGTCGAGACCTTTCTGTTCCTGGCCGTTTTTCACTTCGTCCCACGAGATGTCCAGTGCTTCGAGGATGCGCTCGATCGGCCCCTGCAGGGTCTTCTCGAGCATCTTCTCGTAGTCGACCGCGAACGCCTCGGGGATCTGGTCCTCGTACTCGAAACAGATCACGTCGGGATCGCGCTTGAACGCACCGTAGAGCGGGTCAGTCCGGGCGTCGAACCCTTCCTCCGCCTCGAGTCGCTCGAAGAACGAGGGATCGACCCGCTCGAGATAGAGCCGCTTGGGCTTGCTGCCCCGCTGGAAGTTGGTGCCGAGCAGCAGGTTGGCATACTTCGCGCCGCGGACTTGTGCCGTGTCGGTGTCGTAGTTGTCGAGTCGCTTGCCGATCCCGCCCGGGATGGCGATCTCCTCGAGGGCGATCTCGCCTGCCAGCACGTCCTCGATGACGCCGTTGACGTATTCCTTGGCACCCTCGATGTCGCCCTCCCGGACGATCATCTCGATGACGCGGTGCTGGACCTCCTTGGTGATCGGCGCGATATCGGAGCGCTGGTACTCGAAGCCGACGATGTCGACGTCGTTGACGTCTTTGCCTTCCTTCCAGGTGATGTGGCCCGCGTAGCGTTTCTTTTTGCCCGCCTGGAAGAACCGCCGGTAGAGTTTTTCGAACTCGATCTGGAAGCGGTGTTCCTCGGCGTTTAGATCCTTCTGCGCGAAGTCGTCGTAGCGACCGTTGATGTACTCCTCGATCTCGAAGGACTGCTCGAGCGCGTCGTCCTTGGGTACGTCGGGGCCTAACTCGAGCATGACTGAGTCAGTATCCCCATACGTAACTTGATAATTGAGTTCGTTTGCGGCTGTATCCGTGAACTCGATCACTTCGCGGCCAGTAGCCGTGATTGCGGATGCCGCCTCTTTATCGTATAGACGGAATTGTTCCCACCCCGACACTCCGTAAAGCGAGTTCATGATAACCTTTACCGCGCCCTGCTGACGGTCGTACTGTTCGTACTCGGGCGAGCCGGGTTCGTGCTGGTCTCGCAGTTCCTTTTTCTCCTCGCGCTCGGCGAGCAGTTCCGTGATCATCTCACGGTTGACGCCGTCGGGTTCCTTCCGGAAGTGGGTCCCCGTCGGCGCAACGTAGGTCTCCCCATCGTACTCGTCGGGGTCGACTTTCGTCTCCGGGGAGGCGTTGATCGTCGTCATACACATCGGGTACAGCGACTTCAGGTCCAGTACGGTGACGTTCTCCTTGACGCCCGTGATGGGCTCGAACACCGCGCCACCCTCGTATTCCTCGCCGGCCTCCTGTTGCCCCTTCGAGGGCAGCGCGAAGCGGCCGTGGGCCTCGTGGAGGACGTACATGTCGACCGCATCGCCCGGCGTCGGCGCGTCCTCGAGTTTGCAGCCGACGAACGCCCGCACTTCGTCCCAGAAGGGGATGATCTCCTGCTGTCGGTCGAGTTCGACACAGAGTTCGACGTCCCGGAGGTTGTACGCGAGCAGTTGGGTCGGGTCCTCCTCCCAGAGGTCGCCGATGTCGCCGGCGTAACGCTCCTTGCCGACGCCGAGTTCCGCCTCGCCGACTGCATCGAGCCGGTACGAGTCCAACTCGGAGAAGACCATCCGCTGATAGCCATAGAGCAGGTCGAAGACGACGCGACCCTTGATGTCCGGGCCGCCCCAGTTGCTGCGCCAGACTTCGTCGACGCGTGAGAGCCGATCGATCGAGAGGTCGTACTCGTGGTGGGAGCCGGCGAGTTCCTCGAGGCGGTCGAGGAAATAGGGCGCGTCGAAGTCCTCGAAGTTCCAGCCGGTCAGTACATCGGGGTCGGTCTCGTCGACGTACTCGATGAAGGCCTCGAGCATGGCCTCCTCTTCCTCGAAACTGCGGACCTCGTGGTCGATCTCGCCCTCGATCGGGTCGTAGTCGTCGATCTCGGCCGGAATCTCGCCGTCGCCGATCGGGGCCTCGTAGAGCCACATCACGTACTCGTCGCGGTAGGAGTCGTGGCTGGTGAGACAGACGATCGGCTCCTCGCCGTCCTCGGGAAAGCCCGACCGGTCGTCGACCTCGATGTCGAAGGTGTTGATGCGGGGGTCGGCGTCGACGTCGACCGGTTCGACCTCGTCGTGGGGGACGACCAGCGAGTCGTCCTCGGCCCGTCGTTCGGGCACCCGCATTCCGCTGCGGATGTCCTTGTCGATCAGAAAGCGGTTCGGGAACAGGATGTCGGCTTCGTAGTGTTCAAAGTCGTCGCGGACCTGCCCGACGTCGCGGGGGGTCTGGCCGAAGATTTTGGTGAGTCTCTCCCCCCGGATGCTCTCGTAGGGGTTGCCGTCGTGGTCGTACTCCCTGCTGCCGGTCAGTCGGTCGTATTCCTCCGCCGGCGGTCGCTCGAGGCTCTCCGTCGGCGCGTAGAAGTAGGGTTTGAAACCGACGATCTGGACGTGTTCGAGTTCCTCATCGGGGGTACGCCCGAACACGTGCATGATGGGTCGTTCCTCGTCGCCGTAGCCGACGATGGTGTAGTCGACCTGCATCACGGCGAGTTCGAGATCGCCCTCGGATTCGGGGAGGGTTTCCTCGACGACGTCGATCACCTCCGCGGCGTCGCTACCGCCGTTGCCGGCGACGGCGACGGCCTCTTCCTCCGGCCGGTCGTCGGCTGCCTCGGAGTCGCCGCCGAACTCCGTGAGTCCGGTCTGGCCCGCCTCAGTCATGGTACTCCGGTTGGCAGTCGCCGGATAAAAACCCCTGCAATCCCCGCCCGCGAGGGGCTCGCGGCGGGTCGTTCGGAAGCGGTCGGCCATTGCGAACAGTCACGCGTAGGGCACGGTCTCGTCGGACCAGCGAGACGGCGTTCGGGGGAACACTTGCGGGGGCAACAAGACATATAACGTGGTAACACTTAGCATGGGATCAGGTGATCGATGTGTCCACCTACCTAAACGACGACGCGACGGACCGGCGCGAACCGAGTAGCCAGCCGGCGGGGACTGCGACCATCGAGTCCTACGAGACCGAGGACGGCGTCGTCTTCTATGACGCCGAGAACCCGCTCGCCTGGGTGGAAACCTCCCGGACGCTCACCCTCGAGGAACTGGCCTAAGCCGTCCGCGAAGCGAACGCTTTTCCTTCCACTGCCCGACGATCCGCCTGTGGTCTTCGACCGGACCGAGAACGAGCCCGACGAGTGGGACCCCGAAGAGGAGTACTACGACCCCGACAGCGACGGGTTGACCATCCCACAGGTGTCGGGAGACGACGGTCCGGACGATCTCGACGACCTCTCGAGCGCGATCGACCCCCCCGAAGTGGAGATGGGGGAAACGGACGCATCCGCGGACCTCCTCCAGACCTTCTGGGCGCTCGTGTTGGTCATCAACGCCGCGGTACTGGCCGTCTCGCTCGGTCTCTTGTTCCTGCTGTTCGAGGGGGTCTCGACCCGCGCGGGCGCACTGGTGGTCGCCGGCCTCGTCCTGCTGGGGTTCGCCGTTCGACGATACAGACGGTTCCGAGCCGACGATTCCGGCGATCTCGACGACGGTTCCGACGCCGAAACGCCACCGGAATCCGACGGCGGGGGTTCCGACGCCGGGACGGCGTCCGACGACGAGGACTCCGAGGCGACGACCCGGTCCGACGATGCGGCCGAAACTACTTCAGGGTCGGTGACCCAACGCCAGTCACCGAACGGAAACGACCGCTCATGAACACAGTCGAGGACGACACCGGAAAGCGGTACCTGCTTCGCAAACGCTCCGAGGACGCGAGTCTGGTCCGCGATCCCGAAACCGGCAACGAGTGTTACATCCGAAACGACCGCCTCGAGGCCGTCGACCAAACGGCCCTCGAGACGGCGGCGCAAAGCGTCCCAGACCCGGTTCTCACCTTCCTGACGAACGTTCACGACGCGGAGACGCTTGGCCTCCTCATCGAACTCGCAGAGCGGGGGCCGCTCGGGGTCCGGACCCTGCTCGACGCCTACGACTTCTGCGAGAGCGACCTACACGGCCGCCTGACGGTCCTCTCGGCCGCCGGCCTGCTCGAGGAGGCCGAGATCGCGGGGGAACGCGGGTATCGAGTGACTGCAGACTGCGAGACGGCGCTCGAGGCGATCCGACCGACCGTCGAGTCGACGGCCGAGTCGGACGGCGACACCGCCTGAGCCGCAGGCCCCGTTTCCTCAGTCCGACGCGAGCAGTTCCGACTCGGGCGGCTGGCCACGCTCGAGTCGCGAGCGGTTCGACGTGGCGTCCTTTTCGACGCGGACGAGCGAGTCGGCCGCGCCGACGAGTTCTTCGTCGTGGCTGACGACGACGATCTGTTCGACGCCGAAGTCGTTGCGCATCGACTCGATCAGCGAGACCAGTTGCGTGACGTGGCCCGAATCGAGGAAGACCGTCGGCTCGTCTAAGATCAGCGGCGGCATCGGTGCCGATCCCTCGACGCCCTCCGCGAGCAGCCGATAGATCGCACACCGCAAGCTGAGGTTGAACAGCGCCCGCTCGCCGCCCGAGAGCTGTTCGGGCTCTAAGGCTTCGCCGTCTTTCTGATAGACCGTCAGTCGGTAGTCGCCGTCCAGATCGATCGCCGCGTAGGAATCGTTCTGGTAGACCAGCTCGAAGGTCTCGTTGAGCAATCGCTCTAAGGTCTCGACGTTGCGCTGGCGCAGTTCCGCCCGCAACTCGCCGTAGGTGGTCTGGAGCGTCTCGGCCTCCTCGTACAGCGACTCGAGGCGTTCACACCGTTCTTCGACGGTTTCGAGTTCCTCGCGTCGTTCCTCGAGTTCCGCGATTTCGTTCTCGACGGCACCGATCGCGTTCTGAATCTCGTCGCGCTGGGCCTCGAGTTCGTCGAGTTTCCCGTCGACCTTGTCGATGTACTGCTCGGCGTTGGCCTTGTCCTCGCGGGCGGTCTCGACGCGGTCCTCGTCGAACTCCGACTCGAGGTCGCGCTTGCGGTCGCGCTTTTCCGAGAGCGTCTCGCGGCGCTCGTCGTTCATCGTCTCCCAGTCGGCTCGCCGCTCGCGCAGGTTCTCGATCTCCGTCTCGAGAGCGGCCTGCTCGTCGGTAATCTCCGAGATACGCTCGAGCGTCTCGAGGGTCTCTTTGATCTCCCCCCGCTCGGTGTTGATCTCGCCGAGTTCCGCCCGGGCATCGGCGACCTCGTCCTCGCGGTCTGTGGCTGCCGCCCGTTTCTCCTCGGCCTCGGCCTCGTACTCCTCGGCGTCGTCACGGAGCCGATCGCGCTGCTCGCGCCGGTCCGCGAGGCTCTCGCGTTTTTCCGCGAGCAGTTGTTCGATGTTGTCCCGGTTTTCCTCGAGCCGGTCGACCCGCCGCTCGGCGTCTCGCAGTTCCTCGGCGCGGTCGACCCGCTCGTCTATCTCGTCGCGCTCGGTCTCGAGAGTCGCCCGCTCGGCTTCGAGGTCGGCGAGTTCCTCCCGGCGATCGCCAAGGACATCCACGTGCGGTGAGTCCTCGACCGGCTGGCCGCACTCGGGACACTTCCCTTCCTCGAGCAGCCGCTCGCCGTCCTCGATCGCGTTCTCAGCAGTCCTGATATCGGCGGTGATGTCGTTGATTCGCGAGACCAGTTCGTCGCGCTCGGTCTCGAGGTCCTCGAGGTACGATTCGGCCGCGCCGAACTCGACCGGCGCATCGTCGAACGTCGCCTGCGCGGATGCGATCTCGTCGTCGAGGTCGTCGAGTTTCGCCTCGCGCTCCGCGATCGCGTTCTCGTCGGCCTCGATCTGTGCCTCGAGGTCGTCGGCCTCCGTCCGGGCCGCTTCGGCGTTTTCCTCGAGGTCGTCGGCCTCCTCACGGAGCCGCTCGACCTCGTTGTTCCCCTCCGTGATCATCACGCGAACGTCCTCGAGTTCGTCCCGGAGTTCCTCGTCGCGGTCCTCGAGGTCGTCGATGTGGTCCTGAACCACTTTTTCGTCGGGTTCGTCGACCTCGAGATCGACGGCCGCAACGAGGTCGGCACGCTCGTCTGCGAGTTCTTCGCGTCGGTCTCGGATCTCGCTGATCTCGTCGCCGGCCTCGTCGCGCTTGCGCTCGGTGTCGCTGATCTTCGAGCGCAACTCCTCGATCTCCTCGTCGAGCGTTGCGATCTCCTCGCGGGTCTCCTCGTGCCGTTCGAGGACGTCCACGGCGGCTTCCAGGGTTTCCTGGGCCTGCTCGCGCTGTGTCTCGTAGTGATCGATCTCCTCCGCGACGTCGTTCCGGCGGGACTCGAGGCTGTTCAACCGCTCGTGGAGGTCCTTCTTTTCTTTCTCCTGAACCTTTCGTCGGACGTTTTCGAGGATCTCCCGCTGGCCATCAAGCACCGTTTTGACGCCGAGTCGGGCCTCGCTGGCCCGTTCGCGGTAGTCCTCGAGCGCGCCCAGTTGAAGGAGATCGTCGATCATGTCCTGGCGGTCGCTCGGCGAGGCGTGGATGAGCTTGTTGACCTCGCCCTGGCGGACGTACGCGCAGTTGACGAACGCTTCGGCGTCCATCCGCAGGATTTCAGTCACTTTCCGGCGCACGTCGCGAGCGCCCTCGTAGGTCTCGGTGGGCGTCTCGAGGACGCACTTCGTCGTGGTCGCGCGGTCGCCGCGCAGTTTGAGCCGGCGTTCGACGTGGTACTCGCGGCCGTCGTGGGTGAACCAGAGTTCGACCTCGGCCTCCTCCTCGCCGGTCGTGATCACGTCGTCTAAGGTGCGGTCGTCGAGCGCCTTCGAGCCGTAGAGCGCGAAGAAGACCGCCTCGAGCAGCGTCGACTTCCCGCTGCCGTTGACGCCGTGGACGACGGTGACGCCGCGCTCGAGCGTCAAGTCGGCGTCGCCGTAGCACTTGAAGTTCAGCAGGCGGACGCGGTCGACCCTCACGCGAAATCACCCAGCGAGGCGGCGTCGGCGTCAGCGTCGGCCGCGTCCTCGGCGTCGCCCTCGGATTCGTCGGTGGTCGTCCCGCCGTCACCGTCCGGTTCGGCCTCGCTCGAGTCGCCCCCCTCGGCCCCGAGTTCGTCGGCGACCGTCGTCACGTCGTCGTCCGCGGGTTCCCGGTCGGGCGCGGGCTCGAGCGCCGATGCGTCGTCCTCGAGGAGGTCCCGGACCCGGCGTTCGACGCGCTCGCGGACGTTCGCGTCGGCCAGGTCGTCGGTGCGAACGGTCTCGTCGATCTCGAGAGCGGCGTCGCTCAGGCCCAGTTCGCGCACCCGCTCGCGGACGGCGGCGTCGGGATCGGCGAAGCTCACCGAGACGTCCTCGTCCTCGTCGGGTAGCTCCCGGCGGTCGTTGACCCGAGCGACCAGCGCCCCGCGATCGATCGCGAGTTCCTCGATCGCGGCGGGGGTGATCGGCCGGCCCTCGCCCTCGACGGTGACGATAACGACCGCGTCCGCGAGGTCGTGCTGGCGGACCCGCTCCTGAACGCGGTCGACGCCCTCGCCTTCGGCCAGGTCCACGTCGACGAAGACGAACTCGCGGGTGTCGGTCAGCCCGCGGCGACTGATCGCGACCTCGTCGTCGAAATCCACGAGGTTGTAGCCCCGGTCCTCGCGCTCGCTGGCGCTTGCCCGCTCAGTCGACCCGCAGTAGGTGATCCAGGTGTCGCGCACCTCGGCGGTATCCGGTTTGTGGTTGTCCCCCAACAGGACGGCGTCGAAATCGACCGTCGACGCCGCGAGGACGGTGTCCGTATCCCAGTCCGCGTGCGCGAACGGTTCGAAGAGACCGTGGCTCACGAGGGTCGCGTAGTCGGCCCCGTCGGGAACGGGATCGAACTCGTACTCGAGGTCCTCGCGCCGGGACCTGGGGACGAAGTCCAGGCCGTAGACGGCGACGTCGTCGACGACGACCGGCTCGGCACCGAGCCGCGTCGCGAGGCCGAGATCGGCGAAGAGATCGAGCCACTGAGCGTCGCGTTTCGACTCGTGGTTGCCGACGACGGCCAGAAAGGGAATCCCGGCTTCCGAGAGCGTCCGGAGGATATCGACGGTGCCCTGTAGATCGACCAGGCTCGGCCGGCGGTCGTGAAAGAGGTCGCCGGCGTGGATCACCGCGTCGACGTCATCGGCGACGGCGTCCTCGACGACCGAGCGGAAGGCCTCGAGGAAGTCCCGGCGTCGCTCGGGCGAGTTGTACTGCTGGTACCCGATGTGGGTATCGCCCGTATGGATAACCCGCGTCATTGGCCAGTCGTTGGCGAGCCCGCCCTAAAGGGGTTCTGTAACCGAAGTGAAAGTGAAAACGACAGGGCACACGAGACGCTGACAGCACGGTGGATCGCCACACGGGTGATCGCGACCGATGCCGAAAATCGGTGCCGAGGAGAACTGCTCGAAGAAGGACTGCGTCGTTACGACTGAATGTCGAGGCTGTACAGGCGCTTTCGCGCGTCGGAAAAGGAAAAGCGCGAGTCGATGACGTTTGCCTCGTCGAGTCGGTTCAGGGCGTATCGAACCGTCCGCGAGGGCAACAGCGTCTCGTCGGCGAGCTGTTGCTGAGTCATCGTGTCGTTGTACTCGAGGACCTTCGCGACGAGTTTCGCACTCGGGGGCAGGTCTCGGACGTCATCCCACGTTCCGCGCTCGTTGGTCTCCTGTCGAAGCGGCTCTGAAGCACTCATCTTACTCCTCCATTCCGAATACGGGGTAATAATATTTTCTATTCCGATTAATGTCTAACAGTTATACTCCGAGTTGAGTGCACCTACCCGAAGTCTCTTAAGAACCAACACCCAAAGGTCGGGTGATGAGCGACACCGTGGACGACGTCGACCTCCCATACGACGAGGACGAGGCGTCCCAACAGGAGAAAATCCAGGCGCTCGAGGAACGGCTGGAGATCCTCGAGGCGCAAAACGAGGAGATGCGCGACAAACTCCTCGACGCCAACGCCGAGAACAACAAGTACCAGCAGAAACTCGAGCGGCTCACACACGAGAACAAGAAGCTCAAGCAGTCCCCGCTGTTCGTCGCCACCGTACAGGAAGTCACGGAGGAGGGCGTCATCATCAAACAGCACGGGAACAACCAGGAGGCCCTGACCGAGGTCACTGACGAGATGCGCGACGATCTCGAACCCGACGCCCGGGTCGCGGTCAACAACTCGCTGTCGATCGTCAAGCCCCTCTCGAACGAGACCGACGTCCGCGCCCGCGTGATGGAAGTCACCGAGAGCCCCGAGGTCAGCTACGAGGACATCGGCGGGCTCGAGGAGCAGATGCAGGAGGTCCGCGAGACCGTCGAGATGCCCCTCGAGAAGCCCGAGATGTTCGACGACGTGGGCATCGACCCGCCGAGCGGCGTTCTCCTCTACGGGCCGCCGGGGACGGGGAAAACGATGCTCGCGAAGGCCGTCGCCAACCAGACCGACGCCACCTTCATCAAGATGGCCGGCTCGGAACTGGTCCACAAGTTTATCGGCGAGGGCGCGAAGCTGGTTCGAGACCTCTTCGACGTCGCCCGCGAACACGAACCCGCGGTCATCTTCATCGACGAGATCGACGCCATCGCGGCAAAGCGAACGGAGTCGAAGACCTCCGGCGACGCCGAGGTCCAGCGGACGATGATGCAACTGCTCTCGGAGATGGACGGCTTCGAGGAGCGGGGCGAGATCCGGATCATCGCCGCGACCAACCGCTTCGACATGCTCGACCGTGCCATCCTCCGGCCCGGTCGGTTCGACCGCCTGATCGAGGTCCCGAAACCGAACGCCGAGGGCCGCGAGATCATCTTCGAGATCCACACCCGCGGGATGAACGTCGCCGACGACGTCGAGTTCGCCGAACTGGCCGAAGAGGCCGACAATGCCTCCGGTGCCGACATCAAAGCCGTCTGTACCGAAGCCGGCATGTTCGCCATCCGCGACGACCGCACCGAGATCCGGATGGAGGACTTCCGCAACGCCTGGGACAAGGTTCAGGCCGAGTCCGACGAGACCGAGGACGTCTCGAAGACCTTCGCCTGAGACCGCGTCGGGAGGTCGACGTCGTTTCTCACACCGCTTTCGACGCAAACCGCGGTCGGTGCCGTGACTACTGGCTTCGTTTCAGAACGACGAGCGACTCGTTCGGTCGGGCCCCCTCGAGAGCGGACGGGACCACAAGACATATTCTGCCCAACGCCTACCCATCGGGTAGGACGGTGGACAGCGGGTAGGGGTACTCGCAGTTTCTGTCCACCGATTTATCACCGCTCTCGAGCGGCGTCAGTGTCGTTCGACGGCCGAAGCGACGTCCGTTTCGACCCGGCGTCACTCGTCGCGTTCGATGACGAATTCGGTGAACTCCTCGAGCTTGCGGGACGTTTCGTCGTCGAAGCCGAGGCCGTCGATCTCGGCGCGGGCCTGGGCCGCCAGTTCGAGGGCGCGATCGCGGGCGTACTCGATGCTGCCGGCGTCGGAAATGATCTCGAGGGCCTCGCGGACGTCGTCGTCGGTGGTGTCGTCGGCCGCCAGAATCGTCTGGAGTCGGTCGGCGCGTTCGGGATCGCTCGTTTCGATCGCGTGAATGACCATGAGCGTCTTCTTGCCCTCGCGGATATCGTTGCCGAACGCCTTGCCGAAGTCGCCGGCCCGCCCCAGCGAGTTCTCGACGTCCAAGATGTCGTCGCCGATCTGGAAGGCGACTGCGGTCAGTTCCGCGTACTTCGCGACCGCCGCCTCGACCTCGGGGGGCTGGTCGGCGATGATCGCGGCCAGTCGAGCGACGATCCGCCCGAGACAGCCGGTCTTGCACGCGCACATCTCGAGGTACTCCTCGGTACCGATCCGGACCTCGCGCTCGTTGTGCCAGCAGATGTCCATGCCCTGCCCGAGATGCGTCCGGTTGAGTTCCTCCATGAGCATCTCGTAGGCGGCGAGTTGCCGGTCGGCCGGGAGGTCGGCCGGGTCGTTCGTGATGATCTTCAGCGGCAGGAAGTACATCGCGTTGCCGGCGTTGAGCGCGATGTCGCGGCCGTAGACGCGGTGGAGCGCTGGCTCTCCACGACGGATCGTGGCTCCGTCCTCGACGTCGTCGACGATGATCGTCCCGTTGTGCAGGATCTCCGGAATGCAGGCGTAGGGGAGATACTCGGCGGGATCCTCCCCGAACCCCTCCATGAAGACGAGAAAGAGGACCGCCCGCCAGCGTTTGCCGCCACGGTCGAGCAGGTCCCACAGCGGCGTCGCGAGCGCTCGCTGGATACCCTCGGGATCGTACGCGTAGGTCGGTGATCCGAAGTACGACTCGAGGTAGTCGGCGTCGATCTCCCGTGGGACCAGTTCGGCGATGGCGTCGTCGATAGCCGGTCGCCAGTCGGCAAGCGTTTCCCGCATACGCGGTCCGAGAGGGAGCGGCGTAAAAAAGATTCGTAGTTCCGTGTGACTGAACTGTCATCAACCCCGGGACGGTTCCATCGGCGGGCCGGCTCCGCGAGCGGAACCGTTACCCGGGCTTACCGTGATAGCTCGTACATGTCCGAGTGGATCGGCAACGTCTTCGAGAGCGACGTCGGTTGGGACCACCTCGAGGCCCTAGTCGACGTGGGGAACCGCATGGCAGGCAGCGAGGGCGAACGCGAGGCCGCCGAACTGACCCGGGACGCGCTGGCCGACGCCGGCGCGCGAAACGCCCGCCTCGAGCCGTTCGAGATCCAGGGCTGGGAACGGGCAGACAGCGCGATCGAAGCGGGCGAGACGACCCAGGACTGCATCGCACTGCCGCGCAGCCCCGCGGACCGGGTCGACGCGCCGCTGGTCGATCTCGGCTACGGGCTGCCAGCCGACTTCGAGGAGGCCGACCTCGAGGGAACGATCGTCATGGTCCGCAGCGACGTGCCGGACTACTACGACCGGTATCTCCACCGCCGTGAGAAGTACTTCCACGCGATCGAGAACGGCGCGGTCGGGTTCGTCTACCGCAACCACGTCGAGGGCTGTCTGCCGCCGACCGGCAGCGTCGGCTGGACGGACCAGCCGATCGGGCCGATCCCGGCCGTCGGCGTCTCGAGCGAGGTCGGCGCGCGTCTGGCCCGTCGATTCGACGGCGACGAGATCACGCTGTCGGTCGGCGCCGAGATCCACGCCGCCGAGAGTCAGAACGTCCGCGCCGAACTCGGGCCGGACACCGACGAGCGCGTCCTGGTGACCAGCCACGTCGACGCCCACGACATCGCCGAGGGGGCGATGGACAACGGGGCCGGCACCGCGATGGTCGTCGAACTCGCGAACGCCCTCGCGGCCCGGGAGGCCGACCTCGAGACCCGCGTCGAGTTCGTCGCGTTCGGCGCGGAGGAGGTCGGACTGACCGGCTCCGAACGGTTCGCCGCGGCGGCCGATCCCGAGCGCATCAAAGCGGTCGTCAACAACGACGGCGTCGTCCGCGATCGGACGCTATCGATCGTCACCCACGGG
Source organism: Natrinema sp. CGMCC1.2065 (assembly GCF_051225675.1). Lineage (NCBI taxonomy): Archaea > Methanobacteriati > Methanobacteriota > Halobacteria > Halobacteriales > Natrialbaceae > Natrinema > Natrinema sp. CGMCC1.2065. The sequence goes on along the minus strand of NZ_JBPJSJ010000027.1, from coordinate 16,968 downwards.
TTCGGCGGCCTCCAGGCGGCCGCCAACGAGGTCGCGGACCGGTACGACCACCCGATCGAGACAGTCCCGACGCTTGGCCCCCACAGCGACCACTGGCCGTTCGTCGAGCGGGGCGTCCCCGGCTGTCACGTGAAAGCGAAGTCCGAGGGACCGGGTCGGGGCTGGGGACATACCTTCGCCGACACCATCGAGAAACTCGAGCCCAGAACCCTGCGCGAACAGGCGATCCTGCTGACCGCCTACGTGGTCGAACTCGCCCGCGAGGACGTGTCTGTCGAGGCCCGGGACACGGCCGCCATCGCCGCCGACCTCGAGTCACAGGGGCTTGCCGAGGGGATGAAGGTCACCGGCGACTGGCCCTACGACGGGTAGCCGCCCCCGCGGCCGGATCGGACCGCCCGGATCGACAACCGTACGCTTTTGAGCGGGCCGTGTGAACTGGCGCCCATGGATGCCGCGTGGAGCGCGGGCGACTCCCCCGTCGTCGGCGTCGTCGACCCCGAGGCCGACGGAACCGAGGGCGTCGAGGCCGGCCGCCTCGAGGGGGCGGTCGCCGACGCCGGTGGGACGGTCGTCGACGGCGGGCTCGAAGGGGTTCTCGCGGCCGACCCGTCGCTGCTCGTGACCCCCGGCGAAGCGGGGCTGTCGGCGCTCGCCCGCGCCGGCGTCGACACGCCGGTCCTCCCGGTCGGTCCGGTCTGTGGGATCGAGTCGGTCGACCGCGATCGACTGCTCGACGCGGTCCGACAGGCACTTCGGGGGACGGCGACCCGCCGCGAACGGCCGGTTCTCGAGGCCGCACTCGAATCGCGTTCCGGCGAGAGCGATCCGATCGCTCGAGAGCGCGCACTGTTCGACGTCACCCTGATCACCGACAAGCCGGCCCGCATCTCGGAGTACGGCGTTTACAGCCGTGGGTCGTCCGTTGCGACGTTTCGGGCCGACGGCGTCGTCGTGGCCACGCCGGCCGGCACCCACGGGTACGCCAGCGCCGTCGACGCACCGCAGCTATCGGCAGCCGTCGACGCCGTCGCGGTCGCTCCCATCGGCCCGTTCGTCACCCAGACCCGACGGTGGGTCCTGCCGAACGACGACCTGCGGTTCACGATCGAACGCGAGGCGTGTGACGTGCAACTCGTCGCCGACGGCGACGCCGTCGGAGCCGTCACCACCGACCGGCGGGTCACCGTCGCCGTTACCGACCGGCTGTCGACGCTCTCGGTACCGGAACGGCGTCTCGAGGACGACTGAAAGTGCGCGAAAAACGGCGTCGATCGCGGAGCGACGGACCGCACGGGAGCGCTACCCGTTGTACGGCTCCTCGTCGCGGTGGTTGTCCGGATTCTGGTTCTCGAGGGCGTCGTCCTCTCTGTCGACCGATCCCTCCTCGATGTCCTGCTCGCGCTCTCGTTCGGCCTCCCGCTCGCGGGCCTCTTTCTCCTCCTCAGTGAGCCCCTCCTCGTCGCGGGCCTCCTCGGGATCGGTCGCCTCGTGTTCCAGTTGGACATCGCGTCCGTGTTCGTCCTTGTCGGTGTCGTCGCGTTCCTCGGATGTGTCGGACATCGTGATCCCGTCCGGGGATACCCGCGGTCCCCGAAAAGACGTTGGGCTTGCGAAGGTCGGCGTCCCGGCCGGTTCCCGACAGCTGCCCGCGACGGGCCCGTTACCAGGGATCGCCGGAAGCGAGATCGATCTCACCGTCGCCTTTCTCCGAGGGGCAGACGTCCGCCAGCACGCAGTCGCCGCAGTCGGGGTTCTGTGCCGTACAGACCGCCCGTCCGTGATCGATACAGAGGTGGGTAAACTCCTGCCAGCTCTCCTCGGGGACGATCCCCATCAGATCCTCCTCGATCCGTTCGGGGTACTCCTCCTCGGTCAGGCCCAGCCGCCGGGAGAGCCGCTGGACGTGCGTGTCGACGACGATGCCCTCGACGATGTCGTGACCGTGCTGGAGGACGACGTTCGCCGTCTTCCGGCCCACGCCCGACAGCTCGATCAGCTCGTCCATCGTGTCCGGCACCTCGCCGTCGTGGTCCTCGAGGATCGTCTTGCAGGAACTCTTGATGTACCCCGCCTTGCTGTTGTAGTAGGTGATCGAGTTCAGGTCCTCGGCGAGTTCGTCCTGGTCGGCGTTCGCGTAGTCCTCGGGGCCGTCGTACTTCTCGAAGAGGTGTTTCGTCTCCTTGTTGACCCGTTCGTCCGTACACTGCGCCGAGAGGATCACCGCGATCAGCAGCTCGAGGCGGTTCGAGTACCGCAACGAGATCGTCGAGTCGGGGTATTCGTCCTCGAGGCGGTCGACCACTACCTCGGCTTGGGCCTGCGTCGAGTCCCGTGGCGTTCCCATAGGGCGTGGTTAGCGTCGGCTCGTTTCAGCGTTCGGGTTCGGGTCGGCGGATGCCGTGAGCTTTAAGCGGCCTTCAGCCACCTATCAGGGTATGAAAGCCACGGCCATGGCCCACCCCATCCAGGGGCTTGTCAAGTATCACGGGATGCGCGACGAGATCGAGCGGCTTCCCTATCACGACAGTATCAGCGTCTGTACGGCCCCCAGCCACACCCGCACGACCGTCGAGTTCTCGATGGACTACGACGAGGACACCTTCATCGTCGACGGCGAGGAACTCGAGGGGCGAGCGTACGAACGGGTCGAGGCCGTCGTCGAGAAGGCCCGCTCGAAGTCCGACGCCGCCCACACCGTCTACCCGGTCCGCCTCGAGAGCGAGAACAGCTTCCCGACGAACGTCGGGCTGGGGTCGTCCTCCTCGGGCTTTGCGGCCGCCGCGATGGCCTTGGCCGAGGCGGCCGAACTCGACGCCTCGAAGGGGGAGATCTCGACGATCGCCCGCGTCGGGTCGGCCTCGGCCGCGCGAGCGGTCACCGGCGCCTTCTCGCATCTCCGCACCGGGATGAACGACGAGGACTGTCGCTCCGAGCGGGTCCCCTCGAACCTCCACGAGGATCTCAAGATCATCGTTGGCCTCGTCCCGTACCACAAGGACACCGACGACGCCCACCGCGAGGCCGCCGACAGCCACATGTTCCAGGCCCGCAACGCCCACATCCACGAACAGATCGCGAAGATGCGTGACTCCCTGCGCAACGACGACTTCGAGGGCGTGTTCGAACGTGCCGAACACGACTCGCTGTCGCTGGCCGCGACGACCATGACCGGCCCGTCGGGCTGGGTCTACTGGCAGCCGGCCACGCTCGCGATCTTCAACACAGTCCGCGAACTCCGCGAGGAGGAGGACATCCCCGTCTACTTCTCGACGGACACCGGAGCCAGCGTCTACGTCAACACTACCGAGGAACACGCCGACGAGGTCGAGGAAGCCGTCGCCGACTGCGGCGTCTCCACCACCGTCTGGGACGTCGGCGGCCCCGCGAAACTCCTGGACGAGGACAAACACCTGTTCTGAGACGACGTTTTGTTTGGCGCACCCTCGGCAACAATTCGATCAAGAGCAGGTTAGGAACTCACGTCCAGCGGTCCAGCCCGGTCTGGGTGACGCTGTCCTCGATTCGCTCGAAGCCGCGTGCGACCTCGTCTTCGTCGACACCCCACTCGTCGGTAACGTACTCGCGGGCGGCGGCGAGATCCGGCTCGAGCGTCGTCTCGAACTCGTAGTCGTCGGTCACGTTGGGATCGCGGAATAGCTGTCTGACACGATCGCCGTGTTCGACGTGGTCGCCCCGGGCCTCGAGGACGGTCCAGAGATCGCCGTGTTCCGCGATCGCCGACAGCGCCGTCTTCGGGCCGATCCCCGACACCCCGTCGTTGAAGTCGGTCCCGATGAGGATCGCCGCGTCGATCAGCTGTTCAAGGGTCAGGTCGTGGCGCTTCAGCGTCGCCTCGAGATCCATCAGTTCGGGATCCCCCTTGCTGGTTAGCTGGCGCAGGGTCAGCGGCGCACCGAAGAGCAAGGCGTCGTAGTCCTCGGAGCCGACGTAGTCGGCGTCACCGCGTTTGACCATGTGGGCGGCCTGGGCCTCGCCCTCCGCCGGGGCCTCGACGATCGGCACGTCGAGCAGGCGGAGGAGCTCGCGGCTGGTCTCCTGAATCGTCGGCGTCAGCCGCTGGGTTCGGGACTCGAGTTGCGCGATAGCGACCGCGTCGCCCTCCTCGCGGGCGGTCTCGAGTTGTTCTTCGTAGCTGCGGCGCTGTTCGTGCCGGGACTCGATCTCGTCGTCTTTCAGCTCGGAGGGGCCGCCGTCGAAGACCATCACCGGCGTGATGTCGTGTTCGAAGAACTTCGGCAGTCCCTGCACGATCCCGACGAGGTTGGCGACCTCGGTCCCGTCGGCGGTCGTGTACTTCGTGCTGTCGGTCCATTTGACGGTCGTCGTCAGATAGCGATAGAGCCAGTTGTGCGCGTCGACGGCGACGACCCCCTCGATATCGTCGAAGGGGATCTCCTCGATCGCGGCGATCTCCCGGAGTGCAGCGTTTCCCATTGGCGGTAGTTGGGTCGACCGGGATTTGAATCGTCGGCTTCCGGACGGGGACTCGTGGCGGCGGTCGGGGACGTCCCGAGCGCGAGCGCCGTCGGGCACTACGCTTTTGCTTCTCGGTCCCGTTTTCGCCCAGAACATGGGCGCGGATCGCCGGGCCGACCGACGGACGGTGCTTCGGGGTATCGGGACAGCGGCCAGTGGTCTCTCGCTCGGCGGGTGTCTGGGCGAAACTCGAGAGGCGGCGGAGCCGGACCTGTTTCAAACGCCGGCGGCCGATGCATTCGAGGCGGTCGTCGATAGCATGCGACTCGAGGAGCGGCTGGCGGACGTCGCGCTGCTCGACATCCGGGCGGAAGACGCGTTCACCGAGGGTCACGTTGCGGGCGCGGGCCGGATCCCGCGGTCCGACTTGCTCGATACCCACTACGAGGAGACGCCCGACGGCTATCGGGCGTCGCCGGACGCGGTCGCGGACGCCATCGGGGCGGCCGGCATCGCGCCCGACGACGACGTCGTCGTCTACGGCGAGGGATCGAACCTCTGGGAGACCTACGCGATCTACACGCTCCGCGCGATCGGTCACGAGGGGCGCGTCTCCCTCCTGGACGGCGGGTACGCGGCCTGGACGGCGTCGAACGGCGAGACCGAAACTGGGGCAGCCGAAACGGCGACCCAGGAGTACGAACCCGACCTCGAGATGAACGTGATCGCGACGCGCGAGCGCGTCGCGGCGAACGTTCGCGAGGACGGCGCGGACGTACAACTCGTCGACAACCGGTCGCCGGCGGAGTACCGCGGGGAGGAGCGAGACGACGACGTCGACCGACACGGCCACATCACGGGTGCGGTCAACGTCGAGTTCACACAGAACCTCGTCGACGGGGGCGAGCGGTTGCGGTCGCCCGCGGACCTCGAGACGTTGTGGCTGGACGACGCCGGGCTCGATCCGAGCGAGGAGACGATCTCGTACTGTTCGACGGCCGTCCGCGGCTCCGTCGGCTGGTTCGTCATGGAACAACTCGGCTGGGACACCGTCCGGAACTACGAGGGCAGCTGGGAGGACTGGGGGACACTCTCGGACGCGGACGGCTACTACTACACGTCCGGTCCCGACGCGGGGACGGTCGTCGATACCTTCTCGTGATCGGGGCGCGGCCGTCCACTCACTCGTCGCTCGGATCGACGCCCGGCGGCTCGCCGTCGCGTCGTTCCGCGAGGAACCGTTCTTCCGCGTCGGAGAGGTCCCGATCGCGGTACTCCGCGAGGCCGGCCTGGTACCGCTCGCGGTCGGTCCACGTCGCGGTATCGGGATCGTCCGGCATCGGGTACTCGAGGATCAGTTCGGCGATGCCGGTCGTCTCGCCGGTGTAGACGAAGCCGGTCCGGTAGAGCGCCTCGTAGGCGAAGGGGTTGTTGACGGCGATCCGGAGTCGCTCGTAGCCTCGCTCGAGGGCCCGATCGCGGACCAGCCGACAGAGCGCGGGGCCGATCCCCTCGCCGCGACGGTCCCGATCGACGGTGACGTACCGTAGCCACAGCGTGTCGGCGTCAGTCCGGTCCTCGTTGAACGCGACGGCGGCGACGAGCCGGCCGTCGTCGGTACGGGCGACGGCCTTGCCCGTGTTCGTCATGACGAACTTGCCGGCGTAGCTGAACCGTTCGTGATCGAGCCGGAGTTTCGGGCCGTCGGGCGGCCAGCCGAGCAGGTCGTACTCCACGGTGTCGCTTCGCGGGGACCGCACAACAACCCTCGGAATCCGACGGTCCCTCGGCACGCGCGTCTCCCATCGGTTACGAAGGTGGGTTGGACCCGTTCCGATCGACCGGTCGGCCGGTCTCCTCGAACGAGCCGTTCACTCGCTTACTCAAAAAAAGCTTTCACGTGAAAACCGCACTACGTCAAGTGAGCGGGCGTGCTACCGGCGGTTAGAGGAACTCTCCATGGTCGACGATGCGTTCGATGCGCTGGCAGACGGTCACCGACGACGGTTGTTGCTCAGTCTCCTGGATCACAACCCGCAAGACGTCTCGACGGTCGACGGCATCCCCTGGGAGGTCGCTGAGATCGACGAGGGACTGACGCAGAAATACCACGTCCATCTCCCGAAACTGGCCGACTACGGTTACATCGAGTGGCACCGCGAGGCCGGAAACGTCGTCAAAGGGCCGCGGTTCGACGAGATACGTCCGCTGCTCGAGCTACTGGAGAACCATCGGGACGAACTCCCCGATGGATGGCCCTGAGAGCGACCGAAGCGGTTTCTTTCCTCCGGTCTCGCGACGCTGATTCCCCCCGGCGCGCCACACATACCAGTATGGGAACAGATGTCTTATCTAATAGTAATGGGTTTGAGCGGGTCGCTCGAACGAATGAAACGACACGCCCCGCCGTGGTTGGGCCGTAACGGGGCGCGCCAGCGAACTCTACCGGTCGTAGACTCAAGTAGCTTGTGTGATAATCTGGGTGAATCGGAGACTCCGTCTGAAACCACCGTTTTCGGCGGCTCGTATCAGTGATTGCAAGCCAGACACGAATCCTTTTCCCGCCGTCAGTTCCTATTGTACCTGTTCGGAACGCCGGACACGTGGTTGGGCCATGACACAGGACAATCTTACGAACGAGGCGGTCAGTCTACTCCAGGATCTCGGGCTTCAGGAGTACGAAGCGCGGTGTTTTCTGGCGCTGACGCGGTTACCCAGCGGTACGGCCAAAGAAATACACGAGATCTCGGAGGTCCCCCGAACGCGGGTCTACGACGCCATTCGGGTACTCGAATCACAGGGACTGGTCGAGGTACAACACTCGAGCCCCCAGCAGTTCCGGGCGGTCGGTATCGATGAGGCCACGCGGACGCTCCGACAGAAGTACGACGACCGGATCGACACCCTCGAGTCATATCTCGAAACCGTCGAACACCGGGAGACCGAACCCGACGACGACCGGATGCAGGAGGTGTGGTCACTGACCGGACGCGACGCGATCGAATCGCGGACGTTCGATCTGCTCGCGGAGGCCGACAGCGAGATCGCGCTGGTCGTCGCCGACGAAACCTTCCTCTCGGACGAGGTCTACGAGACGTTACACGGCGCGGTCGATCGAGACGTCTCGGTCGTCCTCGGCGGTCGGACCGAGGAGATCACCTCGCGGCTGGAGACGGAGCTGCCGGCCGCCAGCGTGTTCGAGACGAACCTCGATTTCCTCATCGGTTCGATGACCGACCACGAGGTCGCGATCAGTCGCATCCTGCTCGTCGATCGGGAGACGTTGCTGATCGGGTCGTACTATCCCGACAGCGAGGACCCGACCGAGCAGGCGATCTTCGCCAGCGGCCTCGAGAACGGGATCGTCGTGTTGCTCCGCCGGTTGATCTCGTCGGGGCTGGCCGCCGTCGAGGACCCGGAGCCGTAACCGAAAGCGAGCGACGATTACTCGGCGGCCACTGTCAGTTCGGCACCGTCGATCCGAATCCGATACTCCGCCATGGAAAACGACACAGCGACTCGCTCGCCGTCGACGAGCGCGTCCAGCGCACCGGGATCGACGTACGAGTACAGCGTCGTCCCGGCGGTCGTCGGGAGGTCGATCGGATCGACGTTCTCAATGTCGGCGATGGCGGTCACGATAGCGATGCTCGGCGGTGTCTCCGACCAGTCGAACTCACGTCGTACGATCACGTCGTCCACGCAGGGATCACCGGTACGGTAAACCCACGACGACGCGGAGGGGTATATAACCGTTGTGAGAACTCGGGTCACAGTCTACGCCCGATTTCGGCAGCGCTGTCGCTATCGGGCCGAGTCGGTCGGCAGCACCCACTGTCTATCGATGACTCTCGAGGGTAAGGGTGTCGAAGAAACGAAGTCACGCGACGTCGCCGTAAGACGACGGTGCGAACCCGTGTTAGTTACGAACGACGTTCGTCGCTCGCGGGCCCTTGGGGGCCTGCTCGATGTCGAACTCGATGTCTGTGCCTTCTTCGAGGTCCGGACCGCCAACGTCCTCCATGTGGAAGAAAACGTCCTCGTCCGCGTCGTCAGTCTCGATGAAACCGTAACCGCCCGTGTCGTTGAAGAAATCAACCGTTCCGTTTGCCATTGCGATTAGACGAAAGTCCGATACACGGATAAGTGTTCTGCATCTGTTTTCCAAAATCCATCTCGAGTAGACGAGTGTTTAGAATAGTATGGTCTGTCTGTATTTTCGTCTACTACTCGTATTTGTGTCCGAATAACCGACTGCACCGTCAGAATGATCTGTTGTCTCCGCCGTATCGACACTTCTGGACCGCTCGGTCCGCCATCGCTCGAGCCACCCCGCGACCGACGACGGTCGGTCCGGCCTGTCACCGTCTCGAGTCATCGCACAGCGTCCTGCAAACGGGGCCGAGTACTGCTGTCTCTCACGAGTTCGTAACTATGGCCTCGACGCGTTGTTCCCGTCGTCTGCTCGTCGAAAAGTGCGCGGACCGGGATTTGAACCCGACTGCGAGACGGTCGCTCACGACGTTCGCGCTGCGACTCGCGTGCTTCAAATCCCGCTTCCGATTGCTGTCGCTCGCGAGTTTGCTCACGACAGTAGCGCAGATCAAAGATTTGCTGACCTGCGAATCACAGATTCGCAGACAGTGCGCGGACCGGGATTTGAACCCGGGCCATGAGCTTGGAAGGCTCAGGTCCTACCACTAGACCATCCGCGCGCATCACCGGCTTTTCGGTCCACGTTTAAGGCTCTTCCTTTTCTGTGTCGCCGCCCGCTCGCGATCACGGTCGCCGAGGGGAAAAACAGGAGATCGGTACTCAGCGATCAGCGGGCTACCGGGCGGTCCACACCGCGGGTCGGCCGGCGGTTACCGCTCGAGCAGCGCGCCCGAGGAGCCGACGGCGATGTCGACGTCACCGGTGGCGACGGCACGGAGGTTCTCACCGACCGGCGTCGTGTTCCGGGTCCACTTGTCGTCCTCGAGTTCGAACACCGCGCCACCGCTGCCGACGGTGTAGCCCGTGCCGGCCTCGGTTTCGATGTCGAAGAGGGCGGCGTCGCCGAGGCTCTCGGGGATCCAGCGGCTGCCGGTGTAGTCGAAGACGGACGCGTTACCGCCGCTGACGTAGACGTCGTCTTCGGCGTCGCTGTCGAGGCCGTAGTAGGTGACGCCGGCGTCCTCAATGCCGATCGGGTTCCAGGTGACGCCGTCGTCGGTGGCGAAGACCTTCCCGTTGGTGTCGATGACGTGGCCCGCGCCGTCGGCGTAGAACTCGATCGCGTTCAGCCCGGAGCCGCTGCCCGGCACTACGTAGTTCCAGGTGCCCTCCTTACCGTTGTCGAAGCTGTAGTGGATCGATCCGGAGTCGTCGGCCACGTAGACGTCGGCCTCACCGGCGGGACCGGTGACGGAGACGTCGTTGAAGTTCGCCGTGTAATCGTTGGGCGCCGAGCGGTCGACCAGGTTCCCGGTCGTTACGTCGTACTCGCCGATCGCACCACTCGAGCCGACGACCCAGAGCCGCTTGCCGTCGTCGGTGGTGTCGACCCCGTAGAGGTCGTTCCCGTTGCCGGTCGGGCCGCCCTGCAGGACGACCTCCCAGCCGGTGGCGGTGCGTTCGATCACCAGCCCACCGCCCGCGACCGCGTGCGGGTTGGTGGCCGTATAGGCGACGTCGTGGAGGGTGCTATCGACCGGCGTCTCGACGACGGTCCACCCGTCGTCACTCTCGGCGGCGGCAGCCGTCGCGGGGACGGTGGCTGCGGCAAGCGATGCGCCTGCGACCTTCAGCGCCGAACGTCGAGTCAAGCGCGTCATAGCGCATTCCGGTCTGGTGGACGAGACCATCATAAAAGCCGGACGTTCTTCAGATCGTTAGCGTCTATTCCGGACCTTTTACTCGATTTCAAACCGTTTTCATCGAGTGGGACTGAGCCCGATATCTACGGATTCGACCGGCTAAAATAGCGAGTCGGATCGCTTGTGGAATCACCTGTCACGGGAACAAATACCACCATAGCCACCGGGCGACCGTCGGCCGAACGATCCCTCTCGAAACCGAATTCCGGGTACGGTCGCGCTATCCCGACTGGCCCGCGCCCGCAACCGTGGCATAACAGTTCCCGCTCGAGAGTTCCCACTCCCGGAGCGTGAGGTCGCTGGCAGCGAGGTCGGCCTCGAACTCCTCGGGCGCGTAAATATGATAGAACCGATCGACCGGATCGCCGCCGGGGAGGGTCCACTCGACGGTCGTATCGAACCCCTCAGTCGCATCGAACCGGTCGTGAGCGGTCGACCACGCACTGACCAACGCACGACCGTCCGGGGACAACACGCGGGCGAGTTCGTCGAGGCTTGCCAGCCGCGCCGCTCGCGTCGGCAGGTGATGCAGCGTCGCGACGTAGACCGCTAGGTCGACGCCGTCGTCAGTGAGCGGCAGCGCGGCCGCGTCTCCCTGCACCAACTCAACGTCGAACCTCCGCTCGAGGGCGCGTTCCCGACCCGTCTCGAGCAGGCCACGGCTCACGTCGAGGCCAACGACGGACCCGCACTCCGCTGCGAGCAGTTCGGCGTGGCGACAGTTGCCACACCCCAGGTCGAGCCCGACCGCATCGAAGCCCCGATCGGTCGCGTGGGACGCGACGAACGATTCGACCTCCGGCCACGCGTACTCGCGCGTGGACGCGAAGTGGGTCGCAATCCGGTCGTACGTCTCCCGGACATCGCCGCGTTTCACATCACTTTCGTCCCGACGCTGCGTTCGGTCCCGGTTCCCGGCCATCCGTTGGCTCTCGTCTCGGGACGGTCAAAAAGCGTTCGCCACCGCGAGCAACGGTACGGGCTGCCCGTGTCGCCCCGACGAATGTGTATCCGTGACGGGCCTCGATGAATTCGAGGGGTTTATCTATTCCCGACGGGAACTGGAGAATGCGCTCGAGGGCTCGTAGATCAGGGGTAGATCACTCCCTTGGCATGGGAGAGGCCCCGGGTTCAAATCCCGGCGAGTCCACTCGAAATTTTCCGCCGTGATCAGGGAACGACGCTCGAGCGACGCTTCCCCGAACGCGCCTGAATCGTACCGCCGAGAGACGCCCGGAACGAGACGCGATCGCTCACCGATTCAATTGCCTCGAGTCGGAGAGTAATACAGCGCGAAGACCTCTCGTTGCGTCGCAATCGACCAGCGATCAATTGTTCGAACGGCTTCGATCTCGAGTCGTCGCGATCGCGGATTCCGAACGCGGCTCACTCGCTGCCGAACTCGCGTCGTACGGTCTCGCGTTCGGTCGCCGAGAGGCCGTACAACGCACTGACTCGCTCGTCGATCCGTCGGTCGAGCGCCTCGAGTCGTGCGTCCAACGCCGCCACACGCTCCCGTGCCTCACGATAGGCCGCGAGTCCGTCGGCGACGTCCTCGAGTCGGGGCAGGGCCAGCGACTCGAGTCGGTCGAGCGGGGAGAGCGTCTTCGTCGCGTCGCGTCTGCAACCCGCGGCCCCGTGGCCAGCCGAGACCGCGTGGGGGACGAACGCCGCGAGCAGCGCCGCCCGGTCGTCGTCGGGATCGGTGACCTCGAGTGCAGGGATGGGATCGGTTTCGGCGTATCCCCAGCGGTCGGTATCGACGGCAGCGTCGTCGGGCTTGTACCGGACGGTCGCCGAGAGTCGGAACGTCGTGCCGTCGTCGACGGCGACGGAGCCGAGTTTCAGGGTCGGACGATCGGTCGTCGTCGCCACGAGGGGAGTCGTCGCTACGCCGTCAGCTCGACGGACGATGGGGAGATCGCCGACCGACGGACCATCTCGGTAGTCGCCGAGGTAGTCGGGAAGCGCCAGCGAGAGGGTGGATCGCTCGGCGGTCAGCGAGCGCCGTTCGTCGACGGCTGCGACGAGTTCCGGATCGGGAGCGTCGGCCATCGGGACGGGCAACGACTCGACGGTGGACTGGTTGAGCTGGGGGAAGACGGCACGATAGGCGGCGTGTTTGTAGTGGTGATAGAAGGCGAGTACCGACGAGTTCAGGACGCCGAGCAGGTGTTTCAGCGCGGCCGCCGATCCCGACTCGAGCCGGACGTTGTATACCGACTTGATCGTGGCGAGGCCGTCGGCGTCGTAGGCGGCGACGAGGGCGTCGCCGGTCTGTCTGAGGAGGAGTTTTGGGCTCTCGTACTGTCGCTCGGCTTTCGCCACGTCGGCCGGGTCGACGTATCGGAGTTCGTCCGCGTCGAGTCCGTACCGGCGGATCGCCGCGCCAGGCGCGATCGGGCGGCGGTTTGCCCCCGGGCTGTCGGCGAGGGAATCGGCGCGCTTGCCGATCTCTTCGCCGCGGGAGATGTCGATGAACGACCCCAGAGCCGGCCGTTCCTCGAGCGTCGACAGCACGCGTCGCGTCTCGGCGTCCAGATAGATGCGAAACCGGGCGGCGTCCTGAGACTCGAAGACCGAGGCGGGGATCGATTTGTAGGACAGCGCGTCGAGGTCACCGACGTCGGTCGTATCGGCACAGTCGACCGTGACGTCGCCGTCGCTGGAGGTATCGCCGCCGCTGACGACGATCGCCGCGCCCGTTTCGACGCCGTCGAACGCCGCGCCGACGCGGACGATCGTCGACGGCGGGGCGTTCGTCAGGAGAAACGCCCTGAGTGGCGCGTTGCCCTCGCGGGTGAGGATCGAGTCGGGGACGACGAATCCGACGCGCCCGTCCGTCGACAGGCGGACCGCCCGTTCGTAGCAGGCGACGTAGAGGTCGAACTGGTTCTCGGTCGTGACGAACGCGTCCGCGAGGTACGAGCGGAGCGCGGGCTCGAGCGACGCGCTGATGTCGGCCCGGCCCGCGGTCGCGACCCAAGGCGGGTTGCCGACGACCGCGTCGAAGCCGCCCGCTTCGAGCGGGCGGCCGGCCGGGTCGTAGAACCGTTCGGGAAACGACAGCCGCCAGTGGAGGAAGCCGTTGGCCGCGGCTGCCCGCTGTGCGGCGGTGAACCAGTCGGTCCGCGCGAGGTGATCCCACGCTTCGTCCCCGTCGCCGTCGAGCGCGGCCAGCAGCCGATCGACCGCGTCGTCGGGGGCCGACTCGAGGCCGAACGCGCGGGCGGTCCGAACGTTCGCGACCGCCTCGAGTCGCCGGCAGTGGGGATCGCGTTCAAACGAGCGGACGCCGGCCGCCAGTTCCGCGGGAGCGGCTGGCGGGTCGGCCTCGAGGGCGATGCGATCCCGAACGAGAGACGAGAGGTCGACGGATGCCTCGGTCCAATCGATCGGATCGTCCCGTCCCGTCGCCGTCGTTCCGAGCGGGTCGCGGTCGCTGCCGACCAATGTGTTCCCGGCCCGGAAATGACCACTGAGGGCCACGGGCGGCCGGTCGGCGGTCAGCGTCCGGAGCCGGAGCGACGCGGTCGCCAGTTCCACCGCGAGGGGGCGGCGATCGACCCCGTAGACGCAGTGCTGGACGACCCGTCGGCGGGCCCAGTCGGCGTCGCGCTCGGAGGCGAGGGACTCGAGTCCACGCTCGCGGGCCTGTCGTTCCTGTGCGGCGACCAGGTCCCGGGTGAGCGCGTCGACGACTGCGGTCAGGAAGCGGCCGCTGCCCATCGCGGGGTCGAGGACGGCGAGATCGAACACGCGGTCGGCGACCCGGTCCGCGACCGGCGCGTCCGTCTCGGGGTCGTGATCGGTGAGGTCGGCGCGGATCTCGGACAGGAGCGGCCCGACGATCCGATCGACGATGTACTCGACCATGGACGGCGGCGTGTAGTACGAGCCCGAGGTCTTCCGGTGACTCCCGTCGGCGGCGAGATACGGCTTCCCCCGGTCGACGGCGACGGGGCCCCCGTCGGCCGGGACGTACTCGCCGTCGGCGGTCGCGAGCGGTTCGTCGGCGACCTTGAGGCGCGCCTCGAGCAACCGTTCGTAAACGCGTCCGAGGTCGCGGACGTCGAGCGACGTGGGGACGAACACGAGCCGTCCGTCCCCGTCCCGTCGGGCGAGCAATTCGAGCGCGTGCGACAGGCTGTCGTCGTCGACGCCGTGTGCAGCGAGAAAGCACAATGCGGGGCTCGAGCGCTCGTCGACGGACCGACTGCTGGAGACGCCAGCCGACCGTTCGAGCCGATCCTCGAGGCGCGCCCAAGCGTCGGTCCCGTCGACATCGTCAGACTCGTTTGACTCGTCGGGGCCGAGCGCGATCGAGCGCATGCACGACCGCAGTCCGCCGCCGTCGGACCGCTCGGTCGCGCTCGAGCGCGTCCGTTCCCGCTCGACCACCGCGCCGATCAGCAGCCGATAGACGGCGGTGAGGGAGGCCTCGAAGAGGAGGTCGCGGTCGCTCTCGTCGAGCGTGTCCCGCTCGAGGTCGGTGTCGGGCGACGCGAGAAAGCCGTCGGCGACAACGGCGACGGCCTCGGCGACGTTCACTCGGAGGTCGTCTCGGAGCGTCTGCGCGTGGGCGGCCGACCGTTCGGCGGCGCGATCGAGGAAACAGTCGCCGTCGGCGTCGGGACTGACGGCCTCGCGACGGAAGAAACAGTAAAAGTACCTGAAAGCCTCACGGTCGCCGGCCTCGAGGATCGCGGAAAGGTCGACTTCGTAGTACGAATCCAGCCGGCCGCTGGTCGAGGCGTCGTAGAGCCGCCATCGCCGGCCGTTCGTCAGGATGCCCCAGCGAACGTCGTTCTCCTGTACGGCAACGTGGAGCCTATGAGTGGGGTTCTCGGCGGGCCGATCGTCCCCCGCGGCCCCGCGCCCGTCGAGGGCTCGGCCCCACGACCTGACGTCGGCGATCGCGACGGCCGCGTCCGGGACCTCGCTCGCGGCCGCGTTCGAATCGTCACGATCTGGACGGTCGGTTCGTGCCGTGCGCTCGGCCCCGGCGTCGCCCGCCAGAACCGCGTAATCCGGCCGACTTCTCGGTGGCCCGGTCGACTCGACCGGGACGACCGACAGTCCAAGAGTCCGGAACGCCGGGCGAACGAATCGCTCCTCGATGGCGTCGGTCGCCGCCGAGTCACGGACCCGATCCCAACAGCGGCGCAGTTCGTCGAACGTCTCGCGGCAGTCGGCGTCGTCGATCGCGGCCCACTCGTCGGTCTCCGGGAGCCGCCGCTCGAGGAAGGCGCTCGAGAACGGGCCGTGAACGGCGCGAACGTGTGGCGACTGCATAGCTGTGTGGACAGCTCGCGGGCCGGGCGGGCCGGCGGGACGCGAGGAGCCGATAGCGATCGGGCGGCTCCGGTGCTGTGTCCCTTCCCAAGTCAGGCCCGCGACACATAGGTTTTCCTCAGTCTCCGACGATTCGAGACGACGACCCGGCCGCGTCATCGATCACCGCGCGGATACCGATCCGACGCGGCGGCGGGCGTCCGGCGCTCGAGCAAGTCCAGCACGGGTTCGCTCGCGGCGAGGCGGATCCCGAGTCGAGTGAGTCGGTCCCGGATCGTCGCGGGGACGAGGGTGCCGTACAGCGAGCCCAGCAGCGGGACCGGTCCGACGCGGTAGTGCGTGTCGGGAGTTCGAGCGGTCGCGGCCTCTCGGACCGTCTCGGCGACCCGCTCGGGCTCGTTGACGAACGGCCCGCCGCCTTCGACGGCTCGGAGCCGATCGAGGACCCGATAGAGGTCGGTGTTCCCGTCCGATCCGACGACGGTCACGTTCCTGCGCGCCGCGGTCGTGGGGTCGCGATCGGGGGTCGCCCCGTCGGCGCCGGGTCGCGGCGACTCCGCGCTCGCGGCCGCGTCCTCGACGGCTGCCAGCGCGCGGTCGTAGAACGGCGTCGCGACGATCCCCGGCTGGACGACGACGACCGCGATCTCGGTCTCCGACAACTCCTGTCGAAGCGCGTCGCTGAGACTCGCCAGCGCCCACTTCGAGGCCGTGTAACCGCCGATGCCCGCCAGTGCGAGCCGGTCCGCGGCGCTGGTCACGTTCACGATCCGGCCGCGACCCCGTTCGCGCATGCCCGGCAACACCGCGCGGATCAGTCGGTGGGGCCCGAAACAGTGGACCGCGAACTGGCGCTCGAGCAGGCGCGTCGGCACGTCCTCCACGGGCCCGAACTGCCCGTAGCCCGCGTTGTTAACCAGACAGTCGACGCCGCCGGCCTCCTCGCGGATCCGCGAGACGACGCGCTTGGGCGCCTCGGGCTCGGTGAGATCGAGCGCCGCGATGTCGGCCCCGCGGTCCGCCAGTCGTTCGAGGCCCGGCCGGTCGCGATCGCGGGCGGTCGCGTAGACGCGCCACCCCTCGTCCAGCAGGGCGCGGGCGGTTTCGTAGCCGATCCCGGACGAACAGCCGGTCACGAGTGCAGTCGATGGCATGCGAGCGCCTACGACGGCCCGAAAGAAGGGGTTCCGCGTCGGCCGATCGAACGGACCGTCACGGGAACCGACGGGTCCGGGCGTAGCGGGCGTTATCGGCCCGGCGGACCGGCGCCGTCGGGCGGACCGCGGTCACCGCCGGGTGGTCCGGACCCGTCCGGTGGGCCACGCTCGGTGCCGTCGGGCGGTCCCGGACCGTCGCCGGCCGGCGGCCCGCGGTC
>NZ_JBPJSJ010000026.1:0-42707 GCF_051225675.1 Natrinema sp. CGMCC1.2065 | reverse complement strand
GACCGCGGGCACGGCTATCTGCGGCTCGGCGCGGGCGGGCTCCTCCTCGCGATCGCGATCGACCAGCGCCGGGCGGCTCGCGACCGGACCGGCGTCGAGCCGTCGGACGTCGCCAGTACGTCACCCGACATCGAGGGTCTCGAGGGGCGGGAACGAAACGCCGGTCGCGAAGACCACGCCGGCGGCGACGCGGCCAGCGAGGTCGCCAGGACATCGATCGACATCGAGGACGCGGCCTCGAGTCCCGAGTCCGGTGACGCCGCGAGCGGGCCGACCACTGCGGCCGAGTCCGACGACGCCGAGCGCGAACCGGACGCTGCCGAGGTCGCCGAACCCGAAGCCTACGAGCAGTTGGGCGCGGCGGCGTTCGACGAACACAGCAGCGAGGTGCCGGTCCCCCAAACCGCGTTCGACCGGACGATCCTGTCGCTGGGGTCGGAGGTCTTCTGGGGGATCCGCGAGGCCGACGACGCCGTCGTCGTCTCGGGGCAGTTCGATCCGATCCAGGACAAGGACGGGATCCGGTACGTCGCCAGTTCCGAGGTCGACGGCGAGCGGTCGCTGACGGTGCCAGATACCGTGTTGAACCACTGGGACGCGGTCGCCGGCGGCGGACTGGCGGTCGCCTCCGGTGACGACCTCGTCTTCCTCACGACCGACTCGCTGGGGGCGGACGACCAGATACGGGTCGTTCCGGAACAGTGGCTCGAGGACGTCATCGAGAACGGCGAGTAACGATCGGCGATCGCGGCGCGGTCCCCCTGACGGCGACTACGACCCGCGGACCCGCTCGAGGACCGCGAGCGTCCCGTCGGCGTGGACGGCGTCGAGGACCTCGTCGGCGGCCGCTTTCGCCAGTTCGTCGGCGTTGCCGACGGCGACGCTCCGGCCGACGGCCTCGAACGTCGAGACGTCGTTGACGGAGTCGCCGACCGCTACGCAGTCGGCGAGGTCGATCCCGACGCGGTCGGCGATCGTCTCCAGCCCCTCGCCCTTGTTCGGATCGGTGTCCTTGACGTGGTAGGCGTAGCCGGTGTCGATCACCTCGAGGCCGTGGTCGGCGGCGATCTCGCGCAGGGGCTCGAGCGGCTGTTCTAAATTGACCGCGATCTCGGTTTCGCGCCAGCGGTTGACGGTGTCTTCCTCGCCCCAGCCCAGTTCGTAGCCGGCGGCGCGGTACTCCTCGGCGACGGCCCGGGCGGCCTCGCGATCGGCGGTGAAGAAGACATCGTCGCCGGTGTAGACGACGCCGCCGTTCTCCGCGACGACGAGTTCCGGAATTCCGACGAAATGACA
Organism: Natrinema sp. CGMCC1.2065; assembly: GCF_051225675.1. Taxonomy (NCBI): domain Archaea; kingdom Methanobacteriati; phylum Methanobacteriota; class Halobacteria; order Halobacteriales; family Natrialbaceae; genus Natrinema; species Natrinema sp. CGMCC1.2065. The sequence goes on along the minus strand of NZ_JBPJSJ010000026.1, from coordinate 41,411 downwards.
GAGGGCGACAGGGTAGGGAAACGCCTTCCCGGTGGCGATGACGACCGGGGCCTCCCACTCGCGGATCGGATCGAAGACGCGGGGGTCGATGCCCCACCCCGCGGGGCGGGTCAGCGTCCCGTCGATGTCCAGCACCAGCGGCGGATCGGCGGTCATACCGAGCAATGGGTAAGCCGGCCCCTAAAACGGTCGGATCGGTGGACGTAGTCGCCCCGACGGCGACTCGCGCCTCGTCGTCGCTGCTCGAGCGTAACTGAGATGCCGTTCGTCGAAAACGCGAAATTCTGGCCGCTCAGAGAGCGAGATAGCCCGCGTTGGGGAGCAACCCGGCCAGATAGAGGACACCGAGGACGAGCATGAACTCGGCGATAGCCATCGCCGGCGGGTCGACGTGTGTCCCGGAGTGGGAGTAGAACACGCGCTGGCTCACCTCGCCGAGCAGGCCGCTGATCGCGCCGAAGGCACCGGCGGCGAGCAACGCGACCAGTTCGCTGCCCATCGCGGGCATGGCGATCACCGCGCCCACGGCACCCAGCAGCGTGATGTGATGGGTGACCGGGATCTTCTCGACGCCGAGGTTGAGAAAGAGCAGGCTCATGGCTGAGATCGCGTAGCCCATGAAGATGCTCCCGGTCTCGAGCCAGATGAAGCCCCCGAGCAGCCCGCCGACGATCCCGATAGCGGTCACGCCGGTCCACTCGTACTGATGGGGGAGCCAGGGTTCGGTCGCCAGCCGGTCGGTTTCGGTGCCGCCGTCGGCGGCCATGCGCTTTTCGTCGCGCTCGAACGGCGACATGTCGAGGACGCTCGAGCCGCCGACCCGGCCCACGATCGGGTAGCCGAACGCGAGTCGGGCGAGGAAGGCCGTCGCGACGACCGACAGCGCGATGTTGTCGGTCGGGAAGCCGAGCCCGCCCATGACGCGCGTGATGAGCATCCCGAGCGCCCCGAAGACGGCCCCGACCGCGAGGATGTCGGGCTTGGTGCCGAACGCGTAGAGGATGTCTTTGCCGAAGTGGTAGTCCCAGTCGTCGGGTTCCATCTCGGGATACTTCCGTCCGGCGTAGGCCGTCGCGGCGACGCCGCCGGCGAAGGCGATGTGTGGGCCGGTGACCGCACCGAATCCGATGGTCCCGGTGATACCGGTCGCGATATCGCCCGCCCCGGCGACGCCGATTTCGCTTCCGATCTCGTCCTGAAGAATCGCGATCCCCTCGCCGAGGAAGACGACGAAGCCGGTGAAGACGAACGAGGGAAGGGCACCGAGGGCCGCGCCGAACGCGCCGCCGGCGAGGGCGGCGATGAGCAGGACGGCGAAGGCCTCGAGTTCCATGCCGACGACGGGGACCGTAACGAGCGGCTGCAGCATCGTTATTCCTCCTCGTCACGCGCCCAGTCGCGCGAGCGCTCGACGGCGTCGTTCCAGCGTTCGTATCGGCGGTCAGCGCGGTCGCGGTCCATCTCGGGCTCGAACTCGGCGTCGACCTGCCAGTTGCTCCGCAGCTCGTCGGGGTCGTCCCAGTAGCCGACGGCGAGGCCGGCCGCGTAGGCCGAGCCCAGCGCCGTCGTCTCGTCGACGACGGGGCGGACGATCTCCGAGCCGATGATGTCCGACTGGAGCTGACAGAGGAAGTTGTTCTTGACCGCGCCGCCGTCGACTTTCAGCGAGGTCATCTCGATGCCGGAGTCGGCCTCCATCGCCTCCGCGACGTCGCGGGTCTGGTAGGCGATCGACTCGAGCGTCGCGCGAACGACGTGTTCCTTCCGGGTGCCACGGGTCATCCCGACGATGGTGCCGCGGGCCCGTTGGTCCCAGTGGGGTGCGCCCAGTCCGGTAAAGGCGGGGACGACGTAGACGCCGTCAGTCGAGTCGACGCTGCGGGCCAGTTCCGCCGTCTCGGCGGGATCCTCGATCAGCGTCATGTCCTCGAGCCACTCGATGGCCGCGCCGGTGACGAAGATCGACCCCTCGAGCGCGTACTGGACCGGTTCCCCCGAGCGCTGGAATCCGATCGTCGTCAGCAGGCCGTGGTCGCTCTCGACGGCCTCGTCACCGGTGTTCATCAGGAAGAAGGAACCGGTGCCGTAGGTGTTCTTGGCGTCGCCGGCGTCGAAGCAGGTCTGGCCGAACAGCGCGGCCTGCTGGTCGCCCAGCGCGCCCGCGACCGGCACCTCGGCCTCGAGGAACCCGTCAGGGTCGGTCGTGCCGTACGTGTCGTCGTCGCTGGAGGGCCGGACCTCGGGCAACATCGCCTCGGGGATCGAGAACTCCTCGAGGAGGTCCTCGTCCCATTCGAGGTCGTGGATGTCGTACAACATCGTCCGCGAGGCGTTCGTGACCTCGGTGACGTGGTTCCCGGTCAGGTTGTAGATCAGCCACGTGTCGATCGTCCCGAACAACACGTCGCCTTTCTCCGCGCGGTCGCGGATGTCCTCGGGTCGGGCGCGCTCGAGTTTGATCGGATCGGCGTTATTGAGCAGCCACTCGGCCTTCGTCGCCGAGAAGTAGGCGTCGGCTTCGAGGCCGGTCTTCTCGCGGATCGCCTCGACTTTCCCCTCCTCCTCGAGGGCCTCGACGCGATCGGTGGTTCGGCGGTCCTGCCAGACGATGGCGTTGTGGACCGGTTTCCCGCTGTCGGCGTCCCAGAGGACCGTCGTCTCCCGCTGGTTGGTCACGCCGATGGCCGTGAGCTGGGACGGGGCGATCCCCGCCTGTCCGAGCGCTTGCTGGATCACGGCTTTGGTGTTCTCCCAGATCTCCATCGGGTCGTGTTCGACCCAGCCGGGTTCGGGGTAGATCTGTTCGTGTGTCTCGTAGGCGTTCGCGACGACCTGGCCCTCGTGATCGAACACGATAAACCGGGTCCCGGTCGTTCCCTGGTCGACCGCTCCGACGTACGTTGTGTCTGTCACTGGTAGTCACCTCGTACCGCCACGCGATTCGTTTACTGCCGGTCGCGTGATACCAGTAAACGACACCGACGATCGTTATAAATGTTACCAACGATTTCACGAACGATGGGGAATAGGTGGATCAAGACAGTAAGTTCGCCGCCAAATCGCCGTCAGTGACGGTGTGGGAAAGTGAGTTACGAGTGTTAGCTCGGCGGCGATAAAATAAAGAGTGGGGTGACCGTAGGTCCGGTGAACGAATGGCACGGGACACCGAGGTCCTCGTCCTCGGCGGCGGCTCGACCGGCTGTGGGATCGCCCGCGATCTGGCGACCCGCGGTCTCGAGGTCACGCTCGTCGAACGAGGGACCCTCACGGACGGAACCACCGGTCGGATGCACGGCCTGTTACACAGCGGCGGCCGCTATGCCGTCTCCGATCAGGCCAGCGCGACCGAATGTATCGAGGAGAACGAAACGCTCCGGGAGATCGCCGGGCACTGCGTCGAGGAGACCGGCGGCCTGTTCGTCCAGCGGCCCGAGGACTCGGACGACTACTTCCGGGAGAAACTCGAGGGCTGTCGCGACTGCGGGATTCCGGCACGTGTCCTCTCGGGGCGGGAGGCCCGCGAGATCGAGCCGTACCTCGCCGAGGACGTCGAACGGGCGATCGAGGTGCCCGACGGCGCGGTCGACCCGTTCCGGCTCTGTGTCGCAAACGCGGTCGACGCCGAGGCCCACGGCGCGCGGATCGAAACGCACGCCGAGGTGATCGACCTCCTGCGCGAGGGTGACGACGTCTACGGCGTCGAGGTCCGCCACGGTGCCGGACCCGGCAAGCGAAGCGACGCCGCGGCCGGGACCACCGAGGAGATCACCGCCGAGTACGTCGTCAACGCGACCGGCGCGTGGGCGGGCCAGATCGGCGCGATGGCCGACCTCGAGATCGAGGTCCGTCCGTCCAAGGGCGTCATGACGATCATGAACGTCCGGCAGGTCGACACCGTCATCAACCGCTGTCGGCCGAAGGGCGACGCCGACATCATCGTCCCCCACGAGACGACCGCGATCCTGGGGACGACCGACGAGGAAGTCGCGGATCCGGACGACTACCCCGAGGAACAGTGGGAGGTCGAAGCGATGATCGACACGCTTTCCGAACTGGTGCCGATCCTCGCCGAATCGCGGACCATCCGCTCGTTCTGGGGCGTGCGCCCGCTCTACGAGCCGCCGGGAACCGGCACACAGGATCCGACCGACATCACGCGGGACTTCTTCCTGCTCGATCACGCCGATCGCGACGGCGTCGCCGGTATGTCAAGCATCGTCGGCGGCAAGTTCACCACCTACCGGGCGATGGCCGAGGAGATCGCCGACCACGTCTGCGAGCAGTTGGGCGTCACGGCCTCGTGTTCGACCGCCGACGAACCCCTGCCCGGCAGCGAGAACCTCGCGCGGCTCGAGGCGGGGATGGACGACTTCGGGCTGCGCTCGCCGGTGGCCCGCCGGAGCAAGCAACGGCTGGGGAGCCGGGCGAGCGAGGTCCTCGAAACCGACGAGCCGAACCCGGTGATTTGCCAGTGTGAGGGCGTGACCCGCGCGGAGGTCCGCGACGCGATCGAGGGATCGGGGGCAGACCTGAACGCGGTCCGCATTCGGACGCGGGCCTCGATGGGGAACTGTCAGGGCGGGTTCTGCTGTCAGAACATGGCCCACGAACTCCACCCCGAGTACGACGAGGGGACGGTCCGGGCGGCGCTCGACGAACTCGTCGCCGAGCGCTGGAAAGGGCAACGCCACGCCCTGTGGGGCGAACAGCTCTCGCAGGCGATGCTCAACTACGCCCTGCACGCGACGACGATGAACCGGGATCGCGACCCCGCGGACGCGACCGGGGAGATCGAGTTCGCGGCGTTCGACGGCGGCGGGGCTCGAGAAGCCCGGGGGGACGACTGAATGGCCATCGAAGACGACGTCCTCGTCGTCGGCGGCGGGCTGGCCGGTGCGACCGCCGCACTGGCCGCGGCCGAGCGGGACGTCCGAGTTCGGCTCGTCTCCCACAAGGAGAGTACGCTCCGTCACGCCAGCGGCCTGATCGACGTGCTGGGGTACACGCCGACGGGCGAGGGCCCGCTCGCGGACCCGTTTTCGGCCCTCGCGGACCTCCCCGAGGGCCACCCCTACGAGCGAGTCGGGGCCGAGGCGGTCCGCGACGCCCTCGCCTTCTTCGACGAGATCGCAGGCGAAGCCTACGCGGGCGCACACACCGACGCGAACGCGCTCGTCCCGACCCACGGTGGCACCGTCAAGCCGACCGCGCGGTACCCGACCGCGACCGCCGCCGGGCTGGCGAGCGACGACCGCGACGCCCTGCTCGTCGGCTTCGCGACGCTGCCGGACTTCGAGGCCCCGCTGGCGGCGGCCCATCTCGAGGCCGCGGGCGTCCCCTTCGCGGCCCGCGGGGTCACGGTCCGCTTTCCCGGCATCGAGCGCGACGACGCCAAGGTCACGCGCTACGCCCACCTGCTCGACCGCGACGAACCCGTCGAGACGGCGGCCGGCGACACCACCGCGCGAGCGGCGCTGGCCGAGACCGTCCGGCCCCACCTCGAGGGCGAGTCCCGCGTCGGGTTCCCGGCGGTCCTCGGCGACGACCGGGCCGACGCGGTCAGGGCCGACCTCGCCGACCGGCTCGGCGTCGACGTCTTCGAGGTCCCGATGGGACCGCCGAGCCTCCCCGGGCTGCGCCTCGAGGACCTGCTGTTCGACGCGCTCTCCGACGCGGGCGTCCGCGTGACGACGGGGGTCCCGGTGGTCGACTACGAGACCGCGGCCGACGGCGCGGGCTCGAGCGGCCCCGCGCGGATCGACCGCGTCACCGTCGACCGCAACGGGAGCGAGATTCCCCACACCGCGGACCAGTACGTCCTCGCGACCGGCGGACTGGTAGGGAAGGGCGTGCAGTCGGATCGCGAGCGCGTCTCGGAGCCGGTCTTCGACTGTCACGTCCCGCATCCCGGCGACCGCTACGACTGGTTCGTCGACGACGTCTTCGGCGACCAGCCCTACGCCCGCTTCGGCCTGCCGGTCGACCGCGACCTTCGCCCGCTCGATGCCGACGACGCCCTCGAGTTCGCGAACCTGCGCGCGGCCGGCGCGGTCCTGGGCGGCTACGACTTCGCGGCCGAGAAGTCCGGCAGCGGCGTCTCGCTTGCGACGGGCTACGTCGCGGGTCGGCGCGCCGCGGAGGGGTGTCGATGAACGAGACGACGGATTTCGGACGACTGATTCAGGTGATCCAATGAGCGACGCAGAACGACCGACCGACGACAGTGGCGACGAGTTCGAACCGATCGAGGTCTTTCCGGAGGCCGGAGAGACCGACCTTCGACCGGGGGCCGACGACTGCTACAAGTGTTCGACCTGCGATACCGAGTGTCCGGTCGCCGAGGTCGACGACGAGTTCCCCGGTCCGAAGTTCCAGGGGCCCGAGCAGTGGCGGCTCAAACGACAGGACGATCACGACATCGACGAGTCGGTGATGAAGTGTTCGAACTGCATGCGGTGTGACAGCGCCTGTCCATCGGACGTGCCGCTCTCGCAGATGCACAACACCGCCCGCGCTGAGTACGTCGAGGAGAACATGAGCAAACTCTCCCGGGAGTACTGGCGCAACCGGATGCTCGCGAACTACCGCCGGCTCGCCCCCCTCGGGGCCATGTTCCCCCGGACGGCGAACTTCGTGACCGGGCTCTCTGCGACCCAGTGGCTCGGCGAGAAACTGTTCGGGATCGCCGGCGAGCGGGAGTTCCCCGAGTTCGCAACCGAGACCTTCCGCGAGTGGTGGACCGCACGGGGCGGCGCACAGGTCGAGAACCCCGACAAGCGTATCGCATACTTCCACGGCTGTTACTCGAACTACAACACACCCGAGGTCGCGAAGGCGCTCGTCCGCGTCTACGAACACTTCGGCTACGAGATCATGGTCCCCGACCAGGACTGTTCGGGGACACCGATGTTCGCCAACGGCATGCTCGAGGACGCCCGTCGCGCCGCCGAGACGAACGTCCGGGAACTCGCCGCGGCCATCGAAGACGGGGCCGATATCGTCGCCTCCTGTAGCTCGTGTTCGATGTCGCTGCGCCAGGAGTACCCCGAACTGTTCGATTTCGAGGACACCGAGGCCGTCGCCGAAAACACCTGGGACGCCGTCGAATACCTGCGGGTCCACGAGGACCTCGAGGCCGAACTCGAGGGAACGTCGGTCGGCGAGGAGTTCGACAACTTCGCCTACCACGCACCGTGTCACGCCCGCAATCAGGGGCTCGACGGCCAGACGGTCGAACTGCTCGCCGCCATCGACGGCGTCGAGGCCCACGACGTCGGCGACTCCTGTTCGGGCATCTCCGGAACCTACGGCTGGAAGGAAGAGAACTACGAAACCTCCATGGAGATCGGCGCGGAGATGTTCGACCACATGGACGAGGCCGACGCAGAAGCAGGGTTGACGGAGTGTCCGACCTGCTCGATGCAGATGGAACACGGCACCGGCTACGAGATCACCCACACCCTCGAGGTGCTGGCTGCGGCGCTCGTCGGGGACGGGACGGGCACGAACGCGACGGGGGCACGCGCGGAGTAATGGACCTGCAGGAACGGATCGCCAGACGGCGGTCGGCCCGGGAGGGGAGACGGCTCGTCGTCGACCGTAACACGCTCAGCCCGGTCGTCCACCGGCCGGAGCCGATCGGCCGGGGCCCGGTCCTCGAGCAGTTGCTGGACGCCCTCGAGCCGGTCTTCGACGGCGAGTTGCCGCCCCCGGTCGCCGTCGTCGGGCCGCCCGGCTCCGGGACGTCGGCGATTACGACGGCGCTGTTCGACGCCATGAACGAGGGGTTCGGCGGCTCGAGCCGTGCTATCGAGACGACGACTCGGGGCGGCACCACCGGCCCGGCGACCTGGTTCGTCACCGTCGACGGCCGCCGGGTCGGGAGCCCCTTCGCGTTCTATCGCGCGGTGCTGTCCGGGCTCTCGAGCGAGCGGGTCCCCGAGAGCGGCGTCGGGACCGACGACCTGCGTGACCGGCTTCGCGAGCGGCTGACTCGCGGCGATCGGCGCGCGGTCGTCGCAGTCGACCACCACGATGAGTCCGAGGCCCTCGGCCCGGATCGAGCCCGCGAACTGCTTGCGCCCGTCACAGAGCGAGTCACCGTCGTCGCGGTCGGGGCGTCCGAACCGGCCGGTCACGAGGGAGCGACCGTCACCGTCCCGGCCTACCGGGATCACGAACTCGTCGACGTGATCACCGATCGCGTCTCGACGGGGCTCGCCGCGGGCGCGCTCGATCACGACGCCGTCCGCGACCTCGCAGCCTGGGCCGACGGGAACGCCCACGACGCCCTGGCGGCGCTGTTCGGTGCGGCCGTCCTCGCCAGCGAGGACGACGCCGATCGGATCGAGCGGCCCCACCTCGAGCGGGCCCGCGCGGCCGTCCCCGATGACGGCGTCCACGTCGGCCGGGCGCTGGCGCTTTCGGAAACCCGCCAGCGGGTGCTGTCGGCACTGGTCGCCCTCGAGCCGGACGACCGGCCGATCGACGAAATCGCGGCCGCCATCGCCGACCGGTCGTCGCTGACCGCCGGGACCGTCGAGCGGTTCCTGTACGAACTCGCGGACCGGGGCGTCGTCGAACGAATGCCCGTGGCGGTACGGTCGGGCGGCAGCGGTCGCCGGCCGAGTACGGTCGAGCCGCGGTTTCCGACGATCGCGTTCCGCGCGCTGACGACGGCCGACGGCAACTGATCGACGCGCTAGCCGGCAGGGTCGTCGTACTCGAGTCCGCTTGTGTATCGGTTCGCCAGCAGAACGGCGACGACGCCGACGGCCCCCGCCGCCACCGCAATCGGCAGCGTCGCGGTCGGTTCCGAGCCGACGTTGGTCGCTATCTCGGTCGCCGGCAGGCGCAACGCCCCGACCATCAAACTCACCAGAAAAGCGAGCGTCGCTGCCCGGTAGGACTCGAGCGCGCGTCGAACGACGTGTGCCATCGTAAACAGGCCGATCACCGTCCCGAGCAAGTACAGCGCGACGACGGTCCCCGACTCGACGACCGAGCCGGCGGTCCCGCCGCCGGCCAGCCCGAGCAGGCCGTCGACGAACGCGGTCAGCGTCGCAGTCATGAACTCGTACTGGCCCAGTAGCAGCAGGAAGAAGGCCCCGGAGATCCCCGGGAGGATCATCGCACAGACCGCGATCGCACCCGCGAGGACGACCATCGCCGGCCCGTGTGAGACGCCCGTTGCCGTCACACCCGTGATCGCGGCGGCGATCGCGATCCCCGCGATCGAGACGGCGAGTCGCCGACCGGGCCAGCGATCGATCTCGCCGTACAATACGATCGCCGACGCACCGATCAACCCGAAGAAGAAGCCGTAGGTCGGCACCGGATACTCGGTTACCGCGGTGTGTAACACCCGCGACAACACCACGATCGCCGTCGCGATCCCCAGTCCGAGCGCCGCCAGAAAGCCGGCGTCGATCCGCTCGAGTTCGGCCCGCAGGGCCGCCCGCTGGGCCGGCTCGTGGAGCCGCCACGCCGATCGAAATTTTCGGGGATCGATCGTCGTGATCGCCCGAATCAACCGATCGTAGATCCCGAGAATCAGTGCGATCGTCGCGCCCGAAACGCCGGGGACGACGTCGGCAGACCCCATGGAGAACCCCTTCAAGTAGACGGCGAAAAGCTCCCGCATCGTCGGTATTTGGGGCGGATCTCGCAAAAGCCTTCTTCCCGCTGGGTGTCCGATCGGCGAGCGACCGATCAGCTCGCCGGCTCGGCGGCGATCGGCGCGACGGCCGCCGCCGTCTCGTTGTCCGTCGATCCGTCGCCGGCCGTGCCGTCGTCGGTCGACCCGCCGTCGTCCGTCTCGTTGCCGGTCGTTTCGTTCCCAGCAGTTTCGTTGCTCTCGTTACCCGTGTCGGTCTCGATCTCCTCGAGGGTGACGTCGACCGACTCGCCGTCGACGACGGCCGGTTCCGGAACCGTCGTTTCGCCGCCGTACTGGACGGTCTCGTTGCCGGACGGCGCGATGGCTCGAACGGTGTAGTTGCCCAGCGCCTCGACACTGCTGTCGGTGTAGCCGTCCTCGACGCCGAGTTCGTCGTTCGTCGCGTACGGGACGGTCACCTCGAAGCTGCCGTCCGCGTCCACGTCGGCGGTCTGTCTGTAGGCGAACGTCCGTCCGGTACCGGTCTCGAGCGGGACGCTGACTACGGCCGTGGCGTTGTCGGCGTCGATCGACTCGGCGTCGACGCTACCGGTGATCGTCGCGCCCGCGACGCGTTCGTAGGTCTTGACTCTCGACTCGACGTGGGCATCCCACATCGGAACGCCGAGTTGCTGATACACCTGGTCGCTGCTCCGTGCTTGTGCGAGCTGTTGTTGAATCGCTGCCGTCTGGTTACTCCAGCCGGTGTCGAGGTTCTGTCCGGTCGCCCGGTTGTACCGGCTAATCGGCAGGGAGTAGTGGGGGAGTCGCTGATTGCCCACCTGCATCCCGCCGACGATCGCGTAGTCGTCGCTCTCGTGAACCAGCCGGTAGTGTTCCATGCCGGCCGCGTCCTGCCGATACAGCGACGCGGTCGTCGTGTTCTCGTAGACCTCATTTCCGCTCGGAAGCTGGATCGAGCTGTTTCCAGCTTGGAACTGTTCGCTCTGAACGTACGCGCTGTAATCGGGCCCGGACCACGCCGTGATCGCACTGAACTTCCCGCCGGCCATCTGGTCGTCGATCATCACGTATCGGATCCCTTCGCCCTCCTGAGAGTCGTTGCCGACGGCTCCCTCGAGTTCCTCGGTCGATCGATTCACGACAGGTTCACCGGCGGCGATCCCATCGAGGATCAGTTCCGCTTCCGCCTCGGACTGGGCAGTCAAGAACTCGGAAGACGACCGCGCGTTCTGCTGGAACGGGTTCGAATGGGGGATCCGTTCGCCCTGGGTCGTTATCAGGTGGCCGTAGTCCCACCACGACATGACGCCGTAGGCCCCGTCGGGATACTCGTAATCACCGTCCTCTGGGGTGTAGCTCCCGTAGTAGTCGAGCGTATCGGCGTTGTTCGCACCGCCGTAGTTACCCGGTGCCGGCGTGTTCTCCGCGAGCCACTCGTTGGACTCCTCCCAGGCCATCGCGTCGGGGTGCGGTCGAGCGCCCTCGGCGTTCCCCCAGGCCGTTCCCGATGCCAGCGGCGGTAACAACGGCGCAAACAGTAACAAGACCACGAGGATGACGACGACCACCTGATAGGTCTCGATCGACCTGAGCGATTCGATGCCGCCCCTGATATCGAGATCGAACAGCCGAACCACGTCCGCGACGAACGCGGCGTTAACGACCGCGACAGCGAGAACGAGGTAGTACGCAAACCGAAGCTGTGTGGCCGCCATACTGGTCAGGAACAGTGACCAGACGATCACCAGCGTATACTCGGCGCGATACTCGCGGCCGAGAAGCGGCCGCACGACGAGCAACACGAGCCCCGCGACCATCGTGTAGAACGCGGCACCGAACTCGTCGAAGACGTGAGAGAGGAACTGATCCGGTGGCTTGGCCTCGCCGATCGTGAGGTCCGTTGCCGTCCCGCCGATCGGGAGAACCCGGCGCACCGCGTTGCCGACGATCGTATCGAACAGGCCGGGCAGGACGAGCCACGCCCCCACTCCGATCGCACCGAGGAGGCCGGCGATGGCGACGGGGTAGTACTGGCGCTCGAGATCACGGTTGTTCCACTCACGGGCGAGCCACGCCATGAACACGCAGCCGGCGGCCACGAGGAAAGCAGCGAGTGGCTGGAGGAGGCCTAACGATGTCGATCCCGTACTGCCGGGCCGTTCGATCAACAGGATCGACAGCAGCCCCGTGACGCCAAGGCTTACTGTCCCGACGAAGGCGACGTGGTCGGGCGAAACTCCCCGGAGATAATCGACACAGAGCTGTACGGTAAAGAAGACGCCGAAGATCCCGATCAGAAGAATCGCCGACGGCCAGACCCAGATATACAAGGTCATCGCAATCCCCGCGAGCGTGCTGTAGACGAGTGGGGACCGGAGGGTATCCCAGTCGCGGTCGACGACGAGTTCGTAGATCGGCTTGTCCCGTTCGGCCACGCGCAACGCGACCATCATCGCCAGGACCGCGATCGCCATGAACAGCACCTCGCCGACGTGGTGGTCGAGCTGCCCCACCAACGAGCGCCGAAGGAAGGTCCCGGGCGCGAGAGCGAGGACGAGAACCGAAACGATGCCGCCGATCGTCCCGCCGAGTCGCCGCCCGGCGTAGAAGACCGGGATCGCGACGAGCGCGGCCATGACCGGAATCGCAAGCAGCGAAACCGTATACAGGGTCTCGGGCGACGGATCACCGAGGCCGACGATCATCGCTACCGTGACGATGAGTTGGTCGAACAGCGTCCCGAACTGGCCCACGTAGTTGCCGGACGGGAATCCGGTCCAGACCTCGTAGGGCATCGTATGCGGGTAGTTTTCGGCAGTCCAGTTGATCGTTCGCCAGTGATACCACGAGTCGATACCGGACAGCGCGGGCTGTCCGCCGTCCGTGACGAATCGGTCGTACATCTGGGTTCGGACCCAGACCATAAACAGCATCACGACCCCGACGACGGGGATATGATACCAGTCTCGCCACGCCTCGAGGGTGGAGGTTTCTGCTCCCTCGTCGACGTGTTCGGTGTCCGTACTCATTAGGTTCCACCAGACCCAAGCCAAGAATAAGCCTTGTCATATACGCGTCGCCGTTTGATACCCCGTCTAACGACGGAGTCGGAGCGACGATACTCCGGTTTTCGGACCGTTCCTCCGCCGAGCGGGTTACTGAAGGAAAAGGCTTATTCTCTCCTCTCCGAAATCGAGTCCCGATGAAGGTCTCCGTCGTCATCTGTACGTACGCGATGGACCGGTACGACGTCTTCTCGGAGTGCGTCGACAGCGTCCTCGCACAGACCTACGACCCCCTCGAGATCGTCCTCGTCGTCGACGGCAACGAGCCGGTCTTCGACCGCGTGAGAGATGATTACGGGGGCCTCGAGGACGTCGTCCTCCACTGTAACGACGAGAATCAAGGCATCTCCTACAGCCGGACCCGCGGAGCCGAGATCGCGACCGGCGACGTGGTCGCGTTCATCGACGACGATGCCGTCGCCGAAGAGGACTGGGTCGCGGAATTGGCTCGAGTCTACGCCGAAACTGACGCTATCGCGGTCGGCGGCCACGTCGCCTCCGACTGGGTGACCGAAAAACCCGACTTCTTCCCCGCGGAGTTCTACTGGCTCGTCGGCTGTGACGAGCGCGGGATGGGCGATCACATGGAGGAGCTTCGCAACACCTACGGCTCGAACATCTCCTATCGGCGGGACGTCTTCCTTGCCGTCGGCGGCTACGACGAGAACACCGGCCGGAAGGGCGACCGCCACATCCAGGCCCACGAAGCACCGGTCTGTATTCGGATGGCGAATACGTACGGGAAGGGCGTGATTTACAACACTGACGCGGTAGTTCACCACAAATTGTTCGACTATCGGGGCGACTTCCGGTGGCTCGTCGCCCGCTCGTTCTGGCAGGGCTACTCGAAACGGATCATGGACCTGCTGTTACCCGAGGCGAAGGGGGATAAGAACGAGTATCTGAAGGAACTCATGCTCGAGTTCGTTCCGAGCCGATTGTCGGAACTCGTGCGACGGCCCTCGAGTGCGAAGGTCCAACAGCTCGTGACTATCTTCGTGTTCACCGCTGCGGTCGGCTTCGGCTACCTGTACGGACTGACCAACGTGGACCGGGCGGAGCTGACCGCCGAACGCGACGCGCCGAGCGGCGCGTGACTGTCCGCGGTCGACTCAATCGCCGGCTTCGTAGGCTTCGTACCAATCGGGCGTGATATCGGCGCTCGCAACCGCGGTATCGACCGCCTCCCGCATCCCCTCGTGGAACGCGTTCACGGAGAACCGCTCGGCGAAGGAAGCGATCTCCGATGGCGACCACTCGATCCCCTCCGCCTCGAACTGACGGATCGTCTCGGCCAGCGAGGGCCCGGTTTCGTCCGCTCGCGTGTGGCAGTAGCCGTTCTTCCCGTCGACGACTTGGAACTGTGTCATCCCCTCCTCGACGCCGAGCAGCGGCGTGCCGGCCGCCAGCGCTTCGACCGGAGCGATCCCGAAGTCCTCGTCGCGGCCGTTGAACACGAAGGCCTTCGCGCCCGACAGCAGGCGTCGTTTCTCGGCCTCGTCGACGTAGCCTAGGAATTCGACGTTGTCGCCGGCCAACCGCTCGAGGCGCTCGCGTTCGGGACCGTCTCCGGCGACGAGCAGTCGTCGATCGAGGTCGTTGAACGCTCTGACGATCCCGTCGACGTCCTTGTGCCAGTCCAGCCGCGAGAGTGTCGCGTAGTACTCGCCGGTCTCCTCGTCGTCCGGGTCGTACTCGTGGGTATCGACGGGCGGATAGACGACGCTGATCTTCTCGCTCGGCACGCCCCAGTAGCGCTCGAGGCGGCGCTTGACGAGTTCGGAGTTGACGACGTAGCGATCGGGACGGTGGGTGTTGTGGTCGAACAGGACCCGGATCGCGTAATGAAGGAGCAGTCGGAGCCGGGGGAACCGAGCGGATTCGACCGCAGTGATCTGGTCGGACTGTCTGCGGTTCGTGTGATGGATGTAGGCGACCCAGGTCTGCTCGGTCGGGGCGACGTAAAACAGCGGCTCGTTTCCGCTCGTGACGAGGACGTCGTACTCCCGGAGCGGCTCGGCGAGCTGCCATCCCACGAGATGCGCGAGCTGTCGCGCCAGCCCGCCCCGCTCGAGGGCCCGGTTCAGTAACCGGCCCTGGATGAGCTGTTCGGCCTCGATATCGGTCGGCTCGATCGACTCGTCACGCCAGCCGACATAAAAGGGTGCGTCCTCGAAGACGCGGGCGAGTTCCCAGGCGAGGCGATCACCGCCACCGTTGGCGTGTTCGCCCCAGTGTGCGACCGCCAGTCCTCGGCCGCCAGGTCCGAAATCGATCATTACACCCGTCTTCTAAACCGACGGCCATATCCTTCACGGGTTGATCGGTGGCTGCGGGGGCGCCGTTCGCCGTCAGTCACGCAGAACTCGCTCGTATACCTCATGAAACTGTGGCACGACGACATCGGGGTGATACCGGTCGTCGACGAACTGCCGATTTTCCCGGCCAATCCGGTCACGGTTTGCAGCGGCGTATTCGATGCTCTCGCTCAGACTTGCCGGATCACCGGGCGTCGCCAGTAGTTCCGACTGCGGGACGGTGTCGGCCGGGCCGCCGATATCGGTCGCGACGACGGGCAATCCGGCCTGCATCGCCTCGAGAATCGTCCGGCCGAACGGCTCCGGCCAGACGCCGGGGTGGACGAACACGTCCGCGTCAGCGTACGCCCGTGTGACCTCCTCGTAGGGGACCAAACCGGTGAACTCGATCCTGTCGACCGCGGCGGTACCCGCGGCCCGCTCCGTCAGGGCGTCCCGCTCCGGACCGTCGCCGACGACCGTCAGTTCGACCCGCTCGGGGAGCCGGTCCATCGCATCGATCAGATACCGAACGCCTTTCGTGTCCCGAAGATAGCCGACGTACAGCAACCGGACCCGGTCCGTCTCTTCGGAGCCGTCGCCCGGGACGGAAAACGACGGATCGAGCATGTTCGGGATCACCTCGTAGTCGGCGTCCCCGAGGCCGTTGTTCCGGTAGACCCGTTCGACGGCGCTGCTGAGCGGCAGGAACAGGTCGATGTTCGACAATTGTCCCAGCAGGCGGGGCCGTTCGAGACGCAACAGTGTCCGCTCGTACACTCGGCGCTTGAGCGACGGGGTCACGTTCACCTCGGCCCAGTCGACGAGCGGATATGCATTTAGCGTCGCCACCGCGGGAACGTCGAGCGTCGCGGAGAGCCGTCCCACGGCGGGATGGAGATGCATGTTGTACGCGTGGATCACGTCGGGGTCCGGCCCGACCGCCCTGAGCTTCCGGTAGGCGATCTCGTTCGGCAGGCTGTAGGGGTACTGGGGGACGTCCGCGAGCCGGAAGACCGGAATCCCCCCGACCGTCTCCGTCGACTCGCCGTCGAACGAGTAGACGACGACTTCGTCGACGGCGTCTCGAGCGTGGAGTTGTTCGGCGAGCAGTCGGGCACTAATCTCACCGCCGCCGGCGTGGGTCGGTGGATATCGTGGGGTGACGAGGGAGATTCGTGTCATTCGTGACATCTCGTTGCCCTTCGATTAGAGCGGATCATGGAAAGCATTCTCATACTGCATCATTCATACCACTTCTTTTCGCTCGGACCCATGAGTTACGAATCACATCTTGTATCCCAGTGCCTCGAGTTGTTCGTCGAGGTCGTCATCTGTTTCGTTCGTCGATGGCGCTTCGAACTCCGCCGTGTACGAACCAGTGTCAGTTGCGGATGTCTCTACCCAGGGCACGTTTCGGACTTTCGGATGTATACTACCCGTTTTATGTCCGAACTCCCAGAACTCGCCGAATGCTTCCCCGTGATCGGACGAGATAACGACCCGTTCGGCGTCCATGTTTTCCAGGAGCAGTTCGACATCGTCGAGGACGAATCGGAGTTCGTCCAGATACGTCTCCCAGATCGTTTCTTTATCGCCCGTCTCCCCTATGTATCCCCACCAGTCCCGTTCGTGTTTGTGCAACGGGCGGTCTTCCTCAAGCGCCCGCGCCATGTAGGGTGGGTGTGGCTGAAGATAGTGCAGGATCAGACGGTCGAAGTCCTCGCTTCGGGCGACATCGATACCCCTGTCAGTCACGTATCGAGGCGGTGTTCCGCCGTCAGTGTGACCCAGTGGTCCCGATTTTCCAACCGGTTCGTATTCGAACAGGTACTCGCACTTCCCCAGCGTCTCTACGTCAACGGTCGGAATCCTATCCAACAGATCGTATGTGAAGCTTTTCTCGGCTAACGATCCGGCGTCGGGGCTTGCAGTGTCTAGGATCGGCTCCGTGAAGACGTTCGTGGTGAGATACGCTGTTTCCCGGATCGTCTCCTCGTATTCGTCGACGAACGTCTTGGCGATCCACTCGGGAGACCGACCGCCGACCGAACGGATGCTGTCAACCGCTGAAATAAATTCGTACTCGTCGGCAACCGCGCGAAGCGCGTCGACGCGGCAGGTATCCAGCAGGATTAGAACGTCCCACTCTCGTGTGAAGACGTTCGTGCCGATAGTCGTTACCGTATTCGCATACGTTGTTGGAATTCGATAGAACAGTTCGTAGAGGGTCTCGTCAACGGCCTGATCGGGGTTCTTCAAAGCCTTCTTAATATTGTCGACGCTCACTTCGTGCCGCAGCATTGATCTGAAGTAGCCGACAGCGGAAATAATATTTGCGATGAAACCTGCTGATTCGGGAGCGTCTCTAACCAAAACATTTGTAATAGTATTATCGAACATGTAATTAAGGACCATATGAGGTGTATTAGTATACATTGAACTGGTATCTGAATTTTGATCGGTAGCATTAATACCGAGAAAGAAGACCCTCAACTACACGTTTAAACACTATGCCGGATCTCAATCGAGAAAATATATTGAAAGGGCTGAAAAATCCGTCTCGAGTGGTCGATTCGATCTTACTCGACTATCTATACAGAACGCCGGCGATCGCCGTCAATGGCCACCGAACGATCGGAACGAACGTGTTCGATCGTGAGTGGGACGTCCTGATCCTCCTCGATACGTGTCGAGTGGATGCTATGCGTCTCGTCCAAGACGAGTACGACTTCATCGATACCGTCGACAGTATCCGGTCGGTCGGGGGTGCATCCGCCGAATGGCTCGCTCGGACGTTCGACGAACAACACCTCGATCAGATCCGGGAAACCGCGTTCCTCTCGGCGCAGAGTCATATCCAAGAAGTGTTAGATACGAAGGTCCACGAGACCGATAGCGATAGACCGTTGCCGTTTAAGACGCTTCGACTCTTTCCATCCGTAGACATAACTGAACTCGGGAAGGCGGAATACCTGTTCAAATTCGAGACCGTCGGAGAAGAAGGGCCGTTCGGACACACGGAAGGTAACACACCCCCCAAATACGTGACCGACCGCGCGATCTCGGTCGGGCGCGAACACGACTTCGATCGACTCATCCTTCAGTATCACCAACCGCATACGCCCTGGTTTTCGAAAGCACTCGCAGAGGATCGCGACCTGAAATATCACGAGTACGATTGGTGGAACTATTACTACGAGACGGGGGATCTCGAGAGTATTTGGGAGGCGTACATGAGCGATCTTCGGTTCGTTCTGGACGACATCGAACTCCTCTTGGAGAACCTGGACGCTGACCGAGTAGCGATCTCCTCCGACCACGGCGAGGCGTTCGGGGAGTACGGGATTCTCGGCCACAAACTCGGAAGCCTTCACCCCCAGATCCGGACGGTCCCGTGGGTGATTACGTCCGCAGAAGACAACGGAACCTACGAACCGACGGTCGAGGAACCGAACAACGCGCGGATGTCCCGAGAAGAACTCGACGAACAACTAGAGGCGTTAGGGTACAAAGTTTGACCGACTAACGCTCGTTCTTTGAACCGAAACGTTATTTCCTCGGAGGGAATTTCCACATCGTATGCGTCACCATCTCCGCAAAGCGAAGGAACTCTACGCCAGCGGAGGGTTACTTCAGATCTCTACGAGTGCATTACGTTACGTTCCCATCGAACTCAATAATCTCGTCTTCCACTTCCGACACGGAAAGGGAACCCGAATCATGTCCGAAGATTGGGACAACCTGCTAATTCTAGACGCCTGTCGCTACGACATGTTCGCGGATCGAATCGGTCTCGATGGCGAACTCGAGTCACGGATCTCGCTGGGATCGAGTAGCGAGGAGTTCTTGGAACGGAATTTCACGTCGGGAACGTTCCACGATACCGTCTACGTTAACGCGAACCCGTACATTCCACGTCTGAATCTCGATGAAGACACGTTTCATGCCGTCATCGATTGTCTGGGTGACTGGGATACGGAGTTACAGACAGTAACCCCGGAAACCGTCGCACGAGCGGCGGCAGACGCCCATGAAACCTACCCTGATAAACGGCTGATCGTCCACTTCATGCAGCCACACACGCCATTCATCGGGGAACTCGGTCGGAACATGGCCGGCGGCGGATGGACGATGGATCTCGACGTAGAGGAAGAACCGGGTATTTGGAAGCACCTCCGAGACGGCACCGCTGACTTAGACGTAGCGACAGTTTGGGAGGCGTATCTGGAGAACCTCGACGTCGTCCTCGAAGAGGTCGCCGATCTGCTCGAGACGCTCAAAGGAAAGTCGGTGATCACGGCCGACCACGGCAACCTCGTCGGGGAGCGGCTGTCGCCGATCCCGAGCCGCCGGAAGTACGGCCATCCGTACGGCGTCCACGCCGAGGAACTGGTCAAGGTCCCCTGGTTCGTCGTCGAGGGCGACGGCCGCAGGGAGGTCCGACCGGAACCGCCTGTCGAGCAGGAAAGCGTCGATGAGGAAACCGTCGATGAGCGTCTCGAGGCGCTGGGATACCGATGACCGAGAGCCCTGCCCCGTACGGACGGCGATCCGTACCGGAGTCGATAGCGGACACGGCCACGAACCATGATCCCGACTGAGTTCGCCTCTCGAAAGCTCAAGCGGAAGCTCGCGGCTGACGGGGTTCGGGAGTCAATCGTCGCGGCCGGCGACCTGTTGACCCGGAAACGTCTCGGCCGGCCGGTCTTCGATCCACTCGTCGATCGTGGCGTCGTTCGGACCGTTTCCAGGGACGCCCTCGAGTCGGTCGCGAGCAGGATCGTCACAGTTTCGGACGGCACTGACTCCGAGCCTGCCCCCTTCGTGGCGCTCGTAGAGGGTGGACGTCTCCTCTCGGAAACAGGACTGGCGTTGACACCCCACCGCGAAATCATAGAAGAGAGCGCCGCTGAACCGGATCAGGCCCAGCAGGCGATGATGGCAATGCTCTCCAGACAACTGTTCTACGGTGACGCCCCGCTTCGCGACCTGCTGTCGGGATCGCGTCCGGGCAGCAGCCACATCGCCACGGGGTCGCTGGAAACCGCCGCGCCGCTTATCCCACGGTATCCGAACTATTATCATTGGATCGTCGAGACGGTCCCGAAGATCCGCTATATCCGAGCGTTCGAGGACGCGACCGGCGAGCGCGTGACGCTGCTCGTGCCACCGGATGCGCCGCCGTTCGTCGGCGAGACCCTCGAGTTGCTCGAGTGGCCCGAGTCGCGGATCGAGTACGCGACGGCACCGGCCTACGACGTCTCGCGGCTTGTCGTCCCCTCGTTCCCGGAACGACGCGCCGAGGACTTCGCGTGGCTCCGCCGGGCAGTTCTCGACAGTGCGCCCGAAACGACGCCGGAGAGCGGCAACAACGTCTACGTCTCGCGGGCCAACGCCGTCGAGCGCCGCGTGGTAAACGAGGCCGAGGTCATGGCCGTCCTGTCCCAGTTCGGCTTCTCGTGCTATCGGCTGGAAGAGCGCTCGCTCGAGCGGAACGCGCGGTTGTTCGCCGATGCAGATGTCGTCGT
The DNA here is from genome assembly GCF_051225675.1 of Natrinema sp. CGMCC1.2065. Taxonomy (NCBI): domain Archaea; kingdom Methanobacteriati; phylum Methanobacteriota; class Halobacteria; order Halobacteriales; family Natrialbaceae; genus Natrinema; species Natrinema sp. CGMCC1.2065. The sequence goes on along the minus strand of NZ_JBPJSJ010000026.1, from coordinate 20,896 downwards.
CGGCCCTCACGGAGCCGGCCTCACCGACATCGTCTTCGCCGACGATTGCACGCTCGTAGAACTGTTCGGCGACAAGGTCAAACAACCCTACCGGCAGTTGACGGCAACGCTCGGCGTCTCGTACGAACCGATGTACTGTCGGGCGGAGTCTACTGACATCGTCGTCGATACTGCGACACTCGAGGAAACGGTCCGCAGGGTACATGGGCGATAAGAGACACGGCCGACCGGTAGGCACAAAGCGGACCGACGGAACGCCGAAAGTACCTTGAGAGACGAAAGCGTTGCGCCGATATACCTGTCGATACGTCCTATAATCATGAACGGTCACTATACACTTGAGAACTTGAGACGGGCGCTCCGAAACCCAGTTTTGATCGGCCGAGAGGCACTTCGGTTAGCCAGTTGGCCAGTCCATACGGGATATGGGAAATATACCGATCGAAAATGCGGTGAGGGGATCGACGTGATGGAGGAGGATTGGGATAATCTAGTCATTCTTGACGCCTGTCGATACGACTATTTCGAGCGACACAATACGATTGACGGCACCCTCTATAAGGCAACGTCAAAGGGGAAGAAAAGTTGGGAGTTCATGGAGGAAAATTTCGAAACCAGCGAGTTTCACGATACCGTCTACGTAACCGCGAACCCATTCTCGACGGACCTCAACGAGGACACGTTCTATCACATCGACCATCTACACGCCGATCGCTGGGACGAAGATATCGGAACGGTCCAGCCAGACGATGTCGTCTCCGCGGCGATCGAAGCCCACGAGCAGTATCCCGACAAGCGACTCGTCGTCCATTTCATGCAGCCCCACCGCCCCTACCTCGGGGAAACAGCGGACGAGTTGCGGGATCGACTGGATCTCCAAGGATACGGTAAACACGATCAGGGGATTCAGATTTGGGGCGCAGTCAAACAGCGAGACGTGACGTTTCAGGAGATCAGTGACGCATATACGGAGAGTCTCGAGATAGCGCTCGATCACGTCGAAGAACTGCTCGAGAAGGTTTCCGGAAAGTCCGTTGTCACCGCTGATCACGGGGAGATGCTCGGCGAACGGGTCTTCCCGTTCACGAGCCGTGTCTGGGGTCACATGGAAGGGTTCAGTACGCCGACGCTCCGCGAGGTCCCGTGGCTGGTCATCGAGGCGGACGACCGCCGTGAGATCCGCAGTTCGGATCCCATCGAATCCGAGCGGGATCTGAACGACGACGAGATAGCGGACCGATTGGAAGCCTTAGGGTACGCTGATTAGCGACGTGGATTCGATAGCGGACAGCGACACGCCACGAGAGCGGCCTCGGTGCGGTAGGCGGTCAGATCCGTTACGCTGGCCTCGCGAGAACTCGATCAGTGTCGATTCGAATCGACGGACCGAAGAACCCATACGCGGATAGATTGAATCAACGCCCTCACAGTGACCACATATGCGTCTCGGCCAAACCTCTATCATATATTTTCTTTCAAAGCTCTTCGCATCGGGGCTCGGGTTTCTGGCGACCATCTATATCGCCAGAATGCTCGGTGCGGGTCCGCTCGGCGTTTACAGCGTTGCCATCGGGCTCGTTTCGTGGCTCGCAATTGCGGGGAAAGTCGGCTTATCCGGAGCAATATCCAAGCGGGTTTCCGAGGGGAACGACCGAGGCGAGTACGCGCTCGCGGGAGCAACTATCATTTTCGGTTTGTTCGTTCTCATCGCCTGTGGTCTCATCTTGTTTCGAGAACAAATTACAGGCTATGTCGGGTATCCCGCCACGGGATACATTGTGTTAATCTTGCTGGTAGTCCTTCTTAATAGTTTGCTCAATTCGATCCTCTCTGGGTTGCATTTAGTACACGTGAGTGGCGCACTATCACCGCTGCGAACGGGAAGTCGGGCACTCTTTCAGATCAGTCTCATTGCTGCCGGTGCAGGCACAGCCGGACTATTCACTGGTCATGTCGTCGGCTACTGTCTCGTTATTCTGGTCGGTGGGTACTTCGTTGCGCGAAATTTGCGCGGACTCTCACGGCCCAAGAGGCAGCACTTCGAACGACTCGTGGGTTTCGCGAAGTTCTCCTGGTTGGGAAATCTCCAGTCGCAGATGTTTAGCTATACAGACATCATCGTTCTCGGTCTATTCGTCTCGTCTGGTCTGATCGGCGTTTACGCGGCGGCTTGGAACATCGCGGAATTTCTCATCCTCTTCAGTGGCGCACTCAGTTCCACACTGTTTCCCGAAATGAGTTCGCTCTCGGCCAAGGAAGACTCGCAGGCTGTCGCGCGAATCGTCGAACAGTCCCTCTCGTTCGCCGGACTGTTTTTGATCCCCGGACTGTTCGGTGGGACACTGCTTGGCGAGCGACTCCTCCGAATCTACGGCCCGGAGTTCCCAAAAGGGGCAACGATACTGATACTACTGATAGTCGCGAACCTCATCATGGGCTACCAGAATCAACTCTTGAACACGCTCAACGCGATCGACCGTCCTGATCTCGCCTTCAGAGTCAACATCGTGTTCGTCGGAGCCAACGTCTCACTTAACCTCGTGTTGATCTATCTGTACGGATGGCTCGGTGCGGCAGTGGCGACGATGGTCTCGGTCGCAGCCAGCCTCATGTTGGCGTACTACCACGTGGATGCGATCATCGATTTTGCAGTCCCGACGGGCGAGATCGCCAAACAGTGGTCCGCTGCCGTCGTCATGGCTGGTGTGGTGTACGCCGGGCTCTGGGTCGAGTCGACCTATGGACTACTCAATCACAACGTCGCAACCGTCGTGTTGCTCGTCGGTCTCGGTGCCGGCGTCTACTTCACTGTGCTGCTTGGAATCTCGACGGAGTTCCGAACGGTCGTTGACCAGAACGTCCCGTTTGATCTCCCGGTCCTTTCGAGCGGTTAGTCGGACTCGGCCCTCGGACTGTCGGCGTCTCCCAAAGTATTTGTTCCGCTCTTTCGACCCATTCGGTATGCAAGCAGTCGTGCTGGCCGCGGGCAAGGGAACCCGCCTCCGGCCGCTCACCGAAGACAAGCCGAAGGTCCTCGTCGAGGTCGACGGCAACCCACTCATCGAGGACGTCATGGACAACCTCATCGAGATCGGTGCGACCGAGTTCGTCCTCGTCGTCGGCTACATGAAAGAGAAGATCATCGAGCGCTACGGTGACGAGTACCGCGGCGTTCCGATCACGTACGCCCACCAGCGCGAGCAACTCGGACTCGCTCACGCCATCCTGCAGGCGGAACCCCACATCGACGACGACTTCATGCTCATGCTCGGGGACAACGTCTTCCGAGCGAACCTCGGGGACGTGATCAACCGCCAGCGGGAGGAGCGGGCAGACGCTGCCTTCCTCGTCGAAGAAGTTCCCTATGAGGAAGCCTCGAGATACGGTGTCCTCGATACCAACGAGTACGGGGAGATCGTCGAGGTAACGGAGAAACCGGACGACCCACCGTCGAACCTCGTCATGACGGGGTTCTATACGTTCACGCCGGAGATCTTCCACGCCTGCCATCTCGTCCAGCCCTCCGACCGCGGCGAGTACGAACTGCCGGACGCGATCGACCTGCTGATCCAGTCGGGACGGACGATCGACGCGATCCGGATGGACGGCTGGCGCATCGACGTCGGCTATCCGGAGGATCGAGAGAGAGCAGAAAAACGACTCGCCGAACCCGAGAACGACGACGACCAGTAACGGGACGACCGAACGATCGATCGTCCGTCGTCTCGAACCCAAAAACCACTAATCGATACTGCTCGACACACCGTTCATGAACGTCTCTATCGTCGGCAGCGGCTACGTCGGCACGACCGTCGCCGCCTGTCTCGCGGATCTCGGCCACGACGTAGTCAACGTCGAAATCGACGCGGACATCGTCGCCAGCATAAACGCCGGTGAGGCACCGATTCACGAGTCCGGGCTCGCCGAGCGGATCGCCGACCACGCCGGCACCCGTCTCCGCGCGACGACCGACTACGATGCCGTCCGCGAGACGGACGTCACCTTCCTCTGTCTCCCGACGCCCCAGTCCGACGACGGGAGCCTCGATCTCGCGATCATGGAAGCCGGGGCGGAGTCGCTCGGCCGCGCCCTGGCGGGCAAGGACGACGACCACCTCGTGGTCGTCAAGAGTACGGTCCTGCCCGGGACCACCGAAAACGTCGTCGCGCCGATCCTCGAGACGGAGTCCGGAACCCCAATCGGCGAGGGGATCGAGGTCGCCATGAACCCCGAGTTCCTCCGGATGGGAACCGCGGTGCGGGACTTCCTCGAGCCCGACAAGGTCGTCTTCGGCACGGCGAGCGACGAAGCGGCGGCCACCCTCCGCGAGCTGTACGCCCCGATCCTCGAGGGCGAGGCGCTACGCGCCTCGAATAACGCGAGCGGTGGTGAACCGCGAGCGCGCGATGGGACGGATCTGGTCGAGACCGACATCCGCGAGGCCGAACTCATCAAGTACGCCAACAACGCCTTCCTCGCGTCGAAGGTCTCGCTGGTCAACGAACTGGGCAACGTCGCCAAGGCCTACGGTGCGGACGCCTACGAAGTCCTCGAGGCGGTCGGGCTCGATGATCGGATCTCCGAACGGTTCATGCGCTCTGGCCTGGGCTGGGGCGGCTCCTGTTTCCCAAAGGACGTCAACGCCCTGCGGGCCGGTGCCCGCGAACAGGGGTACGAGCCGGAACTGCTCGATGCGACCGTCGCGGTCAACGACGGACAACCGCGGCGGCTCGTCGCCCTCCTCGCGGACCACGTCCCCCTCGAGGGTGCCCGCATCGCGGTACTCGGACTGTCGTTCAAGCCCGGGACTGACGACATACGCAAGTCCCGCGCGCTGGACGTGATCGACGCCCTGACGGCACGGGGCGCGGACGTCGTCGCCTACGATCCGGTCGCGATCGAGAACGTCCGGGCCGACTATCCCGACATCGAGTACGCCGACTCGGCGGAGGGCGCGCTCGCGGACGCGGACGGCGCGGTCGTCGCCACTGGGTGGCCGGAGTTCGACAGGCTCTCGTTCGATGGCATGGCTCGCAGAGTCGTGGTCGATGGCCGCCGGATCGACATCGACGAGGACGCACTCGAGGTCTACGAGGGGCTGACCTGGTAGCCCGCTGATCACGGAATTGGGTCTCAGTCAGCCGTCGTTCCGTCCCCGTAATGCTCGCGTCGGCGATGATCGCCCGAGCGAGAGCAGGGCCGCCCGCCGATCGAACAGCGCCCCGGTCACAGTCGAATCGCCCGTCGCCGTTACACGAGTCGCCACGGCGCTGGGATCAGTTAAAAGCCCGCCAGTGATCAATCAGCAACCTTTTGCAGTTACGCCGGGGAGTAGTCACCGATGGAGGATGACGTGGTACGTTCGGGTTCGGCCCTCCAGCCGGACGGCGGGGGGATCGTCGCGATGACTGACGACTCCCGCGAGATCGCCCCCGACGAGGTCTGTATCCTCATTCCCACGCTCAACGAGGCGGCCACGATCGGCGACGTGATCGAGGGCTTTTACGACGAGGGATACACGAACGTCGTCGTCATCGACGGTGACTCGAGCGACGAGACCCGCGAGATCGCCCGTGATCACGGTGCCGAGGTGATCGTCCAGTCGGGCAGCGGAAAGGGCCAGGCCGTCCGCGAGGCCCTCGAGTACATCACGGTTCCGTACGTGTTGATGCTCGACGGCGACGGGACCTACGATCCGGCCGACGCCGATCGGATGATCGGACCGCTTTCCCGGGGCTACGAACACGTCATCGGTAACCGATTCGCAGACATGGACGACGACGCGATGCGGGCGCTGAACGGGTTCGGCAATCGCGTGATAAACCGCGCGTTCGGGTTCGTCCACGGCGCGAACTACGAGGACATCCTGTCGGGGTACCGAGCCTTTACCGTCGACTCCTTCGAGCGCCTGTCGCTCGACTCGGACGGCTTTACGATCGAGACCGAACTCGCCGTCGAGTGTGTCAAACACGGGATCGAAACGACCGTCGTTCCGATCAGTTACAGTGCCCGTCCCGAGGAGTCCGAAACCAACCTTCACCCGGTCAAAGACGGCGGCACCATCCTGCTCGCGCTGTACTCGCTCGCCAAGACGAACAATCCGCTGTTTTACTTCGGGAGCCTCGGCGTCACCGGCATCGTCTCCGGCGGCCTCATCGCGATGTACGTCCTCTGGGAATGGATCCAGTACCAGCAGAGCCACGAGGTCATCGCACTGGTCTCGGCGGCCGCTATCATCCTCGGCGTACAACTGCTCATGTTCGGCGTCCTCTCGGACATGCTCGTCACGCTCCACCGCGAGCAACGTCGCCGCCTCGAGCGGATCGCTCGAGACGAGCCCGAGGAGTAACGGCCGTTCGAGCGGCGTCACCGGGCGGGCGTCGAGACGCCCCGGCTATCGCTCTCGTGGTCGATAACGCACCGCGACGGTTCGAGCAACTCGTTCAGAAAGGCAACAGTGAACGGACCTGTGCGACGACCCCACCCGAACGGTTCCGCCGATACTCCTCGAAGGGCTCGTGGAGCGCGTTCAGCAGTTCCTGCCGGGACTCGAACTGTCGGGCCGGGACCCGCTCGAGCATCTCGGACAGCGCCACGTCGTTTCCGTGGACGTCGTAGGGAATGCGCTCGTGGCCGAGTGCCGCGTTGACGTCGTCTTTCGTGGCCGGAAAGCGCAGCTCGGCGTCCTTGAGGCGGGCGTCGACGGCCGCGATGCCGAACTCGATGCTGTCGGGTTCCTCGTCGTCGCCGCTCGATGGTGGCCGGACTCCCATACCTGTACCTCTCGATACGGAGCCGGATATAAAAATGGCTGTGGAGACGGTCGAGGTCGACGGCGATCGGCCGGGGGACGACCACGGGACGAGTCACCGACGAGCGTCGCCCGTCGACACGCCTTTGAGGACCGCGACGGAGTATGGCGTATGACCGAATACACCACTGTGTCGATCCCGAAGGACCTCGCGGACCGCGTCGAAGAGACCATCGAGGGCACGAGCTTTCAGAGTACGAGCGACCTCGTCCGGTTCCTGCTTCGTAGCATCGTAATCCAGCACCAGAAGGAGGGCGAACTCACCGAAGCGGAGTTCGAAGAGATCACCGAACAGCTCCGCGGGCTCGGCTACCTCGAGTAGACCGTGGCTCCCCGGTCGCATCGTTTCGTGTGGATCGACCGGCCGGGCCGGAGCCGCTTCGATCCGGCGACGGCGGGGTAGCGTTTTTGCCGCTCGAGGGCGCTAGCGTCGACTGGAGGGAGACCGATGCCACACGTTCCGAACTTCCCATCCGAGGATACCGACGAGTCCGAGGACGAACGGCGTGAACGGACTCCGGGGAGCATCATCGACCGAATCATCGATGACGGCGAGTTGCCGGTCACGACCGGGATCTGACGCTCAAGCCACCAGTCGCTTCGTTTTTCCGCCCGTGGTGTCGACGCCGTTCGAACCGACCGCGTGTGTCAGTCCGTCAGTGACTTCCCCGGCGGCGTGGCGTCGACGATCTCGAGGGATTTGCGGCGGCCGCTGCGGTCGAACGCCGCGAACGAGTTCTCGTCGGGCTTCCACGGCGGGACGGCCACGAAGACGATCTCCGCGAGGTCGTCGCGGCGGGTCACTGCGAGTTCGCCGACGGGATGGGAGACGAACTGCCCCTGTGTCTGGCGGGCGGGCGTCGACAGGTTCACGCCGAAGACGGCGTTGACGGCGTTGCCGGGGTCCGGCAGGAAGAAGTCGGTAAAGACCGGCGTCTCCGGCGGGAGGTCGGCCGCTCCCTCGAGGTCGCCGGCCGGCGAGACCGAGACGCCGGTCGTCAGCTCGTCGGGGTCCGCATCGCTGGCCAGATCCAGCAGGACGTCGACGAGACCGCGAGTGACGTAGACCACAGGCGTCCTATGGGGGGCTGCTAGTTAGATGTATTCCCCGACGTGACCCTCGTTCAGAACGGCAACATCTCCCAGGCGGTCCCCGCGTACAGCCGCGGGGCCCGTTTTCGCGATCTCGAGAGCGCGGCCTCGAGGACGGTCGCCGCGTTCTCCATCACGCCGGCACCGTGGCCGACGAGAACGCGTTCGGGAGCGACACCGCGAAGCGCCGACCGGGGCGGTTTCAGCCGCAGGGCCGGATGGACGCCGAGCGTCTCGTCGCCGGTCAGGAAGTAGTCGACGGATCCGACCGACTCGGGGACCATGAGCGTTCCGTCGGCCGGATTATAGAGGGCCACCTCCTGCCAGAAGCGGTTGTCGACGACGGTGATCGCCCGGAGCCCGGTGTCGGAGAGTTCGTCGTCGAACCGGGCGACCGCGGCGTCGATGTCGCCGGTGACGCCGTTGAACCACTCCGGGAGGTAAACCGGAACGTCGTGGCGGTTCGCGATCGTCGCGGCGTCGCGTTTGTGTCGGTCCAGTCCGACGACGACGCCGGCCACGTCGCCGAACTCGGCCAGGAGGTCGTCGAGCCCCTCGGCGTCGACCGGGTCGATCACCCAGACCTCGCCGTCGATCTCGAGGGCGTGGCTGGCCCGTTGCATCCGTTCGTCGGGGTGAGCGATCCAGCCGATACCGCCGTCGAATCGGTCGATCTCTCGGAACTCCGTCGCTCGTTCGTCGGCGCGAAAACCCATGTCGTGTGTTATGGGCCACCGACGCATAAACGTCGGTAAACTCCGTCTCACACGGCCGTCGTTGTCGACAGCCCAAGCGCAACGCGGCGACGCTTCTATGCGCCCGTCGCCCGTACGGTCGGCCATGCTATCCGGGCTGGCCTGGCTGGCGCTCGAGGCGAAGTACCTCGAGCCGGCAGCGGCGTTCTACGAGGAAACACTGGGACTGACCGTGCGCGAGCGCGGCCCCCGCGAGGTCGTCTTCGCGGCCGGCGACACCGATCTCGTCTGTCGCCGGCCCGACGGGATTCCGCGGGGCGGGCTCCACACCCACTTCGCGTTCTCGATTCCCGACGCCGAGTACGACGACTGGTGGGAGCGACTGAGCGAGGGCTACGACCTCGAGGAAGCGCAGTTCGGCCCCGCTCGATCGCTGTATCTGTACGATCCCGACGGCAACTGCGTCGAACTCGGGCAACAGGACGTGGCCGGGCCGGGCATCGACGGGCTCTTCGAGGTCGTCCTCGAGGTCCGCGACCTCGAGCGCGCCCACCGGTTCTACGAGGCCCTGGGCTTCGAGACGGTCGACGAGGGCGACGACCGCAAGCGTGTGCGGCTGCAGGGTCCGATGGCGCTGGAACTGTGGGAACCCCACCTCGGCCTCGCCGACGCCCGCGGCGGCGTCCACGTCGACCTCGGGTTCGAGACCGACGAGCCGGCCGCGGCACTCGCCGCCGTCCGGGACCGGACCGGCTCGCTCGAGCGCGAGGCGGATGACGAGGTCGTCGTCCGGGATCCGGACGGGCACGTCCTGACGTTCACCAGCGGCTGAGTGGGCTGACCACGTGGTCTCGAGAACAGTCTCAGAGGCGCTCGGTACTTACGTCCACGCCCGGCGGCGTCACCAGCAGGAACCCCCGGAAGTGAACGAGGTTGCCGCCCTCCTCCCTGACGTCCCGCGCGAACCCCGCGGCCAGCTCGTTGACATCGCCCTCGACGTTCAACACGAGGACGTTCCCCTTCGAGATCGTCTCGAGCCACTCCTCGGCCGGGGTTTCCCCGTCGAGGACGCCCAGTACGATGCTGCCCTCGATCTCGAGTTCGTCGTCGATGTGTTCCTCGACGGTCCGGAGGTCGAGGTCGAAATCGCTCATGCGCCGTGGATGGCAGCGCGACGAGAAAAACGTTCGCCATCGACCTTTTGCCGAGGGCCAGCTTTGCTGGCCCGCAGAGCAAAAGGTCGATCAAAAGCCTCCTCCCTCCGTTTCAGGCGCTCGAAGAGCGCCTTTCACATCGGTCGTCGGCCCGCTCGCTCACTTCGTTCACTCGCGGTTATCACCTCATACTCAGTCCATCGGGAACTCCTTCTGGAACCCGCGAAACTCCGTGCGGTGGGCCTCCTCGTCGGCGAGGATCGTCACCGCCACGTCCTCCGTAACGGGATCGTTGGCCTCGGTCGCGGCCTCGATCAGCGACCGGTAGGTCTCGATGGCGTCCGCTTCGGCCTCGAGGACTCCCTCGATGACCGACTGGACGTCGGTCGTATCCTCGGGCGGCTGGAGGCTGTGCTGGTTGGCTTCGAACGACTCCGAGCCCGGCGGCGACTCGTCGAGCTGTTTCAGCCGCTCGCCGAGTATTCTGGCGTGGTCGAGTTCCTCCTGAATGTCCTCCTCGAGGCTCGTCTTGACCTCCTCGGCGTGGATGCCATCGAGGACGATCGCGTTGGTCTGGTAGTTCATCACGGTCTCGAATTCGTCGATGTACGCGCCGGTTAGCAGGTCGGTGATCTCGTCGGTCGTCATGCCGACGATCCCTACCACAAGAGGGTATAAAGTGTTCATCCGCGCGTCTGCCCGCCACGACGACCGCCCTCGAGGATCGACGACGAGTCGGATGAAAGTGGACGATCGCGCACTTATTACGCCTATTGTGGGACTACATCTAACGTTCGGGGACGAACACAATACTGGCTGCCCGAACGTTCACCGCGGAGCGCGCGCCAGCGCTTGCGAGCGACGAACCGGCCCCGATCGGCGACGAAACGGGGGCGATCGCGGTTCGTTCGGGCCGATCGGACGGAATACCACATACTATACTAGGTCATATATGTCGATAATATGCCGCTGCCGTCATGCGATTCTTCGATTCTTCACGATCGATCGAGAACGTTCAGTCCGCCGACGACTCCGCCCGCAGCGGTAGTTTTATATATCTCGTCGCACCTCGGGTTGAGATACAATGTCTTCACAAGACAGCCCATCCTCTGACAACAGTCAGGGGGGTCGAGTTCTTCCAGGGCACGTTAGATTCCACTGACGAAATAGAGTCAGCACGTGTCTTCGATACGACCCTCCGGGACGGCGAACAGTCGCCCGGCACATCGTTTTCCTACGACGACAAACGGCAGATCGCGTCCATCTTGGACGAGATGGGGACCCACGTTATCGAAGCCGGGTTCCCCGTCAACTCCGACGCGGAGTTCGAAGCCGTTCGTGATATCGCTTCGGCAACCAGTTCGACGACCTGTGGCTTAGCCCGCGTCGTCGACGGTGATATCGAAGCGGCCCTCGATTCCGGCGTCGAGATGGTGCATACGTTCGTCTCCACCAGCGACGTCCAGATCGAGGACTCGATGCATGCCACCCGGGAGGAAGTCGTACAGCGCGCAGTCGAGTCGGTCGAACGCATCAAAGAGGCAGGCGTGACCTGCATGTTCTCGCCGATGGATGCGACCCGGACCGACGAGGAGTACCTGATCGACGTGATCGAAGCGGTCACCGAGGCAGGCACCGACTGGATCAACATCCCCGACACCTGCGGGGTCGCGACACCGACCCGATTCCGGGCCATGATCGAGAAGGTCTGTGCCCACACGGACGCGCGGGTCGACGTCCACACCCACGACGACTTCGGGCTGGCCACCGCCAACGCACTGGCCGGCATCGAAGCCGGCGCGGCACAGGCGCAGGTCTCGGTCAACTCGATCGGCGAGCGGGCCGGTAACGCCGCTTACGAGGAGTACGTGATGGCCGTCGAGTCGCTCTACCAGTGCGACACCGGGATCGACACGACGCGCATCACCGAACTCTCGAGCGTCGTCGAGGAGAAAAGCGGGATGGACACGCCGGGCAACAAGCCCGTCGTCGGTGCCAACGCCTTCTCCCACGAGAGCGGCATCCACGCCGCCGGCGTCATCGAGAACTCCGACACCTTCGAACCCGGCGTCATGACCCCCGAGATGGTCGGTGCCGAGCGCCGACTGGTCATGGGGAAACACACCGGGACCCACTCGGTCCGGGAGCGACTCGTCGAGCGCGGCTTCGAGCCCACCGACGAGCAGGTCAAGGCGGTCACCCGCCGCGTCAAAGACTACGGGGCCGAGAAGCGCCGAGTCACCGTCGACGACTTAGAGCGCTTCGCCGAAGAGGCCGGCGTCGAGCGCCGGAACGAGGAGGAGGTGCGGATCTGAGCGATGTCCTCCCCGTTTGCCACCCGCCGCGAGCAGCGGCTGTCGCGTTCGATCGGGCACACTCGTAAGGGTTATGTCCCTCGAGGGAGCTACGTAGACAGTAATGACGGTCCGCGCTTCCCTGTCGATGTCCGCCAACGCGGTCGACAGCAGCGCGTTCGGTTCGATTCGTATTGTAGGGGCAGTATAGCCCCTCATATAGTACTTCGTCGCTTCAGACCCGAATTCGCCGCATCGTTCTTCGAGCGATCAGCGACCCACCAGATGACACACTACCGTACACCACTCGATCGCCAGCAAACGGCGGGAGACAACCGATGAGCGAACGCGCAGCAAAGGTCACACCGACCGACGAAGAACAGGACGACGAGCAGATCACCGACAGCGCCGCGCCCGATGCGGCCACCGAGGAGCCGGCGGCCGGCACCGAGACGACGACCGATCCCGTCACCTCGGGTGCCGAGGCCGTCGTCCGCGCGTTGGAGAACGCGGGCGTCGAGTACGCCTTCGGCGTACAGGGCGGGGCGATCATGCCCGTCTACGACGCGCTGTACGATTCGGACATCTACCACGTGACGATGGCCCACGAGCAGGGCGCGGCCCACGCGGCCGACGCCTACGGCATCGTCTCGGGCGAGCCGGGCGTCTGTCTGGCCACGTCGGGGCCGGGTGCGACCAACCTCGTGACCGGCATCGCCGACGCCGACATGGACTCGGATCCGATGCTTGCGCTGACCGGACAGGTCCCGACGGAGTTCGTCGGCAACGACGCCTTCCAGGAGACCGATACGACCGGCGTCACGACGCCGATCACGAAGGACAACACCTTCGCGAGCGGCTCCGACACCGTCGGCAACGACGTCAGCGAGGCCTTCGCGCTGGCCCGTGAGGGCCGGCCGGGGCCGACCCTGGTCGACCTGCCCAAAGACGTCACCAACGGCGAAACCGACCGCGAACCCGACGAACCGAAAGTGCCCGACACCTACGACGTTCAAGAGCGGGCCGACGAGGAGATCGTCGCGGCCGCTGCGGAACGGATCGAGAACTCCGAACGGCCCGCCCTCCTGCTGGGCGGGGGCGTCATCAAGGGCGAAGCCAGCGAGGCCTGCCGTGAGTTCGCGATCGAACACGAGATCCCGGTCATCACCACGATGCCCGGCATCGGTGCCTTCCCCGAGGACCACGAGCTGTCACTCGAGATGGCGGGGATGCACGGCACTGGCTACGCCAACATGGCGATCTCCCACTGTGATACCCTGATCGGGATCGGTACCCGGTTCGACGACCGCCTGACCGGCGGCATCGAGACCTTCGCGCCCGAGGCGGAGGTCATCCACGTCGACATCGATCCCGCGGAGATCTCGAAGAACATCCACGCGGACTACCCGCTGATCGGCGACGCCGAAACCGTCGTCGAGCAGTTAGACGAGGCGGTCGACGACTCGCCGGAAGCCACAAAGTGGCGCGCTCAGTGCCAGCAGTGGAAGTCCGACTACTCGATGGCCTACGACGCGCCGAAGGACAAGCCGGTCCAGCCGGAGTTCGTCGTCGAGGCCCTGGACGAGGCCACCGACGACGACACCATCGTCACGACCGGCGTCGGCCAACACCAGATGTGGGCCTGCCAGTACTGGACCTACACTGAGCCCCGCACCTGGGTCTCGAGTCACGGGCTCGGTGCGATGGGCTATGGCCTGCCGTCGGCGATCGGCGCGCGACTGGCGGCCGACGACGACCAAGACGTCGTCTGTATCGATGGCGACGGCTCGTTCCTGATGACGCTGCAGGGACTGTCGGTCGCGGTCCGCGAGGACCTCGATATCACGGTCGCCGTCCTCAACAACGAGTACATCGGGATGGTCCGCCAGTGGCAGGACGCCTTCTTCGAGGGCCGACACGCCGCCTCGGACTACGGCTGGATGCCCGAGTTCGACAAGCTCGCCGAGGCCTTCGGCGCGCAGGGGTACCGGATCGACGACTACGACGACGTCGCCGACACCGTCGCGGACGCCATCGCGTACGACGGCCCCTCGGTGATCGACGTCCACATCGATCCCGACGCCAACGTCTACCCGATGGTGCCAAGCGGCGGCGACAACGGCCAGTTCGCACTCACGGAGGACCAGCTATGAAGAAGGGACTCGAGGGCCCACCACCGGAGGACCGACCGACACCCGCGGGACGGCGCAACAAGCAGGGCATCCGCATCGACCCCGAGGTCGAAGCGACCCACGAACCCCGTCGGACCGTCATCTCGGCGCTGGTCGAACACGAGCCCGGCGTCCTCTCGGACGTCTCGGGACTGTTCTCGCGCCGCCAGTTCAACATCGAGAGCCTCACCGTCGGGCCGACCGAGGACGACGATCGCGCGCGGATGACGATCGTCGTCGAGGAGCCGGATCCGGGCATCGACCAGGTCAAGAAGCAACTGCGCAAGCTCGTGCCGGTCATCGCGGTGCGCGAACTCGAGCCCGACGCCATGCGCCGGGAACTCGCGCTGATCAAGGTCGACGCCGCCGACCCCGCACAGATCGCCGCCGTCGCGGAGATGTACGGCGGCAAGACCGTCGACTCGAGCCCGCAGACGGCGACGGTCGAGGTCACCGGTGCGCGCCAGAAGATCGAGGCCGCGATCGAGACGTTCAGTCAGTTCGGGATCCGGGAGATCTCCCGGACCGGGACGACGGCGCTGGCCCGCGGAACCGACCCGACAGGGACGGCCGGCGCGACGGCACAGCCCGCCGACGAGGCGAACCACGACGAACCCTACACAGCAGACGATGACTGACGAATTCACCACCGACATCTACTACGACGATGATGCAGACGTATCGACGCTCGACGACGAGACCGTGGCCGTGCTGGGCTACGGGAGCCAGGGCCACGCCCACGCGCTGAACCTCCACGACAGCGGGGTCGACGTGGTCGTCGGCCTTCGCGAGAGTTCGTCCTCGCGCTCGGCCGCCGAGGCCGACGGCCTCACGGTCGAGACGCCCGCCGACGCGGTCGCAGCGGCCTCCTACGTCTCCGTGCTGGTGCCCGACACCGTTCAGGCGGACGTCTACGAGAACGCCATCGCGCCGAACCTCGAGGCCGGCGACACGCTGCAGTTCGCCCACGGGCTGAACATCCACTACGCCCAGATCGAGCCGCCGGAAGACGTCGACGTGACGATGGTCGCGCCCAAGAGCCCGGGTCATCTCGTCCGCCGCAACTACGAGAACGACGAGGGGACGCCCGGTCTGCTCGCGGTCTATCAGGACACGACGGGCGATGCGGACGAACGGGCCCTCGCGTACGCGAAAGGGATCGGCTGTACCCGCGCCGGCGTCATCGAGACGACGTTCCGGGAGGAGGTCGAGTCCGACCTCTTCGGCGAGCAGGCCGTCCTCTGTGGCGGCGTCACCTCGCTGGTCAAACACGGCTACGAGACGCTGGTCGACGCCGGCTACTCGCCGGAGATCGCCTACTTCGAGTGTCTCAACGAACTCAAACTGATCGTCGACCTGATGTACGAAGGTGGCCACGCCGAGATGTGGGACTCCGTGTCCGACACCGCCGAGTACGGCGGCCTCTCCCGTGGCGACCGCATCGTCGACGAGAACGTTCGCGAGAACATGGAGGAGACCCTCGAGGAGATCCAGAACGGCGAGTTCACCCGCGAGTGGATCCTCGAGAACCAGGCCGGTCGCCCGAGCTACAACCAGCTCCGGGAGGCCGAGAAGAACCACGAGATCGAGCAGGTCGGCGAGCGCCTGCGGGACCTGTTCGCGTGGGCAGAGGAAGACACCGAAGACGAGTCCGTCCAGGTGCAGGCGGACGACTGAAAGCAAACCCATGACAGCAAACGACAACACGGACACGATAGCCGAGATCAGCCACACCAACCCCTACACCGGGGAGACGGCCGGTCGCCTGTTCAACCGCGGCCCGATCGTCGCAGCGGACGGTGGGACACCCGATGCGACCGAACCCGCCGACACTGACGAGGCCGACGAACGGACCGACACGAAAGAGACGATGCGCGACGTCGACCACACGCCGCCAGGGGACGCCGCGGACGCGAACCGCGTCTTCGAGCGCGGCCGAACACAGCCCGTAGAGGACGAGGAATGAGCGAGGGCACACTGTACGACAAGGTCTGGGATCGACACAAAGTCACCACGCTGCCGACCGGACAGGACCAGCTGTTCGTCGGGCTCCACCTCATCCACGAGGTGACGAGCCCGCAGGCCTTCGGGATGCTCCGCGAGCGCGACCTCGAGGTCGCCTACCCCGAACTGACCCACGCGACGGTCGACCACATCGTCCCGACGGCCGACCAGTCCCGCCCATACGAGGAGGATGCAGCCGAGGAGATGATGGCCGAACTCGAGGAAAACGTCCGCGAGGCGGGCATCGAGTTCTCGGACCCGACGACGGGCGATCAGGGGATCGTCCACGTCATCGGCCCGGAGCAGGGACTGACCCAGCCCGGCAAGACGATCGTCTGTGGCGACAGCCACACCTCGACCCACGGTGCCTTCGGCGCGCTCGCCTTCGGCATCGGGACCTCTCAGATCCGTGACGTCCTCGCGACGGGGACCGTCGCCATGGAGAAACAGAAGGTCCGCAAGATCCAGGTCGACGGCGAACTCGGCGAGGGTGTCGAAGCCAAGGACATCATCCTCGAGATCATCCGCCGACTCGGTACCGAGGGCGGCGTCGGCTACGTCTACGAGTACGCCGGCGAAGCCATCGAGAGCCTCGGGATGGAAGGGCGGATGTCGATCTGTAACATGTCCATCGAGGGCGGCGCTCGCGCGGGCTATGTCAACCCCGACGAGACCACCTACGAGTGGCTCGAGGAGACGGACTACTTCCAGGAGAATCCGGAGCGCTTCGAGGAACTCAAACCCTACTGGGAGTCGATCCGCTCCGACGAGGACGCCGACTACGACGACGTCGTCCACATCGATGCGAACGAACTCGAGCCGGTCGTCACCTGGGGCACCACGCCCGGCCAGGGGATCGGTATCACGGATCCGATCCCGGAGCCGGAATCGCTGCCCGCGGAGAAACAGGATACCGCCCGACGCGCGCAGGAACACATGCGCGTCGAGCCCGGCGAGACGATGGAGGGCTACAATATCGACGTGGCCTTCCTCGGCTCCTGTACGAACGCCCGACTGCCGGACCTGCGACGCGCCGCTCGGATCGTCGAGGGACGGGAGGTCGCCGACGACGTCCGCGCGATGGTCGTCCCCGGCAGCCAGCGCGTCCAGAAAGCCGCCGAGGAGGAAGGCCTCAAAGACACCTTCGAGGAGGCCGGCTTCGAGTGGCGCAATGCCGGCTGTTCGATGTGTCTGGGGATGAACGAGGACCAGCTCGAGGGCGACGAGGCCTGTGCCTCCTCCTCGAACCGGAACTTCGTCGGCCGACAGGGCTCGAAGGACGGCCGGACCGTCCTGATGAACCCGCAGATGGTCGCCACGGCGGCGATCACCGGTGAAGTGACCGACGTTCGCGAGCTGCCGGAGACGGAGGTGACGGCATAATGAGCGACGAGGTCGAAATCCCCGAAGTCGACGCGGTTTCGGGGTCAGGCATCCCGATCCGGGGCAACGACATCGACACCGACCAGATCATCCCCGCCCGCTTCATGAAGGTCGTCACCTTCGACGGGCTGGGCGAGTTCGCGTTCTTCGACCTGCGGTTCGACGACGACGACGACCAGAAGGACCACCCGTTCAACGAGGACCGATTCCAGGACTCCTCGGTGATGGTCGTCAACAGCAACTTCGGCTGTGGCTCCTCGCGCGAACACGCCCCGCAGGCGCTGATGCGCTGGGGCATCGACGCGATCATCGGCGAGAGCTTCGCCGAGATCTTCGCCGGAAATTGTCTGGCGCTCGGCATCCCGACCGTCACGGCCGACAGCGAGACGATCGAGGAACTGCAGGACTGGGTCGACGCGAACCCCGACGGCGAGATCGAGATCGACGTCGAGGCCGAAGAAGTCACATACGGAGACGAGACGATCGACGTCACCGTCGACGACGCCCAGCGCAAGGCCCTCGTCGAGGGCGTCTGGGACACGACGGCGCTGATGAAGTCAAACGCCGGCGCGGTCCGCGAGACGGCTCGCGAACTGCCCTACGTCGACGACGCGGCGATTCCCGGAGCGGAATAACGCCGTTCTCGACTCGTTTTCGCGCCGTTTCTCGACCTGTAGCCACCGTTCGATCGGTTTCGCCGTCCCGCTCATCGCGTCCTCGAGCCGCGTCTCGAGAAACGGTATCACACTGAAAGCGGCAGGGAACCACTGACACCGCGAGATATTTCGGCTCCAGTCGACTACGGCGTGGTATGACTCGATATCTAGATGGCGCTCTTTTCGCGGTACTCGCCGTTCTCTGGGGGTTTTCCTTCCCGGCAATCTCGGTCGGCCTCGAGTATCTCCCGCCGCTGCTCTTTGCGGCCGCCCGGTACGACATCGCGGCGGTCCTGTTGTTGACCGCGGCCGTCGTCCGGGTCGAGAAGTGGCGACCGACCGCACGGAACGACCTGCTCGCGGTCGCGGGCGGCGGCGTCTTCCTCATCGCCGGCAACGGCCTGCTCTTTCTCGGCCAGCAGACGGTGCCGAGCGGCGTCGCTGCGATTTTGCAGGGGCTGGTGCCGATCATCACCGCGCTGTGGGCCATTCCGCTACTGGGTGAGCGACTCTCGCCGCTCGGAGCCGTCGGTGCGGCGATCGGCTTTCTGGGCGTCGGCCTCGTGATCCAGCCCGATCCGGCCAACCTGCTCGCCGGCGATACCGCCTCGAAGTTGCTCATCGTCGGGCAAGTCTGTAGCGTCGCGCTCGGTGGCGTGTTGATCCAGCGGGCCGGCCCGACGCTCGAGCAACTGCCGCTGGTCGGCTGGTCGATGCTCGTCGGCGGCCTCGTCTTGCACGCGGTCAGCCTCGCGGTCGGCGAGCTTCCCAGCACCGACGTGATCGGCCCCGTCTCGATGGGCGCGTTGCTCTATCTCGGGGTCTTCGCGACCGCGATCGCCTTCATGATCTACTTCCGTGTCCTCGCGGAACACGGCGCGTTCGAGGCGGCGCTGATCGGCTATCTGGTCCCGATCGTCGCGACGATCGCGAGCGTCGTCCTGCTGGGCGAGGAGATTGGCATCCTGACCGTCGCCGGCTTCGGACTGGTCGCGGTCGGCTTCGCCCTGCTCAAGCGGCGCGCGATCGCCGACGCGGTGGGGTTCTCGACGGGCGTCGGAAGCCCCTGATTGGCGAGTGGGTCGGGACAGTCGGCTCGAGCCGCGAGTGGCATGATACCGGTATCGATACCCTCTTTTCGGCCCCGCGACGATGATTGGGCATGACACACGAGATCGCCGTCATCCCGGGCGACGGAATCGGACAGGAAGTAACGCCGGCCGCCGTCGAGGTACTCGAGGCCCTCGAGCCCGACTTCGAGTTCGTCGAGGCCGAGGCCGGCGACGCGGTCAAAGACGAGACCGGTGAGGCGCTGCCACAGGAGACCTATGACCTGGCGGCGTCGGCCGACGCGACGCTGTTCGGTGCGGCCGGCGACACCGCTGCGGACGTCATTCTGCCGCTCCGGGAGGCGGTCGATTCGTTCGTCAACGTCCGCCCGGCGAAGGCGTATCCCGGCATCGACGCCGTCCGCCCCGAGACGGACCTGATCTTCCTCCGGGAGAATACCGAGGGCGTCTACGCGGGCCACGAGGATCGACTGACACAGGACGTCTCGACGCTGACCCGCGTCGTCACGGAATCCGCGTCGGAGCGGCTCGCCGAGTTCGCCTGTGACTACGTCGCCGGCGACGACCACGACGGGTTCTCGATCGTCCACAAGGCAAACGTCATGCGCGAGACGGACGGGCTCTTCCGCGATACGGTCAAAGGCGTCGCCGACGAGAACGGCGTCGAGACCGATCAGGTGCTGATGGACGCCTTCGCAACGCGGGTCTGTCTCGACCCCGAACAGTTCGACGTCGTCGTCTGTCCGAACCTCGCGGGCGACGTCCTCTCCGACCTCGCTGCGGGACTGGTCGGCGGCCTCGGCCTACTGCCCTCGGCCAACATCGGCCCCGACCGCGCCCTCTTCGAGCCGGTCCACGGCACCGCGCCCGACATCGCCGGTGAAGGCGTCGCCAACCCCGCAGCGACGATCATCTCGGCGGCGATGTTGCTCGAGTACCTGGGCTACGACGACGAGAGCGACCGGGTCCACACGGCCGTCGAGGCAACGCTAGAAGACGGCCCGCGAACGCCGGATCTGGGCGGTGACGCCTCCACCGAGGACGTGACCGCGGCGATCATCGATCGCCTGTAACGGGGGTCACTCGCCGTTTTTTAGTAGCACGGGGTCGCCCAACACCGCATGGATCGGAACGATCGGGCCGTGACGGCCTTCGTCATGCTCGGCCACGCCACGTTCCACACCTACGAGCTGGTGATTCCGATCTTCGTCGCCATCTGGCTCGAGGCCTTTGCGACGACGCCGGCGATTCTGGGGGGCGTCGTCGGCGCGAGCTACGCCCTGGTCGGGGTCGGCGCACTCCCGAGCGGTCTGCTTGCCGACCGGATCAGTTCCAAGGCGCTCGTCCTAGCTTGCTTGCTCGGCATGGGCGCGGCGTTCGCGGTCGTCGCCGTCGCGCCGACGCTCGCGGCCCTGACGGTCGGCCTGCTGCTGTGGGGCGTCGCGGCGAGCCTGTACCACCCGGCCGGACTCGCGCTGCTCAGTCGCGGGGCGAAGGCACGCGGGACGGCCTTCGCCTATCACGGCGCGGCGGGCAACGTCGGCGTCGCGACCGGGCCCCTGCTCG
>NZ_JBPJSJ010000025.1:0-51909 GCF_051225675.1 Natrinema sp. CGMCC1.2065 | reverse complement strand
GAGAGCGCCGGGGCGGACGTCCGCCGCGTGGGGCAGGTCCCGACGCCCGCGCTCGCCTACGCCTCGCGCGGCCGGCGGGGCGTGATGCTCACCGCCAGCCACAACCCGCCAGCGGACAACGGGATCAAGCTCTTCGCCGACGGCGTCGAGTACGACAGCGACGCCGAGCGGGCCGTCGACGAGGCCGTCGCGGCCGACGACGGCCCCGTCCACTGGGACGAGTGGGGCGACGGCGAACGCCTCGCGGTGGTGGATCGCTATCGCGACGCGGTCACCGACTACGTCCGGGAGCGGTTCGCCGACGCCGGGACCGACGGCGAGGCCGCGACCCCGGCGGACCCGCTCGCGGGGCTCCGGATCGCCGTCGACTGCGGGAACGGCGTCGGCGCGCTCGCGACGCCGCAGGTCTTAGAGCGCCTCGGCGCGACGGTCGTCGCGGTCAACGCCTCCGTCGACGGCCACTTCCCCGGCCGGGGGAGCAAGCCGACCCCGGAGACGCTCTCGGAGTTCTCGGCGTTCGTCGCGGACGGCGAGTTCGATCTCGGGCTCGCTCACGACGGCGACGCCGACCGGCTGGTCGCCCTCGATCCCGACGGCGACGTGATCCACGAGGACACGGTCCTCGCGGTGGTCGCGGCACGCTACACGGCCGACAGCGACGCCGACGACCCCGTCGTCGTCACCACACCCAACGCTTCCGCCCGTATCGACGAGCGAGTCCGGGCGGCCGGCGGCCGGGTCGAGCGCGTCCGGCTCGGGGCACTCCACGAGGGGATCGCGCGGGAGCGCGAGCGCGGCTCGGACGACACCGAAATCGCCTTCGCCGCCGAACCCTGGAAACACATCCACACCGCCTTTGGCGGCTGGATCGATGGCGTCGCAAGCGCGGCGGTCGTTGCCGCGCTCGTCGCCGCGGCCGGCGACACCGACCGGCTCCGGAAGCCGGTCACCGAACGCCCCTACCGAAAGGTCAGTCTCGACTGTCCCGACACGGCCAAAAGCGACGCCATGTCTGCCCTCGAGCGCGATCTGCCCGACGCGTTCCCCGAGGCCGCCGTCGACACCGACTACGGCGTCCGCCTCGAGTTCGCGGACGCCTCGTGGCTGCTGGTCCGCCCGAGCGGCACCGAACCCTACGTGCGTCTCTACGCCGAGAGCGAGTCGGTCGACGACCTCGTCGACGAGGCCAGCGGGGTCATTGAAGCGGCAATCGAGGACGTCCGGTAGCGGTCGTCGACGACCGGCGTCGGAGCCGACATCCTTTGGTCCCCGCCGGTCGAATCGGGTCCCATGAACGACTTGATCGCGGCCGCCCGCGACGCACAGGAACGGGCCCACGTCCCCTACTCCGAGTACCGCGTCGGTGCCGCCCTCGAGACGGCCGACGGCGAGGTCTTCACCGGCTGCAACCTCGAGAACGCCAACTACAGCAACAGCCTCCACGCCGAGGAGGTCGCGGTCGCCGAGGCGGTCAAGAACGGCCACCGCGAGTTCGCCCGGCTCGCGGTCAGTTCCGACCGCCGCGACGGCGTCACGCCCTGCGGGATGTGCCGGCAGACGCTGGCGGAGTTCTGCGACGACGACCTCGCCGTGATCTGTGACGAGGGCGGGAACGAGGTGACAGAGTACACGCTTGGCGAACTGCTGCCGAACACGATCACCGAAGAGACGCTCGAGTGACGGCTCGGGCCACTGCCGTCGAACCCGCCGTCGCGGCTCGGAGCCGCCGGTCGATCGATGCCGGCCCCGAGACGGATTCGACTTACCCCTCGAGGTACTCCCGGAGGATCGTCCGGTGACACCGCTTTTTCTCGGTGTTTTCGTAACAGACCAGCGCCAGCGACTCGCCCGCTGCCAACCGCTCGGAGAGCGTTTCGATCGCCGCCCGCGCGCTGTCGTCGCTCTCGAGATGGTCCCGGTAGGCCTCGCCGAACCCGACCTGCTCCCACGCGGCGTTGTGGGCACCCTCCTCGCAAAGCCCCTGTATCTTCATGTCCTCCTCGGCGTCGCGCATCGACTCGAGGAGCGGTTCCGGGGGCCCGAGTTCGGGCAGGTTCTCGTCGACGGCCGCGTGGAACCACGAGGTCGGCCGGCGGACGACGCCGACCCGGGTCGCGTCGGCCGGCAGCTCCGCCAGGTCGTGCTGGATCGCCGCGACATAGGTGTCCGTGAGCGTCCCGCGTGCCATACCGTCGCTACGGCCGCCCCGGGTTTATATACAGCGTCGCACCGAACCGCCGCTATTCGATGACTCGAGACAGCGAAGACCCGAACGCCGACGAACAGTACCACCTCGAGGTCGGCCCCGACGACGTGGCCGACACCGTGTTGTTGCCGGGCAATCCCGAACGCCTCGAGAAGATCGTGGCGTTCTGGGACGACCACGACCTCGTGGCTCGGCACCGCGAGTACCGCACTGCGACCGGGAGCTACGAGGGGACGCCGGTCTCGGTCACCTCGACGGGGATCGGTAGCCCGTCGGCCGCGATCGCCGTCGAGGAACTGGCCCGGATCGGTGTCGACACGTTCCTCCGGGTCGGCTCCTGCGGGGCGATCCAACCGGAGATGGCCGTCGGCGATCTGGTGATCACGACCGGTGCAGTCCGTCAGGAAGGGACCAGCGACGAGTACGTCCGCGAGGACTACCCGGCCGCCGCCGACGGCGAGGTCGTCTCGGCGCTGGTCGCCGCCGCCGAACGGCTCGGCTACGACTACCACACAGGCGTGACGATGAGTTCAGACTCCTTTTACGCGGGCCAGGGCCGGCCCGGGTTCGACGGCTTCGAGGCCGCCGGTTCGGACGAGTTAGTCGACGAACTCAAAGCGGCGAACGTGAAGAACATCGAGATGGAGGCCAGCGCGATCCTGACCCTCGCGAACCTCTACGGGCTCCGGGCCGGCGCGGTCTGTACCGTCTATGCCAACCGCGAGACCGGCGCGTTCCGGACCGAAGGCGAGTCCCGTGCCGCCGAGACCGCGACGCTCGCGACGCACTTGCTGGCGAAGATGGATGCCGTCAAACGCGAGGCGGGTGCCGACCGCTGGCACGCCGGCCTCTCGCTCGAGTAGTCGGTTCCCGTGTCGGCCCAGTCAGTCCCGCATCCGGACGATCCCGTCCTCGAAGACTTTCCGATTTGGGACGATGTACTCCTCGGAGTCGTCCTCGATCTTGGTGACGAACAGATCGACCTCCTGAACGATACCGGTCTGGTCGCCGATCCGGATCTCGTCGCCGATCCCGTAGGGCTGGTTCAGAAGCAGATAGATTCCGGCGGCGCTCGAGACGAGGAAGTCCTTGAACGCAACGGTACCGACGATGACGATGCCGATGGCGTAGACGGTCAGCAGGATCAAGAGCGCGAGAACGTGGACGCCGACCTGCCCGAGCGCGATGATGAAAGTGACATAGAGGACGGAGTACTTGACCACTTTCGGGATGACCGATACTTCGGGGAGCTTGACGCCACGGAGGTACTCGCTGACGATCAGTTCCGTCTTGTCAGCGACGATAAACCCCAGAATGAGGACGAGGACGGCGATAAACAGCTGCGGGACGAACTCGGTGACCCGCAGCCAGAAGGCGTCGGTGTCGAGCAGTTGGGCGATGTGGATCGCGGTCAACACCGCGATGCCGTAGATGAACCACGAACTCAGGCGGGCGACGATCTCGACCGTCGAGGTACCGATCGACTGGGCGGTCCGCTCGAAGGGGGTTCCCTCGACGGCCTCCGGGACGCCCGACGCCGAGAGCAGTTCTTCGTTGAGCCGACCGACCAGATAGCCGACGGCGAGGCCGAGCGTCAGTACCGCCGCGGCTATGACGGCCGGTTCGTTCAGAAGCGGCTGCCACTCTACCATATCAGTACGCCTCCGGATCGACCTCCAGGATGAGTTCTCCGGCCTTGAACGCCCGGACGAGGCCGTCACTCTCCGAGAGGACGATCGCGATCGCATTGGTATCGCGCGTGATCGCGCCGCCGGCCATGTGCCGCGCGCCCAACCCCTTCGGGATGTCGACCCCCTCCGCGGAGGGCTCGAGGTAGCGATACGCCGAGACGATCTTGCCCGCGTCGGAGATGATGAAGGCACCGTCGAGCCGCGAGAACTCCTTGAGCATCACGTTGACGATCGGATCGCCGACGTGAACGTGGGACTTCTCGAAGGGGTTGTAGGAAAGCGGGCGGGACTTGTTCATCACCTTGCCCGCGTCACCGACGACGAACAGCGCGCCGACCGGCTTGCCCTTCTGGCCCTTCTTGCCTAGTTCGATCGCCACTTCCAGCACCGACTTGACTACTTCCGGATCGGCCCGGGACTTGACGAACAGGTCGTAGATCCCCGTCCGGGTCTCCGCGTCGGCCCGGACTCGGGAGACGGTATCGATTCCATCGCTGAAGACGCTGCTTGCACAGGCCAACTCGTCGCCGTCCTCGATCACGCCCTGCTCGAGAGCCCCCTCGAGGCCGTATCGGATCCGTTCGGAGATGTTCCCGAACTCGAGGGGGAGTTCGACGAACGTCTCCGCACCGACGGCGTTTTCGGTCCCGACGACGATCACGTCGAGGTCCTCGATGTCCACGAACTGCTCGTAGTAGGAGCCGCTGGGTGAGAAGAGTACGACCGCATCGACACTCGCAAAGAGGTCCCCGAAGACGTCGTCTAACCCGGCCATTGAACATACAACCTGTTTCTGCCCGAATAAGCGTTATGGAGCGTCTGACGCTTGTCCGTCGTTTCTCTCTGCAGTGAGCGGTCGAAACGATCCAAGCGGCCGTCAGACGTACGGTAGTCGACGGTCGCCGACCGCTATTGCGATCGGTAGTATTCGCCTCATCCTCCGATGTTGGCCCTATTCTTCGTTCTCGAGCTCAGTTCTGGTTTCTTCATCCTCTTCTCCCTCACCAGTTTGTTCACCACTACTAATATCGTCTTCATCTGCAACAATTCGATTTATTTCCGATATCAGGTTGGAAAAGTTGTCAATCGTTTCATCATCGAGGCCGATATCATCTTTTTCTAATATCTTCTCGCTTATCCGCTTCGCTATTTCTTTCTTTTTCACTACCAGACCGCCGTCAGAGATGCCCTGGATTCGTTTGATTTCACCATTCAACGATTCTACGACACTCTTGTCGGAGTTGTAAAATTCTTCTTCAATGTCGTCTAAGGACAGTCCATGTACTTCCGCAGTAATTTTAGAGAAAAATTCCCGAGAGAATAGGTCCTCCACTGTAACTTCAGCATCAGTAGTTAGTATATCCGAAACTGTGAGGACATGCTTAGATGGAACTCCGTCTTCTATTAATTGGTCATTCGCAACCCGACCCTCCTCATCCCCGTCTAAGAAAACAGCATATTCATAATTTTCAGCATCAACTAATCTACCCATGTAAGTCGTTTTAGTTGCACCTCCGCAATCTATAATCTGGATATTCGGATGGAAAGACTCACCATCATTTAATTTGTCGAATAGCTTCGAGAAACTATTCAGATATAGACGGTCCTCAAACCCTTCCACCAAGACTGTCTTCGAACTGGAAAAGAGTGAATCCGAAAAGGTTGCCCCCAATGATGCTCTCACGGAGGCTAATGAATCGTCACTTGGTGTCTCTTGGTGGCCTAACTTTTGTACTTTTGTCCCTGACCCGTCTCCCGGACGGCGTGCAACTCTAATTCTTGTGAGATTTTGCGTATCAATCATATATGGTGCATGTGTAGCAAATATTAACTGATTAGATTCAGCTAATCTACTTAGTGAATTCCGCAAGTTTCTGTGTCCTTCTGGATGTAAATGGACTCCAGGACTATCTAACAAAACTATTGAATTCTCCAACTGAGAGTCTGATTGTGAGATGACCTGTGCGAGGAAGGAGACAAACCGCCTTAAGCCCCTACTCCTATCAGATGCCGCTTTTCGTTTATTTGACTCATCATAGAATTGGAGTGAGACCCTACCACCTGAAAGTTCAATTTCAATATCAATAGTTGATTGGTTCCAATACTGATTAAATAGGTCCGAAAATTCTTCTCCAGCACGTTGTCTCCTATCCCTTATTTCTCCAGACGATAGGTCGTCTAATTCCTCCGGTTCTAATCCTGCATAACTCAGTATCGCGGAGTAGGCAGCATTCTCTTCTGGGTTCTCTCTAAGTTCCTCAATAGCGACCTCATCTTTTATCTCATCAATCTCTCCATAGTAGTGGATATCTGGAAGGTGGCGCAAATCAGACTCATATATTCGTATACCACTTTCTTCACGAGACGATTCTATTATGCCTATTATTTCACTTATAAGCTTTTCGGCATTATGACTACCAGCTGACTCTTCCTCATCATACTGCCCTGCAATCACCTCATTATTCTCACGAATATAATTCTGCAAATCATCTAATGAATCTTGAAAGTCTGTCTCAGCGTCTTCTTCAAAAGGTGTTCTTCTTAGGCGACGGATTCTCATTCCTAATTCAGACGAGATCTGTTCCACCGTGATTTGATTACCCAACTGCTGGGTTCGACTTGTGAGAAGAGATGTAAGATATCTCTTTTCAACCTCTTGATCGTTGAATGTTGCCTTATGAGTACCATCAGCATACCTTTTAACAGTTGCCAAAGACCCATCGCTCTCTGACGGTTCTATAAAATAGGCATCATTCGAACCTTCCTCGCGTACATATCTTCTCCGATGGAAGAGATGAGCATTAGAGTCTGACGCTAATGACTGTGAAGGTAATTCAACCTCTAATACCTGTATATCACCCATTTTCTTTGAAGTTATTTTTTCACTATTGTAGTCACATAACTTCTCTCTAGGTATTTCGTTCGGATCTCCCAGTAAAGTCAGCGATTTTAAGAAGTTTGTTTTCCCTGCTTCGTTTCCACCGACAATAGTGGTCATTTTCTGGTTTAACTCAACAGTCCCAGAATCCACTATTGAACGGTAGTTCTGTACCTTTGTTGACTTTAGCATATGGGCATCAAAATATCTTATAGCAGAAAGTCATTTCCATCTACCGTCAGAAGCGATTCTTCAGTATTGAAATACAGCCTAAAACAATAATAAAATATTTGAATAGATTTTATGTATGCTAGCTAGGAAGAAAGAAATCTGAACAGCTAGATTTGTAAATAGATTTTAAACCATCTTACTATACTTGAGTTTTAGACTCATTAAAATATTTACGCGATATTCGGGGAGTAGTGAAAGGCTTCTGCCAACAATGATGATGATGATGATGATGATGATTTCCCAAACATGGTTATTCCCGTACTTGTTGGCCAGATATTTGAAATACTATTTCGGTATTCCCTTGATTCTCCTCTTCTATCCAATATTCGTTGTGATAATCCCAGACCATCAGTCGAACGCGGCGGCCTGTAGCCACTCTCATAGTCTGCTGAGTAGCGGAGGGCCTTGTCCGGACTTCCCCAAGTGGAGTAACCATTCTAAAGTTGTTCGCGGTAGCTGTGGTAGCCCACGAACTTCTTCTCAGACAGTCGGTCTTCGTTATCCAATGGGACGATTACAATATGCAGAGCGAAAACCGAATGATAGCACAGGGTTGGAAGTGCGCGGGACCGGATTCGAACCGAAGCAAGAAATGCTCGCTCCCGGTGGTCGCTGCGCGTTCCTTGCAGGGTTCGAATCCGCTGACTGCATTCTTCGCTCACGAAGTTGTTCGCGGAGAATGCGCGGGACCGGATTCGAACCGGCGGACCCCTACGGGACAGCGTCCTAAGCGCTGCGCCGTTGGCCTGGCTTGGCTACCCGCGCTCGCTCTCGAGTTTTCACGAATCGAGTAAGTACCTGTCGGTCCGCGCCAAGCGGCGCTCAACAGTGGGTCACCGGCTCCTCGGGCGACCAGTCCGGTGGGACGATAAACGTCACGTGTTCCGAATCCCGAAGCTGGTGTAACTCCGCGGCCCGTTCGGCCAGCGAGCGCTCCCGGTAGGCCAACTCGAGCCCGCAGCCGGTACAGACGAGTTTGCAGGTTGGCTCTGTCATGAGGTGGACTCGACACGCCGCACGTCGACGGACCGTTGGGGCGACACGCGGTTTAGTAGTCGGCTCCTAGTCGAATCCGCCGCGAACGGTCCACACACTCCATGAATCGTAGCCGACCGTTGCGTCGGTAGTCTCTCGTTGGGGCGGCGAGCCGATCGGCCGCTCGTCGAACGGCTCGCCGTGACCGCACGTTTATATCGGCTCAGCAGGTACTCGGAAGTATGCACAGTGCCCGGGACCGGGTCGAGTACGAGCCGTGGCTCGCGGAACTCGAGACGATCGCCGACCGCCTCGAGCTGTCGACGGAGGCTCGCTCGTGTGCGGTCGACCTCTTTCTGACCGACGTGCCCGAGTCGGATCGATCGAAGCGGGCGGTCCTGGCCGCCAGCCTCTATGCCGGCTCGCTCGTCGCCGGCGACGGCCGCACTCAGGGCGCGGTCGCCGACGCCGCCGACGTCTCCCGGCTCTCGGTCCAATCGCGCTGGAAGGAGTTGCTCGAGGCGGCGGGTCTCGAGCCGCCGCGCTGGTAATCGTTTCGTAGCACGACCGTTCCACGACTCAGAAGCGGGCTGTCCCGGCGTAATTGTACGATACGAAGCCGTATCGGCCGGTACTGTCCGACGGCAATCGGCCGTTGGCTTGACGCCCGTCGTCGACGGGTTGGTCTCCGCGACGACGCTTACTCCCCGTCGACGACGTTTCCGTGTTCGTCGATTTCGCCGTGGACGATCCGGGTACTCGAGATGATGTCGCCGTCGTCGGCCAGTACGTGGGGGACAACGACGACCTCGAGCGGGTCGTGGCCGCGTTCGCGGCGGATCTCGTTGATCCGCGTGCCGCCCTCGCGGGTCTCCGGCGAGACGACGAGATAGTCGTACTGCGGTTCCGTTGCGATCCCCGTCGGCGACTCGAGCAGCCGGACCTCGAACGTGCGGTCGTGATCGGCCGCGATCGACTCGAGTTCCGACTCGAGGTTTCGTTTCCGTTCGTCGAACGACCGAACCCGCCGGTCGACGTCTCGTGTCTTCGGGGCGAGGTCGTCGCTGGTCAAGCCGACAGTCACGTCCCCGAGTTCGAACGCCCGTTCGAACAGCCGCCGATGGCCG
Organism: Natrinema sp. CGMCC1.2065; assembly: GCF_051225675.1. Taxonomy (NCBI): domain Archaea; kingdom Methanobacteriati; phylum Methanobacteriota; class Halobacteria; order Halobacteriales; family Natrialbaceae; genus Natrinema; species Natrinema sp. CGMCC1.2065. The sequence goes on along the minus strand of NZ_JBPJSJ010000025.1, from coordinate 42,801 downwards.
TCATGAACGGGGTCGAAGGTCCCACCAAGCGCGACGTCCATACCCCACCACACTTCCGCGGAGTGTATAAAACGGTCGAATCCCCGTCTTTTGTCCGGGCGAACTGCGGCCGCGGAACAGTTTATTTCGACAGCCGTCGAAACTCCCCTTCGCATTGTTTTTTGTAGTCGCCCACAGTGTCCCCGATATGGGATTAGACGAGGACGCACTCGAGTACCATCGAACGGATCCACCGGGCAAGATCGAGATTTCGACGACGAAGCCGACGAACACCCAGCGTGACCTCTCGCTGGCGTACTCGCCGGGCGTCGCCGCGCCGTGTCTCGAGATCGACGAGGACGAGACTGACGCCTACCAGTATACGGCCAAGGGCAACCTCGTCGGCGTCGTCTCGAACGGTTCGGCGGTTCTCGGATTGGGTGACATCGGCGCACAGGCTTCCAAACCCGTCATGGAGGGCAAGGGCGTGCTGTTCAAGCGCTTTGCCGACATCGACGTCTTCGACATCGAACTCGACGATTCGGACCCCGACAAGCTCGTCGAGGCCATCAAGATGATGGAGCCGACCTTCGGCGGGATCAACTTAGAGGACATCAAAGCACCCGGCTGTTTCACCGTCGAGGAACGGCTGCGCGAGGAGATCGACATTCCGGTGTTCCACGACGACCAGCACGGCACCGCAATCATCTCCGGGGCCGCGCTGCTCAACGCCGCCGACATCGCCGGCAAGAGCCTCGAGGAACTCGAGGTCGTCTTCTCCGGAGCCGGCGCGAGTGCCATCGCAACGGCGCGCTTTTACGTCTCGCTGGGCGTCCGGAAGGAGAACATCACGATGTGTGACTCCTCGGGAATCATCACCGAGGACCGCGCCGCGGACGGCGACGTCAACGAGTACAAACAGCAGTTCGCCCGCGACGTGCCCGAGGGCGGGCTGGCCGACGCGATGGCGGGGGCCGACGTCTTCGTCGGGCTCTCGATCGGCGGCATCGTCTCCCAGGAGATGATCCAGTCGATGGCGTCGGACCCGATCGTCTTCGCGATGGCGAATCCGGATCCGGAGATCGGCTACGAGGAGGCCAAGGCCGCTCGCGACGACACCGTCATCATGGCCACCGGCCGGTCGGACTACCCGAATCAGGTCAACAACGTCCTCGGGTTCCCCTTCATCTTCCGCGGGGCCCTCGACGTGCGCGCGACCGAGATCAACGAGGAGATGAAAGTCGCCTGTGCCGAGGCGCTGGCCGAACTCGCCCGCCAGGACGTTCCCGACGCGGTCGTCAAGGCCTACGGCGACGACCCGATCCAGTACGGCCCCGACTACATCATTCCCAAGCCCGTCGACCCGCGCGTCCTCTTCCGCGTCGCGCCGGCGATCGCCGAGGCCGCGATGGAGTCCGGTGCGGCTCGTACCGAGATCGACCTCGAGGCCTACGAGGAAGAACTCGAAGCCCGGCTGGGCAAGTCCCGCGAGATGATGCGGGTCGTCCTCAACAAGGCCAAGAGCGACCCCAAAACGGTCGCTCTGGCGGAGGGCGAAAACGAGAAGATGATCCGCGCGGCCTACCAGATTCAGGAGCAGGGGATCGCCCTGCCGGTCCTGATCGGCGACGAGGACGAGATCAAGCAGACCTCGGCGAACCTCGGGCTGGACTTCGATCCGACCGTCGCCGACCCCTCGGTCGGCGACTACGAGGAGTACGCCGACCGGCTCCACGAACTGCGGGCCCGCAAGGGGATCACGCGCAGCGAGGCCGGCGAACTCGTCGAGCGCGACTCGAACTACTTCGGGAGCGTGATGGTCGAACAGGGCGACGCCGACGCCCTACTGACCGGCCTCTCCCACCACTACCCCTCGGCGCTGCGACCGCCGTTGCAGGTCGTCGGCACCGACGACGACGTCGACTACGCCGCCGGCGTCTACATGCTGACGTTCAAGAACCGCGTGATCTTCGTCGCCGACGCGACGGTCAACCAGGACCCCAACGAGGAGGTCCTCGCGGAGGTCACCAAACAGACCGGCAAACTGGCACGGCGGTTCAACATCGAACCCCGCGCGGCACTGCTCTCGTACTCGAACTTCGGGAGCGTCGACAACGAGGGGACCCGCAAACCGCGCAAGGCGGCGCGGATGTTGCAGGACGACCCCGAAGTCGACTTCACGGTCGACGGCGAGATGCAGGCCGACACCGCCGTCGTCGAGGACATCCTCGAGGGCACGTACGGCTTCTCCGAACTCGAGGAACCCGCGAACGTGCTGGTCTTCCCGAACCTCGAGTCGGGCAACATCGGCTACAAACTCCTCCAGCGACTGGGCGGTGCCGACGCCATCGGGCCGATGCTGGTCGGGATGGACAAGCCGGTCCACGTCCTCCAGCGGGGCGACGAGGTCAAAGACATCGTGAACCTCGCGGGCGTGGCGGTCGTCGACGCCCAACAGGAGTAGACGCGTGAGCGACCGCGCCGCGGACCCTCGAGCCGACGCCGATCACGACGGCGGGACAGCCGCGGCTGCGCGCGTCACCAGACGGCAACTGCTCGGCACCGCCGGCACGGCCGGGATCGTCGGACTGGCCGGCTGTGCCGACCGGCGGTACCGCTCGCGGACGGACTGTTCGGCGATCACTGCCGCCGCGAGCGACGCGGACGGCTACGTTCCGTTGCCGGCCGACGATGGCACCTCGATGTTCCGTCGGGGCCTGCGCCGGTACGGCTACTACCCCGAGGAGACCGTCCCGGACGCGGTGCGGGTCGACTGGTCGTTCTCGACCAACCGGATCGGACACACCGCGGCCAAGTCGACGCCGCGACCGACGCCGGACGGCGAGACGGTCCTCGTGGCCAGCGACACCGGCCGGATCGACGCCGTCACGCCGACCGGCGAGAAGCGCTGGCACCTCGAGACCGGCGCCGGCCGGAGCCTGGGCTTTCACGGGACGCCGGCGATCGTCGACGGGACCGCCTACATCGGCGGTTACGACGGCGCGCTCTACGCCGTCGATATCGCATCCGGCGACCTGCAGTGGCGAACCACCGCCCGCGAGTTCGGCGGCGCGATCGCGATCGGCTCGAGTCCCGCGTACGTCGACGGAACGCTCTACCTGCTCGCCGAGTACAGCGACCCGGCAAGCGGCACGCTCTGGGCGGTCGACGCCGCCACCGGCACGCCGGTCTGGAGCGACGACCGCCTCTGGGGGATGCCCCACCCCTCGCCCGCGATCGATTGCGAGGCCGGCCGGCTCGTCACGGGGTCGAACGACGGCGTCGTCTACTGCTGGGAGTTCCCCTCCCTCGAGTTCGCGTGGTCGTTTCAGGCGGGCGGCGAGGGCGGCCCCGACGGGAAGTCGATGGCAGGCGGGCGGTTCAACCTCGGCGCACAGATCAAGGGGACGATCCCGGTCTACGACGGCGCGGCGTTCGTCGGCTCGTGGGACGGTCGGTTCTACCGGCTCGACCTCGCGGACGGCAGCGAGGAGTGGTCGTTCGACACCGGCGACGTCGTCATGTCGAACCCGGCGATCGACCCCGAGGCAGGGATCGTCTACGTCGGGGGCGACGACCACCACGTCCACGCGCTCGAGACCGATACCGGCGAGGAGTTGTGGTCGGCCGACGTGGACGGACACGTCATCGGTTCGATCACGGCCACCGCCGAGACGATTCTCGTCGGCTCCTACGACACGCACCTGTACGCGCTCGATCGCGAGACCGGCGACCGACGCTGGCGAGTCCGGAATCGCGGGCACGTCACGAGCGGTGCGATCCCCCGCGACGGGCGGATCTACTACGCCGAGCGCGGCGTCTTCTCGAACTACTACGCCGACGAGGAGACGATCCTCGAGGAGCCCGGCCGCGCGTACTGTCTTGTCGCCGACGAGTGACCGGCCGGCGACTGCGCCGGTGGCCTGCAGCCGGGGTGTATCTCGTTGCATATAAATACGCGCCGGGGCTGGGTACGTGTATGCAGGATCAGGGACGCTCTACGCGCAAGCGAACCGGCGGTCGACTGAAGAACGTTCGAAAGCGCCGGAAGAACGAACTCGGTCGGCTGCCCACCGAGACGCAGGTCGGCGAACCGCGGTTCCGCACCGTCGATGCCCGCGGGAACGAGACGAAGACCCGTGCGCTGGCGACCAACGTCGCAAGCGTCAACAAGGGCGACGAGACGGTTTCGGCCGACATCGAGGACGTCGTCGAGAACGACGCCAACCCGAACTACGTCCGCCGAAACATCATCACGAAGGGTGCCGTCATCGAGACGAGCGAAGGGCAGGCCCGCGTTACGTCCCGACCCGGACAGACCGGTCAGGTCAACGCCGTTCTCCTCGAGTAACGCCCGCTGATTCTTCCGTTGTGCCAGCGCGGTCAGCTGCGGCTCTGCCGTTTACACCACGAGCGTACCGTCCCCCGATAATCGATCGTCCGCGGTCGTCAGGGCCGTGGGGCGGCCTTCTGCAGCGCAGTTTCGGCAATGTTACCGCCGTAGTCGGCGCTCCGCGAGAGCGAGTCGACGATCAGCCCCAGCGATTGAGCCTGTGCGGGCTCGAGATCCCGTAGCATGTCGTCGATCTTGCGGGTGTGTTCGTCGATCTCGACGACGGCCTCGAGCGCCGCGTGGCCGAGGCGGGTGGCCTCGTCGGACTCCTCGGCGAACAGGGCGTCGGTCGACTGTTCGAGGACCGACGCGGCCTCGGCGTGGAGCCCGTGGACGGCATCAGCGACGTCGGCCGACAGGTCGTCGAGTTTGAGCGCGATGTCGCTGATCTTGACGGCGTGGTCGGCGATCCGCTCGAGTTGCCGGGCGGTCGAGTGAAAGTCGAAGCAGTCCTCCCGGGAGACGCCGAGTTCCTCGACGGCGCGTGGTGAGCGCAACGTCGCGCGGAAGATCCGCGAGACGACCAGCCAGAGCCGATCGACGTCGTCGTCGCGCTCGATCACGTCCTCGGCGATCGCGTCGTCGTTCTCGATCAGGGCCGTCACCGCGTCCTCGAGCATCGACTGGGCGATCAGCCGCATCCTGGTGACGGCGTTGACGATCGACAGCTCCGATGAGTCGAGCAAGTCCTGAATGACGACGCTATCGCTGGTTTCCTCCAAGACCTCGACGCCGACGAGTCGCTGGGTCGCACTCCTGATCGCGCTTCGTTGCTCGGTCGTGATCCGGCCGGCCTCGAGCGAAATCACGTCGAAGCCGCTGACGTACATCGTCATCACGGCCCGCGTGAGCTGTTCGCCCTCGAGGCCGGAGACGTCGAGGGTGCCTTCCTGCCGGCGCGTCTCGCGTTCCGGCGTGAGAAGCAGTTCGTCGTCTTCGGGATAGAATTCGACGGTCGTACCGCTGCTGACACCGTTGTCGGTCGCCCACGTCTTCGGCAGCGAAACGGTATACGTCGACCCACCGGTCACCTGGACCTTTCGCGTCTCCATACGGGCCGATTTTGATTACAACAATATAAATCCACTAGTCTATAGAGAGAATTAGCCAGGGAGATAGTGCCACTATCGGACGTTTTAGGCCGTCTCAGATAACTATTCATCAGTACGAATCTATCGACAATAGTTATCAAACATAGTGCTATATAGAAATTGTAGAGATACATATCGAGTGGGATCACTCCGACGAAGAGGGGGGTACAGTCGGCGCGAATCGTGATCGATTCGCCGGGCCGGTCGTCGTCAGCGAACGTCCTCGAGATCGACGAACGCCTCGATATCGGCCGACAGCCACGTCGTCAGCTGATCGTCGGCCGGACACTCACGCGGCGTAATCGTACATCGGTCCGCCCGGTCCTCGTATCGGACGACGATCGACTCGAGGGTGGCCGTCTCGGTCGCGTACTGCGTCGCCGTCGAGAGCCGTTGCCGCGTCGAACGATCGCCGTAGCCGCCGGTTGATCCGTTCATGGTCGGGGGAGAGCGCGTATCGAAGTCGACCGACGGAACGTACAAAGCCGCTGCTAGTTGTGCTATTGAGGGATCCGTACGGCCTCGAACGACTCGGTATCGGCAGGGACGGGCCGCGTCGCTGGTGGCACTCGTTTCGGAAATGGAAAAGGGAACCGTCGGTGATCGGTAGTCGGCGATTGGTAGTCTGAAACTGGCAATCAGCAGTCGGCGATCGCCCCACCGTTCAGTCTCCGAGATCGATCCGCCCCCGACCCGCGGGGCGTAACGCCGACCGCATGAACGTCTCGTGAACGTCGGTCGACGAACCGTCCGTCGATCGGCAGCGATCGTAGCTCCCGTCCGACCGCATTATCCACCTGTTCCGATCGTCCTCGAGCAGCGTCTCGAGGATCGTTTCGAGTCGCTCCCGGAGCCGCGGATCCTCGATCGGCGTCACCGCCTCGACCCGGTTGTCGAGATTACGGGTCATCCAGTCGGCCGACCCGATGTAGTACCGGTCCTCGCCGCCGGCCCGGAAGTAGAAGATCCGCGAGTGTTCGAGAAAGCGGCCGACGACGCTGTAGACGTCGATCGTCTCGCTGATGCCCTCGAGGCCGGGTCGAAGCCGACAGATATCGCGGACGATCAGATCGATGTCGACGCCGGCCATTGAGGCTTCGTAGAGTTCCCGGACGAGTTCGGGGTCTTCCAACCGGTTCATCTTGGCGACGATCCGGGCGTCCTCGCCGTTGCGGGCCCGCTCGGCCTCGGCCCGGATCAGTTCGACGAACCGATCGCGCATGTTCCCCGGCGCGATCAACAGCTCCCGGTAGTCCCGATACATCGAGTGGCCGGTGAAGTAGTTGAACAGCCTGACGAGGTCCTGTCCGATGTCCCGATCGGCGGTCAGCAACCCCAGATCCTCGTAGCTCTTGGCCGTCTCGGAGTGGTAGTTACCGGTCCCGACGTGAGAGTAGAGCCGGACGCCGTCGGCCTCCTCGCGGACGACCAGCGAGGTCTTGGTGTGGGTCTTGTAGCCGATCGTTCCGTAGGCGACGTGGATCCCCTCCTCCTCGAGTTTCTTCGCCCACTCGAGGTTGTTCTCCTCGTCGAAGCGGGCCTTCAACTCGACCATGACCGCGACCTGCTTGCCGTTGTGGGCGGCCTCGATCAGGCTCTCGATGACCCGTGAGTCGCTGGCGGTCCGGTAGATCGCCGCCTTGATCGCCAGTACGTCGGGGTCGTTGGCCGCGGCTTCGAGGAACCGCTGGACGGTTCCCTCGAAGGAGTGATAGGGGTGATGGACGAGGACGTCGCGGTCGCTGATCGCGTCGAAGACGTTCGTCGCGTCGTCACACCGGCCCAGCCGCGGATGGGGCTGTGGCGACCACTCGGGAAGCTTCAGGTCGGGGCGGTCGAGTTCGGTCAGGTCGGCGAAGTCCCGGTAATCGAGCGGGCCGGCGAGTTCGAACACCTCCCGGTCGTCGAGTTCGAGTTCCCGCGTGAGGATCTCGCGCACTTCCTGCGGGGCGTCGGGTTCGATCTCGAGGCGGACGGCGGCCGCGAACCGCCGCTCCTCGATGACCTCCTCGATGGTCTCGATCAGGTCCTCGGCGACCTCCTCGTTGCGCCGGACCTCGGCGTTGCGGGTCACGCGGAACAGGGCAGTGTCGACCACCTCGACGTCCGGAAAGAGCAGATCGAGGTTCGCCCGGACGACGTCCTCGAGGAGGACGTACCGCCGGTCGTCGCCGAGCTGGACGAACCGGAGCTGGTTGCGCGGGATCTTCACCCGCGAGAAGGTCAGTTCCGCGTCGGGTCGTTCCCGCGTCAGCACCGCCAGCGAGAGGCTCTGATTCGAGATGAACGGGAAGGGATGGGCCGGATCGAACGTCAGCGGGGTCAGCGTCGGCAACACCGAACTCTCGAAGTACTCGCGAAGCGTCGTCCGCTCGGCCGCACTCAGGTCGTCGTAATCGACGATGGCGATGCCTTCGTCGGCCAGCGCCGGACGGATCTCCTCGCAGTAACACTCGGCCTGCCGCTCGAGCAGCGGCCGGGCCGCCTCGAGGACGGCGTCCCACTGCTCGCGGGGCGTGCGCCCGTCGGGCGTCTCCTCGGTGACGCCGGCCGCGATCCCCTGTTTCAGGCCGCCGACGCGCTTGCGGAAGAACTCGTCGAGGTTCCGCGTGACGATCGAGCAGAACTTCACGCGCTCCAACAGCGGGTTGTCCGAATCGAGGACCTCGTGGAGGACCCGCCGCTGGAAGGCCAGTTCGCTGAGTTCGCGATTCAGGTAGTACTCCGGGCTCGAGAGGTCGACGTCGGCGATGCCGGACGACGGGTCGTTCCCTTCGACTGGATCGGTCCCGTCGCCGTCGGCCGAAGTATCGCCGATCGGCTCGGGGAGAGGCAGCGTCTCGGCGTTGCCGTCGTCGGTCTCCGCGGCACCGTCGGTCCGCGAGCCGGGCGCGCCCGCTCCCGCGTCCGACTCGGCCTCGATCACGGTGTCCGCTGTGGACTCCTGGTCTCCGGCGCGATCAGTGGTCTCCGATTCGGCGCCGCCGTCGGTCCGCTCGGCCGGACTCGAGGCGGTCACACCTTCGTCGTCGAGCAGCGATCGGAACGCGAACTCGGAGCCGTCGGCGGTCGACTGGTCGTTTGCCTGTTCCTCCGGGGTCGTTCCACCCCGCTCGTCGTCGGCTGTCGCATCTCGTTCGTTCATCCCGACCCCCTAGCAACTGCCGTCCGGCGTGACGATCTTCGACGACGATCGCTCGACGTGGTCGGGGCCGTCGACGCTGACGAACCGCTCGTTCCCGACGTCGTACGCAGTGAGACTGCCGCCGTAGACACACCCCGTATCGAGCCCCACCGCCCACTCCCGTTCGATCGGCGTCTCGAGGACGGTGTGACCGAAGAAGACCCGCGGCGGCCCCTCGTAGGCGTCGAACCAGAAGGGGCCGTCGTAGCCGTCACCCTCGGGCGACCGCATCGTCAGTACGTCCTCGCGGGACTGCGCCGACAGCGAGCGGGCCGGGTCGACCCCGCCATGGACGACGAGGCCGCCGTCCCACGAGATCGCGGTCGGCAGCGACTCCACGTACTGGTAGTCGGCCGGCCCCAGCGCCGACAGCGAGGCCGCCCCCTCGATGAGCTTTCGCTCGTTGTTGCCCCGAACGGAGAGCAGTCGCGGCGACCGGCGCACCCGGTCGAGGACGGCCTTGCTGTCGGGTCCCTTTCGGACCAGGTCGCCGACGAACACGGCGAGGTCGTTGCCGCCGAGGTCCAGTCGCTCGAGCAGCGCATCGAGCGCGTCCGGACAGCCGTGAACGTCGCCGATGACGTAGACGTCGCCGTGGTTCTCGAGGTCGAGATGGCGGTGGTCGAACGATACCGCGTCGTCGGACGGGGTGGTGGCGGTCGTCACGCGTATCGTCCGAATCGTCCGGCGAGACCGGATAAGTCGTTTATATGTTGGGTACGCGATGCTATATAGCGCCGTATAGCCGACACGAGAGACGGGCCGGCCCCCGGCGGCAGCGCCCGACGCGACGGCAGCGGCCCGCGAGGCGGGGATTTCTTTAGCCGGCCGCCCGCAGCAGCGGTATGCACGTCGTGGTCAACGCCGCAATGAGCGCGGACGGGAAACTCTCCTCGCGACGCCGGGAGCAACTCGCGATCAGCGGCGACGAGGACTTCGCCCGCGTCGATCGGGTCCGGGCCGAAAGCGACGCCGTCGTCGTCGGCGTCGGGACCGTCCTCGCGGACGATCCGCACCTGACGGTCAAGGACGAGCGGCTGCGGGAACGACGGCGCGAGCGGGGCGATCCTGAAACCCCCGCACGGGTCGTGGTCGACTCGAGCGGGCGGACCCCGACCGACGCCGCGGTCCTCGACGACGCGGCGACGACCTACTGCTGTCTGAGCGAGGCCGCGCCCGTCGACCGCCGCGCGGCACTCGCCGACGCCGCCGAACTGATCACCGCGGGGGAGGAGCGGGTCGATCTCCTACGGGCGTTCGCGGCCTTGCAGGAGGCGGGCCTTGAGCAGGTCATGGTCGAGGGCGGCGGCGAACTCATCTTCTCGCTGTTCGAGGCCGGGCTGGTCGACGAGCTACGGGTGTTCATCGGCCCGACGATTATCGGTGGCCGGGACGCCCCGACGCTGGCCGACGGCGAGGGCTTTGTCGCCGACTTCCCCGAACTCGCGCTCGAGGCCGTCGACCGGCTCGACGAGGGCGTTCTGCTCACGTGGCGCGTCGAAGACCGCTGATCACTCGAAGTCGGGCTCGCGGTCCTCGACGAACGCGGCCATCCCCTCGCGCTGGTCCGGGGTCCCAAAGAGGCTCGCGAAGGCGCGTTGCTCGTACGCGAGGCCGCTCTCCTGTGAGCCTTCGTAGCCCTGATTAATCGCCGCTTTTGCAGTTCGCATCGCGAAGGCCGGTTTCGCGGCGAGCCGATCGGCCAGTTCCGCGGCGACCCCCTCGAGTTCGTCGTCCGCCACGACCTCGCCGAACAGCCCCACCTCCGCGGCCGACGCGGCGTCGAGGCGCTCACCGAGGAAGATCATCCGGCGAGCGGTCTCGTCGCCAACCAGCCGCGGCAGCCGCTGGGTGGCCCCCCAGCCGGGGATGATTCCCAGATCGATCTCGGTGTTGCCGATCAGCGCCGACTCGCTCGCCACGCGGAGGTCACAGGCCAGCGCCATCTCACAGCCCCCGCCGAACGCGTAGCCGTTGACCGCGGCGATCGTTGGCGCGGGGAACGCCTCGAGCGCGTCGGCGACGTCGTGGCCAAGTTCGCCCCACTTCTGGGCCGCCTCGGGACCGAGATCCTGCATGTATTTGATGTCCGCGCCGGCGATGAACGCGTCGCCGGCCCCCGTCAAGACGAGCGCGCGTGCGCCCTCGTCGGCGGCCGTTTCGATCGCCTCCCCCATCGCCTCGAGCGTCTCGACGTTCAGGGCGTTCAGGGCGTCCGGTCGGTCGACGGTCAGCGTTGCGACATCGTCGTCGTACTCGAGGGAGACTGTGTCCCAGGACATATCCCGGCGTTCGTCGGCCACCGTCAAATCCCTTGGCACGCGATTCGGCTCGCGAGGTCAGCAGCGGTCGGGTCGCGGAGCCCGAACGAACCCACCCGTCACATCTTTCCTCGGTCGTGCCCTACTGTGGGGTATGGAACGAGCCACGTTCGGCGGCGGCTGTTTCTGGTGTACCGAAGCGGCGATGAAGGAACTCGAAGGCGTCGACGCCGTCACCTCGGGCTACGCCGGCGGCCACGTCGAGGACCCGTCCTATCGGGAGGTCTGTTCCGGCAACACCGGCCACGCCGAAGTCGTCCAAGTCGAGTACGACCCCGACGCCATCGCGTACGACGAACTGCTCGAGGTCTTTTTCGCCACGCACGATCCGACACAGCTCAACCGACAGGGCCCCGACGTGGGAACCCAGTACCGCTCGATCGTCCTCGCTCACGACGACGAGCAACACCGGCAGGCCGAGGCCTACATCGAGGCCCTCGATTCCGAGTACGACGACGACGTCGTGACCGAACTCGAGCCTCTCGAGACGTTCTACCGCGCCGAGGAGAAACACCAGGACTACTTCGAGAAGAACCCCACCGACGCCTACTGCCAGATGCACGCGGCCCCGAAAGTCGAGAAGGTCCGCGAGCGGTTCGAGGAGAAAATCGCGCTGAACCAATAGCGAGACCGCTCGGTCACGGGGCGGTTCGGGGGCAATCGATCGTGAACGGGCGCGCTCAGTCCTCGCGCTCCTCGGCGAGGTGTTCCCAGATCTCGGTACACCCCGCACCGACGTCGACGTCCTCGAGGTGGCCGTCGTCTCGATCGGACTCCTCGTCCGAACCGCCGGACTCGGCAGTGTCGCTCATTCCGCGGGCACCTCCGACCGCGGGCTCGACGTGATTGCGGCCGGTCCGGTTTGCAAAGCGGGTGTGGCCGCGGTTCGGGAGCCCCGTTTTTTCGTCGCGTCTGCTGTCATGGGTTCGGGTTACGCGGTCGGACGGATAAAGACGGGTTCCCGAGCAAGCGATACCTCGACTCGGGCGTTTCGGAAACTACTGCCGCTATCTCTGTCGAAAGAAGATGGCAGTCTTCGGGGGAGTAACCGGTTACAGCGACGGTGACTCCATCGTCCGGGTCGATCGCCGTGTCATCACGATCGCTCGCTGCGACGATATTGAGCGCGGGAGTTGCGCCACGCCCCCTGTCGGACGAACCGCGATCCGGACCCAGTTTAGCGGGGGTCAGACGTGGCGTTCGCCGTTGTAATATTAGCCGGTAGTTGGATGCACCCGCGAACAGCCAGTGGCAGGGACTCGAGTCGTCCTCGCAGTCGGGGGTTAGTTCGTTCGCGTTTCGAGCGCGTCGAGTTCGATCTCGGAATCGAAATGGGACCGTTCGTTCATGTCAGGGAACGGGTACGTACAGAGGACCTTCCCCTCGGGCATCGTTTCGTGAGTCGCCGGCGTCCGGAGTTCGTAGCGCCACCCGCGAAGTTGCCGGAGCGCGTCCACGAGTTCCTCGTGGGTCGCGTTCAACTGACGGCCGAGTTCGTCCAGGGTAAACTCCGTGTTGCAGTTGCTCGCTCGGCTGAAAAACTGAAGCGTCCGCGGGACCAGCCCCGCGTCGACGCCCGTCAACTCGAGCGACGACGAGTAGTCCAGCCGGGTGGTCGAGTAGTGCCCGACGACGTCGATGAACTTCTCGTATCGCGTTCGCTCGATTACGTCCGTTGCGGCGATATCCCAGACGTAGAAGACATCGTCGAGATCGACTCCAGTCGCGGTCACCTCGAGAGAGCCGATCCCGTTCCAGATGCCGTCGTCCGGTTCGAGGACGATCTCGATCGTCCCCTCGCCGCCGTGTTGTCGCTCGATGTCCACGCGGAGGGTCGCGCCGTCCACGTCGCTTTCCGTATCGAAGGTCCGGCCCGCACCGTCCGGTTCGACGGCGGTGCCGTAGCTCAACCGCTCGCGCTCGAAGTGGTCGCGGTAGTGCAGCGTGGCCCGTCGGCGGGTCGCTTCCGGCTCCGTCTCGTCGTCGCTCGAGTCGCCGTACTCCTCTAACCCGCGTTGCTGGCCGCTTCGTTCGTTGCGGGGGTCCCAGAGCCCCAGTTCCTCGAGCCGTTCGCGCGCCTTCCGGCGGTACTCCTCCGTACTGGTCCGCTTTCTCGAGCGGAAGTTCAGGTCGTACCCGTCGGGCATCGGCACCACGTCGTCGTACCCATCGGCCCCGAACAGTTCCTCGGCGATCGCTTTCGCCAGCACCTCGGCGATCCGCGGGGGGACCGAGTTGCCGATCTGTTTGACGACCTGCCCGTACGAACCCTCGAGGACGTAGTCGTCGGGGAACGCCTGCAGGCGTTTGAGTTCCGCTTCGGTGAACTTCCGGTTCTCCCAGTGGAAGGGGCCCGACGCCGCGCCCGGCTGTGCCTTCAGGGTCCGAACGGGCCGGTCGGGATCGGCCTTGTAGAGGTAGTCCGAGAAGCGAGAGCGCCAGCCGAAGACCGGCTCCGGGTGGCCGAGCTTCTCCGTGTAGAAACTGTAGTTGAGCCCCGGCGGGATATCGGCCAGCAGATGGGCGTGTTTCGACGTGATCTCGTAGGTCGGATCTTCGGCCGCGCCCGCCGTCTCCAGATCCGCGAGGGCCTCGCCAGCCGTCACGAGGTCGCGGTCGGCGGGCGAGTCGGGACCGTGGGTCGGTCGCGGGAAGCGAAACTCCTCGTCTACGTCCTTCCGGACGCCGATGATAAACGTCCGGGCGCGGTGCTGTGGGACGCCGTAGTCCGCGGCGTCGAGCGTCCGGGCCGTCAGGCGATACCCGGGATCGCCAGCCTCGTTCTCGAAGGCGTCGACGATCATCTGCCAGTCCTCCTCGTCGGAGGTGATCCCGTAGACGTTCTCGAAGAGGAAGGCCGTCGGCTGCCACCGCTCGAGCAGTTTCACGTACGCGCGAAACAGCTGTCCGTCCTCGCTGTCGGCACCGGCGAAGCCGCCGGAACGGCGAGCCGCCGCGGAGAACGGCTGACACGGCGGGCCGCCGATGACGAGATCGACCTCGTCGGGCTCGAGGTCGCCGCCATCGTACTCCGTGATGTCCGTTCGTTCGATGATCGCGTCGTCGTCGATGTAGGAGCCCCGCTCGGCGTTCGTCCGAAGCGTGTCGATAGCGATATCGTCGATGTCGGTATGAAAGCGGACGTCGAACTCCGAAAGCGTGCTAAAGCCGATATCGAGACCGCCGGCGCCGGTAAACAGACTGGCAACACGAATCCGGTCACTCATCTCCACCACCCGGTAGCAGCGTCATCGTTGATAGGTTTCCGGCGTTGAAAGAGTGTAGTGCTTGTGGTTTCGCACCTCGAGGACCGGTCGAATCCGACGGACCTAGCGTCGCCTCACCATGCTCGGTCGAGCCGTCGATCTCACCCTCGAAGCCGTCTCTCACGGCTCTGAGCCACGAAGTCTCGCGCCACGTGGAGGCTGTCGCGACGACCGCAGGTCGGTCGATAGCAACCGGGTCCGTTCGCCGACGACACTGCGCTGTAATCAGTAGGCGTGGTTATTGTACTACTATGCACTTATATACTAATCCGGAAGTTACAGTGGACATTACGTTTAAGTTATATTGGGGAACATAGCAGACACATAGAGATGACTGACAGTGCATCGAACGCGAACGACGGGGTCGAGCCGCACGTGCGGTACTACGCCGACCGCGTCGTGTTCGTCGACGAGGACGGGACCACCACCGAGTATCGGGAAGGAAAGCAGTCGGAGGCCGCGAGAGAACGGTACAACCGCATCAAAGCCGACCTCGAGGACGGCTGGTTCGAGGACGTCCTCGACCGGGTCACCGATCCCGGAACCGAGAACGAGATCGCGCTGGACGGGGAGATCCGGCCCCTCATCGACGAGATCGTCGAGTCGATCACCAGCGAGCGAGGGCGTGCGATCGCCGGGCTGACCGTTACTCAGTTGGTAATCAAGTCCCTCGAGCCCGCACAGAGCGTCCGACTCCACAAGGGGAGCCGGAACAGCGCGCACTTCTCGTGGCGGGAGGGGCTGTCGATGCGGACGATCGACAGCGACTACGTCGCCCCGGCGCTCCGGGACAGAGACCTGTTGCGGGTCAACGCCGACGGCGTGATGATGACCCGCTCGCTCGCGGAGAACTACCCCTACTCGAAACAGTACAAGGCGAACATTCGGGGAGCCCAACGACAGTGGGGCGACCTGGTCGAGGCCCTCGAGGACGACAACCCGGTCGATGCGCTGGAGGCGCTCGAGTACATGATCGTCAGCCTCTCGAACCGCGGCGAGCGCGCCGAGGAGGTCTACGAGGACGCCCTGGAGTTGGTCGATCGGTTCGTCGCCGGTGAGCCGTCCCCCGAAACGGTCAAGCAGGTCATCGACATTCACCTGGCGCAGTCTCAGCACGGGGCCCGCATCTACGAGGTCGCCATGCACGCGCTGGCACAGGTCCTCGAGGACGAGGGGCTGCTCGACGGCCGCCTGAAGCCGCTCACGCAGATGCGCTCGGCCGACAAGAAACACGGTAACATCGCGGACATCGAGGTCGTCGACCCCGACGACGAGTTCAGGGTTCGGGAGGCCTACGACGCGAAGTACGGCAAGGCGTACCTGCTGAACGAACTCCAGGAGATCCGGGGGAAGCTCGAGGCCCACCCGGAAACCGAGTCGGTCGCGTTCGTGACCAGTTCGGAGCCGGTCCGGGACGACGCCATCGAGGACCGGCTCGCGGCCCTCGAGGCGGAGTTCGGCGTGACCGTGAGCGTGACGACCTTCGACGAGTTCTGGCGGCGCTGGTGGTCGGCGCTGGACGACCGCGGCGTCGCCGCGACGGATTGGCTCGAGGCCTACGCCGAGACGCTCTGTCAGCGACGACGGGACCGCGCTCCGGTCAACGAGCCCACGCGCGAGTGGGTCGAAGAACTGGCGTCGATCCTCGAGGACCGGGTGTAGGGTGTCCTCGAGTCGAGAGACTACAGCGGATCACGACCCGTTCGCTCTTCGTCTCGCTCGATCGGTGAAAGCTACGTCAGTGTGGACGCCCTCGATCGGGTATGGAGCGACCCACAGTCCTCGTAATCGGCGGCGGCGCGACCGGGGCGGGAATCGCAAGAGACCTCGCACGCAGGGGCGTCGACGTCACGCTCGTCGAGCGCGACGGGCTCGCGTCGGGTACCTCGGGCCGGTCGCACGGCCTGTTGCACAGCGGCGCACGCTACGCCGAGGCCGACGGGCCGGAGGCCCGGGCGTGTCTCGAGGAGAACCGGATCGTCCGCCGGATCGCGGGCGAGTGCGTTCGGGACACCGGCGGACTCTTCGTGGAACTCGCAGCCGACGATCCGGCGTACTTCGAGGCGAAGCGAGCGGCCTGTGAGAACGTCGGTATCCCGACCGACGTCGTCGACGGCGCGGCCGCCCGCGAAGCGGTCCCGGAGCTGGCGACCGACGTCGAACGCGCAATGGAAGTCCCGGACGGGGTCGTCGTCCCGTCCAGACTGGTCGCGGCGAACGCGGCCGACGCCCGCGACCACGGCGCGCGAATCCGTCCGCACACACCGGTCACGTCGATGACGACCGAGGACGGCCGAATCAGGTCCGTCACGCTCGGCGGCGACGCCGAGGCGACGCTCAGTCCGGAGTACGTCGTGAACGCGACCGGGCCCCACGCCGGTCGGGTCGCGGCGATGGCCGGCGCTGCCGTCGAGATGCGACCGACTCGCGGCGTCATGGTCTCGGTCGAATACCCGGGCCTCGAGCCGGTTCTCAACCGGTGTCGCGAGCCGGCCGACGGGGATATCGTCGTCCCCCACGACGGCGAGGTCGTCCTCGGGACGACGAGCGTGGCGGTCGACGATCCCGACGACTACGAGCGGGCCGACTGGGAGATCGCCGAGACGGTCCGGGAGTGTGCGGCGATGCTCCCGCCGGTGGCCGATGCCGACCACGTCCGGACGTGGTGGGGGGTCCGCCCGCTGTACGAACCCGACGAAGCCACGCGGGGTGGGCGCGGCATCTCGCGTGGATTCCACCTGCTCGATCACGCCGAGGCGGGCGTCGAGAACTGCTGTAGCATCGTCAGTGGGAAGCTGACGACCTATCGGCGGATGGCCGAGGCGACCGCGGACCTCGTCTGCGAGCGACTCGAGGTCGACGCGGACTGTTCCACCGCGGACGAGCGGCTGCCGGCGGCGTCCGATCCCGACCGGCTCGACGAGTTCGTCCGGGAGTTCGACGGACAGGGACCGACGGACACGGATCTCGTCGGGAGCTAACGCGAGGTGAGAACCATCGGTCAGTGGCCGCCCTGCAGTTCGGACCAGATGCTGGCCCCCGAAGCGTAATCGACGTCGACGCGCAACTCGTTGTCCTCGTCGAGCCCGATCGAGATCCGCTCGAGGTTGGCCACGTACCGGGCTTTCCGGTGGCGGCCCTCCCGGACGCCGACGGCCTCCTCGGCGAGACCGGCCTCGGTCAGGCAATCGAGTTTCCGGTAGGTCGTCGAGAGCGGGCGCTCCGTCGCCTCGGCGATCGCCTCGACGGTCATCGGCTCCTCGAGAATCGCGATGATTTCCCGACAGGCACAGTCGTCGAGCGCGGCGATCACGCACTCGAAGCCGGGCGTCTCGTCGGATGAGGAGAACTCGAGGGACATCGGTGACCGCGAGTTAGGAGCGAACACGGAAGACACGTTTGGTTACGTATGTCACAGAATGCCGCCTGCGATGGAGCAACGTACATGTGGGCGCGGCCCGACCGCCCGCGTATGAGCGACGAGGAGCCAGTCGAGTCCGCGATCGAGAACACGCCCGGGAAGGGTCGAACGCCCGAAGCCGAGCGGATCGAACCCGCCGCGCCCGAGGAGTTCGGCCGCGTGCAGGTCTGGTGGGGCGACGGGAAAGGGAAGACGACCGCGACGCTGGGGATGGGGATGCGCGCCGCGGGCCACGGCTACCGCGTCCACATGCTCCAGTTCATGAAAGGCGGGGCCTCGAGCGTCGACGCGGTCCGGGGCGAGTACAACGCCATCGCCGCCCTGCCGGGGATCAGCTACGAGAACCTCGGCCACTACGGCTGGCACGGGATGGCCGACGGCAGCGACGAGGCCGACCACGAGGCCGAAGCGCAGGCCGGACTCGAGCGCGCCCACGAACTGCTCGAGGCGGCCAGCGAGGCCGACCTCGGCGCACCGATCGATCTCGAGGCGGAGCCGGAGGCCGGGATGCACATGCTCATCCTCGACGAAGTCCTCTACGCCGCCGACCGGGAGTTGCTGTCCGAGGACGACGTGCTGGGGTTGGTCGAAGCCAAGCCCGACGATCTCGAACTCGTCCTCTCGGGGAGCCACACCGAGCCCGCGTATCTCGCCGACAGCGTGGACCTGATCACGAACGTCCGCAAGGAGAAACACCCGATCGACGACGGCCAGCGAGCGCGACAGGGCACCGAGTTCTGATACTGTATCTTCGGTACCCGTAATTGTACTGTGATTTCCGTATTTAACTGCGTTCCTGAAACCCGCGTTCAGTACAGAGGGTGAGTCTATCGTGGGTCAAACGCATAGTAGACGATTACCACCGTAACTCCCATCATCACTGCGTGGACAGTTGTCAGTCCCTGCAATAACAGACTCCCAACGAACACCCCGAAGAAGCTCGCAATACCAACGGCGATGGCAAATTTCAGTCGGGGGAGGTCTTCGGCCCACGCCTCCAAACGATAGTATGAGTCCAACACCATCGCTATGATGTTGCTTGAACAAGAGCGTGTAAAAAACCATACGCTGATACATATGCACGCGTAGTTACCGCGGGGCTCGTTCAGTTTCAGACGCAATCCCGAATAAAGAGTCTCTGCCCCCTACCACTGTCACTATTCCCCTACCAACACAGTTATTATCAAATCCTCCAAACGGTTTCGCGTTCAATGGGTGCGATTCACGTAGCCGGACTCGAGAAGTCCTACGGCGCCGTCGACGCCGTGGACGGCATGGAGTTCACCGTCGAGCGAGGGGAGCTGTACGGGTTTCTCGGACCGAACGGGGCGGGCAAGACTACGACGATCCGGGTGTTGACCGGCCAGATCGAGCCCGATTCGGGCGAGGTCAGCGTTCTCGAGACCGATCCGACGACGGACCCGATCGAGACGCGCCGGCGGGTCGGTATCCTCCCGGAACAGGAGTCGCCGCCGAGCTTTCTCACGCCGCGCGAGTACCTCGAGTTCGTCGGTGAGGTGCGAAACCTCGAGGCGGAGCGGGTCGCCGAGCGGACCGACCGCTGGGCCGAGCGGCTCGGCTTCGAGAGCAAACTCGATACCCTACACACCGATCTCTCCCGGGGCCAACAACAGAAGGTGATGATCGCGCAGGCGTTCCTCCACGAGCCCGACGTTGTCTTCATCGACGAGCCGCTGGCGAACCTCGACCCGCTCGTCCAGGAACAGGTCAAGCAGTTCCTCGTCTCCTACGCGGCCGGCGACAACGCGGTCTTCGTCTCGACGCACAACATCGACGTCGCCGAGGAGATCTGTACCCGCGTCGGCATCGTGGCCGACGGTCAACTCGTCACGGAGCGGTCCGTCGCCGACGACGGGGCCGACGAGTCGCTGCTCGAGGTCTTCCTGGACCGCGTCGAGGGCGAGGACGCGCGAGACACGCCGACGCTCGAGCAATTGGACGTATGACTGGCGAGACGACGGACCCGGCCGGCCCGACGGGGACGGGCCGTTCCGGTTCGGGCCTGTCGACGCGTCGACTGCTCGCGATCCTCTTTCGCGAGGAGTGGCGCATGCACACCGAGCTGTTCGGCGGCTGGCGGTTCGCCCTCTTCCCGCTCGTGATCGCCGCTCTCGCGGTCGGCGGCTCGGTCGCGCTCGTCGAGACCGGCACCGCGTCCGGGACGGTCGTCGTCGGTCTCCACGTCCTCGCGGCCGGTTTCGGACTCTACAGCGGCACCGCCGGATTCGCCGGCTCGGACATGCTCGAGAACGTCTTCGGCCGACTCTCGCTGTTGCTGTCCTCGTCGACGACGTTGCCGCTCTCGCGCCGGCGGCTGCTCGGCGTCTTCCTCCTGAAGGACGCGCTGTTTTACGGGGTCGCGTTCGTGTTGCCGATGGCGCTCGGCGGCGCGGTCGCCGAGGGGCTCTCCGCGACGACGCCGCTCTCGCTCGTCGCGTTCTGGGCGTCGCTGTTTCTGGTCTTTACCGTCGGCATGGCGACGACCGTCGCGTTGATCGCGGTTCGGACGCGGGGCGTGCCGCCGTGGACCATCGGGCTGGGAATCGGGCTCGCCGCCGTCGGCGGCTGGGCGCTCGGCTCGGGCGGGGTCCTTCGCCGCCTCCTCGTCCCGATCGAGGGCACCGTCCCGGCCGCGGGCGGACTGGCCGCCGCGACCCTCGTCGTCGCGGCTGGCTCGCTCCTGCTGTACGACCCGACCTACGGCCGGCCCTCGCGGACCGCGACCGACCGGTTCGCCCGGCTCAGTGCGGCCCTACCGGTCGCCGATTCACCCCTCGTGACGAAATCGCTGCTCGATCTCGCCCGCTCCTCGGGCGGGGTCTGGAAGCCGTTCGTCTCGTCGACGATCCTGCTGGCGCTCGTGGCCGCTCTGGTCGGCGTCGTCGACTCGATCACCGGGGTCGCGCCCGCGCCGGGGATCTTCTTCGGCGGCGTCCTCGGGCTCTCGGCGTTTACCACCTACAACTGGCTCACCCAGTTCGACTCGCTCGAGGCCTACCTCACTTACCCCGTCTCGATCGCGGATGTCTTCCGGGCCAAGCGAACGGCCTTTCTCCTGGTCGGCGCGCCGACGGCCGTGATCCCGTATCTCGCCGCCGTCGTCTGGTTCGACGCGACGCCACTCGACGCCGTCGTCGGGGCCGTGCTGCTGGCCGGCTATGCGCTGTACTACTACGGACTCACCGTCTTCATCGCCGGCTTCGATCCCAACGAGTTCCTCTTCGACGCCGTCCGCTTCGCGACGTTCACGATCGGCGTCGCCGTCGCGCTCGTGCCGACGCTCGTGGCCGGCTTCGTCGTCGTCCCACCGTCCGTGGAACTGGCCGCGGTCCTCGTCCTCGGCGGGCTCGTCATGGGGGCAGTGGGGATCGTCCTCTCGAGCCGAGCCGGACCGCGCTGGGACGCGAGATACAGAACGGAGTAGCTGCTACGGAGACGCCGACCCTATCGCTCCGGTCGTGGTGCGGCTTCGTACCGCTCGATTTCGTCGGTCTTCTCGACTCGATTGTAGACGGACCGTAACGTCTCTTCGGCCCGCAGGAGGTCGTGTGCCTCGAGGAACGCCCGCCCCTCGTCGCTGATCCCGTAGAACTTGTAGGGGAGATCGTTCCGCCGACGATCGTTCGGGAGCGTTACCTCCTCGACGATGTCCGCCTCGATGAGCTGCTGGAGGTGTTGTCGGATCGTCGTCCGACTCTTACTGGGGTTCACGTAATCCAGTTCCTTCAGCGTCGGTAGCCCTTCGGGATGACCCAGGAGGTCCTGTACGAGCGCGAACCGCGTCTCCTGTGTCACGACGTTCAGTCGCTCGCGGACGCGCTGGAGGTCCGCCGGCGGCCGGTCCGGGGTACTCATACCTATGGATTCGTTCGGTGCGTGCAAAAGCGTTTCGCTCAAATACGAATCGGTCGTATACGACTCGGTCCCTCGTTCGGTCGGCAAATTGAAGTTTCGAAGGGGCGTGAAACCGAGCGATGAGCGAGGAGCCGGTGACGGTCGACGACCTCGCGGCGAAGGCCGAGTCGTATCTCCACGAGTCGTCGCTGACGCCGGCGGAGTACGAAGCGCTCAAACACAGCGTCACGGAACTGGCGCCGCTTCTCACGATCGGGCGGTCGTATTTCGTTCTCGGCAGCTACGGTCGGCCGGAGATCCATCGCCTGCAACTCGTCAAAGACAGGCTCAACCGACGGACGGATAGCTACGCGTTCCTGATGGTCGACATCCGTAACGAGTGGACGAATACCTACCTCAAGTTCCGTCTCCTCGCCGACTACGCCGATTACATCGTCGGCGTGTGCGAACACGACAGCGGCGGGTTTCTCGTCGAACAGGGCTATTTCACTGCGCTGGAGCAGTACTTCGAAAAGACGTACGTTTTCAAGCGGACGTACGACGGCCTGGAACCGGACGAGATCGAAACGGAAGCCGACCCGGAAAGCCCCTACAGCGGGATGCAGACGTCTATCTTCGAGATGCTCGCGGACGCGGATCGACTCCGCACCTGGCAAACGGAGGACGATTTGCTCGAGTGTGCGTCCGAGCTTCCATGACGACGGTTCCTGCGGGAATGGCCGCAAACGACCGCGAGTCGCGACAGCATCGGACGCTGAACGCGAACCGATAGGACGATACCCTCGGCTTCCCGACTACCGCCAACGCGGATGACACGAACGCTTCTCGTTGCCGGGACCGCGAGCCACGTCGGCAAGTCGACGGTCGCGGCCGGGCTCTGTCGACTGCTCGCTGACCGCGGGGTCGACGTCGCTCCCTTCAAGGGCCAGAACATGAGCAACAACGCCCGCGTCGTCGTGCGGCCGGACGCCGAGGGCGAGGGCGGAACCGACGCCGACCCGGGCGGCGACGGTGATCCGAACGCGAACGCCGACGGCGACCGCTGGGGCGAGATCGGCGTCTCCCAGTTCGTGCAGGCTCGAGCCGCCCGGACTACCCCGACCACCGACTGCAACCCGGTCCTGCTCAAACCGCGCGGCGACGGCGAGAGCCAACTGGTCCTGCAGGGGGAGGCCCACGACCACGTGCCGGCCGGCACCTACTACGAAGAGTACTGGACTCGCGCGCGCGAAGCTGCCGCGGAGTCGTACCGCAGATTGGCGGCCGACAACGACGTGATTATCGCCGAGGGTGCGGGCAGCATCGGCGAGATCAACCTCCACGATCGGGACCTCGCGAACGTCGAAACGGCCGACTTCGCCGACGCCGAGATCCTCCTGCTGGTCGACATCGAGCGCGGCGGGGCCTTCGCCAGTCTCTACGGGACGATCGAACTCGTCCCCGACGACCTCCGGGACCGCATCGTCGGCGCGGTCATCACCAAGTTCCGCGGGGACCCGTCCTTGCTCGAGCCCGGCATCGAGGAGATCGAATCCCGTACCGGGGTGCCGATTCTGGGCGTACTCCCGTACGACGACCCCGGACTCCCCGAGGAGGACAGC
The DNA here is from genome assembly GCF_051225675.1 of Natrinema sp. CGMCC1.2065. Lineage (NCBI taxonomy): Archaea > Methanobacteriati > Methanobacteriota > Halobacteria > Halobacteriales > Natrialbaceae > Natrinema > Natrinema sp. CGMCC1.2065. The sequence continues at coordinate 19,669 of NZ_JBPJSJ010000025.1, read as the reverse complement.
GTCGGCCTCCCCGGCAGCGAGGAACGCGGCGTCGTCGGGGACGACGACGGCGTGCCGGCCGACCGGCGACTCCGGATCGCCGTCCCGCGGCTCCCCCGCATCTCGAACGCGACCGACCTCGAGGCGCTGGCGGAGGTACCCGGCGTCTCGGTGGTGTATCTCCCGGTCGACGAGGGCGGCCGCGACGGGGACCCAGCCGCGACCGATCCGCTCGCGGGCGTCGACGCCGACGCAGTCGTCCTTCCGGGGACGAAGAACACGGTCGACGACCTGCTGGCACTGCGGGCCGCCGGCTACGCCGACGCGCTCGCGGCCTTCGACGGCCCGATCGTCGGCCTCTGTGGGGGCTACCAGCTACTTGGCGAGCGCATCACCAACGCCGCGCTCGAGGGGACCGGCGAGGACGACGTCGTCGAGGGACTTGGCCTGCTGCCGGTCGAGACCCGATTCGAGGGTAAGAAGCGCCTCGAGCAGACCGCGGTGCCCGTCGACGGGTCGGCGTCGCCGCTGCTGTCCGGTGCGGACGGCCCCGCGACGGGATACGAGATCCACGCGGGACGGACGGAGGCGGTCGGCGACGTGACGCGGCCGCTCGGGGACTCGAGCGCGGCCCGTGGGCACGTGCTGGGGACCTATCTGCACGGCCTGTTCGACAACGAGTCGGTCCGGGCGGCCTTTCTCGAGTACGTCGCGGAGACGGCCGGCGTCGACCGGCCGACGAACGGAGTGGGTGGCGGATCACCGTCGGGAGGAGCCGAACGGACTGGCGCGACGCCGTCCGATCGAGCGGCGCGGCTCGTCGCCGAGAACGTCGATCTGGCGGCGCTCGGCGAGCCGTTCTCGAGTGAGTGAGAACCCGGAGAAGGGCTTCGAACGGACAGCTACGCCGATTCGTCGCGGTAGGTCCCGAGCAGTTCCTCGAGGATGATACACTCCTGGTCAGTCTCGTCGTAGTGGGTGTCGATGAAGCGTTCCGCGGCCTCGTAGTTGCCCCGGAGCCCGTGTTTGCGGACGTTGATCACGGCATCGAGGAAGAAGGTCCCGCCGTCGGCCCCGAGCGCTTCGGCGTGGTCGCGGTCGCTGATATCGAGTTCGCCCTTGATCTCGTCGAAGTTGAACGTCTTGACGTCGTGGTCGTCGTTGATCAGGGTTAGGACGTATTCCGCGGAGAAGCGATAGAACTCGGATTTGCTCTCGAACATACCGTCGTCGACGAGTGCGTCGATTTCCTCGACCACGTCGTCGGGGTACCTGACGGTATCCTTCGCCATGGGGGAACACTCGTCCCCGCTGATTAATCACTGTTTCGACTATATGTTTGGGGGTCTACTATTTCGGTCGCAAGTGAGGGCGATCCTCGAGCCACGGGATCGGTTCCTGTCGGCGGATCGAAGCTCGAAAATCCCGGCGTTCTCCTCAGTTTCCTCCCATGGTAGCTCGCGGCCCCGCTGATCCAGCTCGCGGTGCTGGTGTTCGGGATGGCGCTCGACGAGACCGACGTCAACCGAACGACCGCCCTGACGGGTTCGATCGCGGTTCAGGCCGGCGAGTCGACCGAGCGGGGACTCCGCTCCGAGTGCATGCGCCGGCTCTGACCGCGATCGCACCCGGAAGTTAATGCGCCCGCGGGATAATCACGACCTAACATGACAGTCGAAGCAGACCTCCGAGAACAGCTGGTCGACGCGTTCGAGGGCGCTGACTATCCCGTTTCGGACCCCATGACGCTGATCCCGGCGCTCCCTGACGGCCCGAGTACGCGGTTCGAGACCGGGGAGTTCTCGATGACCGCGATGGAGTTGTACACCAAGACCGACGGCGGTGACTTCCCCTACGAGGGCGTCGACCCCCTCGTGGACGATCTGATCGATGCGCTGCGGGAACGAGGCGAACTCTAATCGGTCGCGGGACGCCGGGATAGGGGGGTTGGGTTTCGTCGTAGCTCCCTCGGCGGGCCTCCGCTCGAGGGAGTCGCCCGGCGTCGACGTGGCGCATTCACGCCCGGTCGAGTTCGCGCCGATCGACCCCGTCTGACCAGCAAGCTTTTATTTCACAGTCACGATGTGACAGAAAGGAGCGAGGCGGTAGCGGTGTCGGCGGACGCGACGAGAGAGATACGGATGGCCACTGGAGACTGTCAACGACCGATCGTCGTCGTGATCGACGCTCGAAGCGAACGGAGTCGCCTTCGACCCCGACTCGAACAGGCGACCGACCGCGCCGTTCGAGCGGTGTCGACGGCCGACGACATCGGGTCGATCCTCGAGTCGTCGGTCGATGAGCCCGAAACGGACGGGGGGAACGACTCGGGTCCCGCGACTGACGACGAGTCGACGGCGACGGAGCAAGCGGCTCTGACGTCCGCAGACGAAGCGGGGGTATCGCCACCGGGCGCGGTGGTCCTCGAACTGGACTGTCCCGGCGAAATCCAGACGCTGTTACAACGGGTCCACGCCGAGACGCCGGACGTGCCGACGATCGTCGCCCCACAGGACGGCAGCGAGCGACTCGCTACGGTGGCACTCCGTGCCGGGGCGACCGACTACGTCCCGAGCGAGCGCGACGAAGACCCGATCGATCGGATCGTCTCGACGATCGGGTCGCGGGACCGTGTGACGACGGACGAGCGGCCGCACCGTATCCTCGCGAACGAACTGCCCGACGAGGCTTTCGTCATCGGCGAGGACGGGACCTATCTGGAAGCGAAAGTACGCTCGGAGTCGGCAGAACTGTACCGGACCAGTGTCGACGAACTGCGCGGCAGCCGACTCGACGACGCCTTTCCGGACGAGGTCGCCGCGGAGTTACAGGACTGTCTCGATCGGGCCCTCCGAACGGACGAGGTCCAGTCGGTCGAGTACGACGCCGAGACGACCGACGGCCGCCGACGGTTCGAAGCCCGCGTCGTCCCGATCGACGAGCGGATCCGGGGGCGACGCGCCGTCGTCTGGTTGGCCCGGGACATCACCGAGCGGGTCGAACGCGAACGGCGGCTCCGATCCCGACAGGACCAACTCGAGACGTTAAACCGGATCAACGCGGTGGTTCGGCAGGTGATCGAGACGCTGGTGGAGGCACCCGCTCGCGACGCCATCGAGCGCGAGGTCTGTACACAGCTCGTCGACTCGGAACTGTACTGTGGCTCGTGGATCGCCGAACGAACCGGCGAGGGCCGACTCACCTATCGAACGGGGACGGGCGAGGCCGATACCTACCTCGATCGGGTCAGCGACGGTATCGAGTACGCCACCAGTCGGGAGCGACCGGTCGCCAGAGCCGCCCGAACGGGCGAGATTCAGACGACGAACCACATCCTCGACGACGAAACGACGCCCGAGCCGCTTCGGGAGGCGGCCCGCAAGGACGACGTCCGGTCGGCGATCGCCGTCCCGATCACCCACGAGGACGCGACCTACGGGGTGTTGACGGTACTCGCCAGTCGGGACGACGCCTTCAGCGAACGCGAACGGGCTGGGTTCCGCCTGCTCGGCGAGACGATCGGCTTTACGATCATGGCCGTCAAGAACCGCCAACTGCTCTTTGCCGACACCGTCGTCGAACTCGAGTTCCGCATCGACGGCGGCGACACGTTTTCCTTCGATCTCTCCGAGGAGTACGGTTGTACCTGTTCGCTCGAGTGGGCGGGGACGACCGCTGGCGGGCGAACGTTCCAGTACGTCACGATCGAGGGTCTCGACGGCGAGACGGTCCGCGACGAGGCCGACGCCCACGATTCGGTCGAGGAGTGTCGACTCATCCACGACGGCGAGGACCAGTGTACGGTCGAGATCCGACTCGCGAAATCGGGTGTTCGGACGCTCGTGAACCACGGCGCGACGATCTGTGACGTCGTCGTCGAGAACGGCGTGGGACGCTGTCTGGTCGAAGTCTCACAGGACGCCGACATCCGGGAGATCGCGGACGCGTTGACCGTCGTCTACGCGAACACCGAACTCGTCGCAAGGCGGGAGGTCGACCGACCGGTGCGGACGGCAGCGGAGCGCCGCGATCGGATCCTCGACGAACTCACGGACCGACAGCTCACGACTTTGCGACTCGCCTACTACGGCGGCTTCTTCGACTGGCCCCGGGAGAGTACTGGCGAGGACATCGCCGAAGCGATGGACATCTCGCCGCCGACGATGCACCAGCACCTGCGAAAGGGGCTCAAATCGATCCTCAGCGAGTTCTTCGAGGGCGGCAGCAGCACCGAGTGAGCGTCGAGCCGCCGCTCGAGTGGGGGATCTCACTCGGGCGGAACACGGAACCGCGGCGTCGGGAGACGGGGCCGGGCACTGACGGGCCGGTCTTCGACCCGCTCGGTCCCGGGACACCAGCGGAACCGCGCGACGCCGCATCCCGACGCGGTAGGTGGTGGTGGTGTTTCGAATGGTGTCACAATCGCGCGGCGACTCCGACTGACGCCGGTCGAACCCAGTCACTCGATCCTGATAATGGTATCCACAGACATGATCGGGAGCCGCTACTATACTCCGTGATCTCGGTGTCCCGTGTTCTCGTTTGCACGACACTCATGATCGCTTAACAGTCGCGTATATGAAGCCAAGCGGCGACGGGGCTGGCCCCGGTCGGCTCGGACGAGAATGCCGAGATCCGTTTCCGGGCGGCTGCTCGCGGGCCGAGTGAGGGTGGGCGTTCCGTGGTGACGTCGCCGTATGAAACCGTCCTCAGGGGATCGAACGGTCGGTACTACACCGACTGGCAGGTCCGAACCCGGCTCCGGTCCGGCGAGTGGGCGCTCTGTCTGCGCCAACGAGAGCCGGACAGACGGCTGGTCGAAACCGCCGAGGACGCCTTGCTCATGCTCCGTCCGGTCGAGCCGACCGCACTGCCGGCCGGACTCGAGATCAGAGTCACCGGTCGCCGCGCCCGCGTGGTCGATACCCGACGGCCGCCGGGCGGACGCGGTGTCACTGATCGACCCTAATGCGTGTCTCTGTTCACCCGCAGAATCTGAACGGCGGCGGCGAAAGTCGTCGCCGTGAAGCGCCGCGTGTTTCTGGGGGCCGTCGGCTCGATGGCGTCGCTCGGCACGCTGGCGTATACGACGCGGGCCGACGACGACGCCCTCGCGGTCCGGATCTGGCTCTCCGAGCGGGCTGGTCGCTACGACGGGGTAGCCGACCGCGTTCGCGCGTTCCTCGCACGGACGCTCGCGCTCGAGCGGCGGCGCGTCGAGCCGACCGTGGGGGGCACGGTCGCGGTGTCGACCGAGGATGCCGCACGCCTCACCAGTCGCGGTGAATGGCCGCTGGCGCTCGCGTCGGGGCGGCTCGGCCGCCGTGACATCGACCCCGTCTCGGGCGTCAACCTGTTGGTGACCGACGACGGAATGCAGGACGCGCCGACCGGCTACGGGGTCCCCCACGTCGCGTCGGTCGGCGGCGCGCGACACATCGGACGGCTCGAGTCGGTCGACGACCTGCTCGGCGACGACTGGATCGTCCCGGTCACGACGGCGGCGCGGACGATGCACGTACTGCTTCACGAAGTCGGGCACGCGCTCGGACTGGCCCACCGCCACGGCGTCGCCGTTCGATCGGGTGATGCGATCGTCACGACGCCGATGCTGAGTTCCTACGCCTGGGACCCGGGGTTCGATCCCTCCCCGACGCGGTGTGGAGGCGCGATTCCGCCGACGGACGGTCGCGAGCGACGACTCGATTTCGCCTTTTCCGCGTGTGCCAGGCAGGAACTCGCCGCCGACGGACGAGATGGGGCCGACCGGTGACGCGTCACCAGGCCAGCGACTGACCGACGCTCGAGTCGGCGACGACTCGGTTCGCAGGCTTTCCGGTCCGCAGGCTACGGAACCCTGGGTTGTCCGATCGGTACGGAGCGGGTGCGCGGAGAACGAGCGTTACTCCCCGTCGTCGGCGTCGTCGCTCCCCCGGACGAAACTCGCCCGCTCCCCCTCTCCATCAGTGCCGGCGTTCGGCCCCTCGATCAGCGCCTCGAAGTCGTCGACCTCATCGTACTGATCGCGATACACCAGTGCCGCCTTCCCCGCCGACGTGATCTCGTAGAGTCCCGAGCGTTCCGCGGGGCCGATCTTCCGGACCAGCCCGTAGTCCTCGAGAACCGGGAGTCTGGTGTTGATGTTCTTTCGACTCTTTCCCGTATGCGCCGCGAGGTTCGTCGCGACGTTTCGCCCCTCGTCCTCGAGCGCCTCGAGGATCAGGAAATCAGTTGGCTGTCGGAGTTTCACACACGTTCACACTCGTCCCCATTGTATTTCCAGTGGTAACTAATACTTTCGGCCCCGGACAACAAATTTCTTATTTGTGTTGGTTTCGGAGGGTTCGAGTGGTCTATTCGGGTGGCGAAACCGGTCCCCTTGCCGACGACGGGATGTCCGCACGGCCCCCGGCGATTCGGGCCCGGCTCAGGGTCGCCGCTCGGGACCGGACGACATGCCGTCCGCGAGTCGAGTGAGCAACGACGCGACGCCCGCCGGCGACTCGACCCGACGGGAGGCAGCCGACGGGCCGTCGCCGCCGACCCGGACCCCGATCCCGTCCGGCTCGACGGCACGAAAGGCCGACTCGTCGGTGACGTCGTCCCCGACGTAGACGGCGGCCGTCCCCCGCGGTTCGTCGGCCGCGATCAACTCGACGGCGTTCCCCTTCCCCCACGGGATCGACGGCCCGATCTCGAGGATGCGCTTCCCGCGGGAGAGTTCGAGCGCGCCATCGTTGAACGCCTCGAAGACGGCGGTCGTGAGCCGGCGAGCGACCGGCCGGGCGGCCGTCGGCACGGACCGGAAATGAACCGTCCCGGACAGGCGCTTGTTCTCGATCCGTACGTTCGGGATCGACGCGAGCGTCGTCTCGAGGACCGTACAGAGGCGGTCGATCCGAGCGGCCCGTTTCCGCGCGACGGGATGGACGGCGATCGATCCCCGCCGCTCGAGTTCGAGGCCGTGGTTGCCGGCGTAGATCGCCGGCCCGTCGATGCGACCGCGGACGTCTTGCAACGACCGGCCGCTGACGACCGCCGTCGTCACGTCCGGGTGGGCGGCCAGCCTCGCGACGGCGTGGCGGTTGTCCTCGGTCGGTCGGGCCGCGTCGGGATCGTCGACGATCGGCGCGAGCGTCCCGTCGAAATCGAGACAGACGAGCAGTTGCTCAGCGTCCGCGAGTGTCTCCCGAACGGCCGGGAATCCGTCTTCGAGCGGCCGGGGCGACGACTCGGCAGCGGCGGTTCCGGATTCGGAGCTGGTCATCCGTTAGACCGGCGGCGTGGGTTCCCGCGAGTCGGAATCGCTGTCCGAGCCCGCGTCGGTCCGACCCCGCTCGTCGCGGAGCCGCCGGAACCAGTCGAACTGCGTAGCCATCCACGACTCGAGGTCGCCGGCGAACACGCGCTGGCGCAGCGTGTTCATCCGACGCCGGCGCTCGTGGGCCGGCATCGAGAGCGCCGCCTCGAGCTGGGCCGCGAACCCGTCGGTGTCGATCGGATCGATCGTCAGCGCGTGGGAGCCGAGTCGTTCGTGCGCGCCGGTCCGGTCGCTCAACACCAGCGTATCGTCGCCATCGACGCTGGCCGCGACGTACTCCTGGGCGACCAGATTCATCCCGTCGACCAGTGGGCTGACGACCATGGCGTCCGCGCGCCGATAGAGCGTGCAGATGTCGTCCGTCGAGAGGTAGTCCTCGGTGTAGGCGATCGGCCGCCAGTCGTCGGTCTCGAAGCGGCGGTTGATCCGCGTGACCTCGCTGCGGACGAGGTCGCCGTGGCGCTGGTAGGTCTCGATGTCGGTCCGCGAGGGGGTCGCCTTCTGGAGGAAGGTGAACTCGCCGCGCCAGCCGGGGTTTCGCTCGAAGAACCGCTCGATGGCCGCCAGCCGTTCGGGAATCCCCTTGGTGTAGTCGAGTCGGTCGAGGCCCAGCCCGAGCGTCGTGTCGGGGGCGATGTCGTACTCCTCGAGCAGGTCGGCGAGGCGGTCGGGGTCGACCGACCGAGCGTCCCGGTCGTAGGCCGCGGCGTCGACTCCCATCGGCGTCGCGACGACGCGAGTTCGCCCCCCATCGTACCGGACCGTTCGGCGCTCGTGGTCGACGGTCGCCGTCGGCAGGAACCGGTCGACGCACTCGAGGAACCGATCCGCGTACTGCTCGACGTGAAAGCCAAGCAGGTCGTTGCCGAGCAGTCCCTCGAGGACGTGGCCACCGGCGGGACACTGCCGGAACGTCGGCGGCGACGGCCACGGAATGTGCCAGAAGTGGGCGACGGTCGCGCCGGCCGGCACGGACTCCCGGATCATCCGCGGCGCGAGCGCGAGATGGTAGTCCTGCAGCCAGATCACGGCGTCGGCCGTCGCGTGGTCGGCGACCGCGTCGGCGAACCGCTCGTTGACCGTCCGGTACCACTCGAAGTCGTTCGATCGGTCCTCGATCAGATCGGGAAAGCCGTGACAGAGCGGCCAGAGGACGCGATTGCTGAAGCCGTAGTAGTAGGAGTCGACCGCTTCCTCCGAGAGATCGAGCCGGCGGAGGGTGTAGTCCTCCTCCCCGGGCGGGACGGCGACGCAGTTTCGCTCGTCGGTCACGTCGAAGTCCGCCTCGCCGTCGCCCCAGGCGATCCACGTCCCGTCGGTCCGCTTGACGACTGGATCGAGCCCGGCTGTCAGCCCGCCGGTCGGCTCGTCGACCGTGATCGACCGGGTCTGGGCAGTAGCGCTCGAGTGGGCACCGCCGTCAGTCTCAGTCGGCGGCCCCGCGTCGTCGTACTCGTGACGATACGGTTGCCGGTTCGAGACGACGATCAGCGAACCGGGACAGCTCGGCCCGCCGGTCGCGGACTCGTCGTCCGTTCGGCCTCGACCGTCGGCCCGGCACTGTCGATTCCGTACAGCCGTCGACGACAACCGCTCGGGAACTCGCATTCGCTGTAATGACACAGCGTCCCGACGGGTTGCTTCGCGGCCTGCGGTCGCTGGGGGGTTAATACGTTTCCGACGGCGTTCGCCCTCGAGTGACCGTCCGCCCGCGGCAACGGTCACGTCGGGAAACTGGTGCGGTCGGCGATGGGACGAGTCGTCGGAATCGGAAAACGACTGGCGGTGGCGTGCGCTGTCGGCTGGACGAGTGCCAACGAGGACGGCCGACGACACCGCGCGAGCGAATCGGCTGGGGAGGGCGTGGCCACTCCGTGTTGCCACGATAGCAGGACGGTCGATATCGTTGAGTCGATGTTCACGACAGGAGTCGATATTCACGACCGGAGCCGCCTTCACACCCGACTAACCAAACGTTGATTCACCGCTCGAGCGAACACCCGTTCATGGAACCACCGTTCGAGCGCCGCATCGAAGCCTGCAAGCGCCGGCTCACGGCGGAAGGGGCCGACCTCGTCGTCTGTTTCCCGAGTCCGAACCTGACCTATCTGACCGGCTTCGAGGAGTCGCCCTCGGAGCGACACCTGCTGCTGTTCGTCCCTCGAGACGGCGACCCCGCGATCGTCGCGCCGGCGATGTACGAGGCGCAACTGTCCGAGCTTCCGATTCCGGACCTCGAGCGGCGGTTCTGGACCGATGCGGACGACCCGCTCGAAGCCATCGAGGCCGTTATCGATGGGTATTCGCTCGCGGGAGAGATCGAAGGGCCGCCGACCGTCCTCGTCGACGACCGCATGTGGGCGACATTTACTCAGGACCTGCGTGAGTTGCTCCCCGAGGCCGCGTTCGGACTGGCGGGGACCGTCCTCGAGCCGCTCCGGATCCGGAAGGACGCGGTCGAACTCGAGACGCTGCGGCGAGCCGGCGCGGTCGCGGATCGGGTCGCGCTCGAAATCCGTGAGCGGGGGACGGACCTGATCGGGACCACCGAAGCGGAACTGGCGACCGAGATCGATCGCTTGCTCGCGGCGGACGGCGGGGAGGAACCGGCGTTCGAAACCATCGTCGCCGCCGGCCCGAACGGCGCGCAACCGCACCACCACAGCGGCTCGCGGGAGATCCAGAACGGTGACCCCGTCGTTCTGGACTTCGGGGCCTTCGTCGCGGCCGACCTCGAGGGAAGTGGAGCTACTATAGGGCGGTATCCGGGCGATCAAACCCGGACGATCGTGGTCGGCGACGAGCCGCCCGCGGCGTACGAACGCGTCCACGAGACCGTCAGAGAAGCCCAGAACGCCGCCGTCGAGGCGGTCGAGCCGGGCGTGACGGCAGGGGCGGTCGACCGCGCGGCGCGGTCGGTTATCGAAGATGCCGGCTACGGCGACGCCTTCGTCCACCGGACGGGCCACGGCGTCGGCCTCGAGGTCCACGAACCGCCCTACATCGCCGCGGGCAACGACCGCGAACTCGAGCCTGACATGGTGTTCAGCATCGAACCGGGGATCTACCTCGAGGGGGAGTTCGGCGTTCGAATCGAGGACCTCGTCGCCGTGACCGAGGACGGAGCCGAACGGCTGAACGACACCCCGCGGGGCTGGGCGACGGGGCAGTGATGCCGCGGGAGAGTTCGGTGCCGGACGATCGGCTCCTGCAGCCGGGACACCGGGTTTCCGGTGAAATGTCGGCCGACTGCGGTCTCCAGGGTTCGATCCGTTGCACGGAACTCGATTCGATATGGGGTCGGTTCCACGTATGGGGTCGGTTCCACGGCGGCCCCGCCGATCTGTCGCTCGGCTACGGCTCGTCGGTTTCGACGAGGACGGTCCGGACGACCTCGGGGTCCTCGAGCAACTGATGCTCGGTATAGCTGCCCTCCGCGCTCCCACCGCTGCGACGGGTCTGCTCGAGGATGTCGAGGAAGGCGTGTTCCTTCAGGAGATCGCGGACGCGGCGCAGGGAGAGTGGATCGGAGCCCTCCTGCCGGCAGATCTCCTCGTAGACGTCGTAGATCCGGGTGGTCCGGAACCCGTCCTCGTCGGGCGTGTTGAGCGACAGGACCGCGAGGGCCTGTAACACGTAGCGGGAGTGAGGCGTCGAGCCGCGGATGAGTTCCCGGAACCGGTCGGTCTCGGCCCGCTCGCGGGCCTGGACGACGTACTCCTCGCGAACCGTCTCGTGGCCCTCCGATTGGGCGATCTCCCCGGCGTAGCGCAGGATGTCGATCGCCTTCCGCGCGTCGCCGTGTTCCCGGGCCGCGAGTGCGGCAGCCCGCGGGATGACCGACGGCTCGAGGACGCCGTCCTTGAACGCGTCGCTGCGGGCCTCCATGATGTCCCGGAGCTGGGTCGCGTCGTAGGGCGGGAAGACGAACTCCCGTTCACAGAGGCTCGACTTGACCCGCTCGTCGAGCCGGTCTTTGTACTTGATCTTGTTGCTGATCCCGATAACCCCGATCTTGCACGACTCGAGCTTGCCGGCCTCGCCCGCGCGCGAGAGTTGCATGAGGATGTCGTCGTCGTCGAGCTTGTCCACTTCGTCGAGGATGACCAGGGCGACGTCGTACTGGGCGTCCAGCACCGTCCAGAGGCGCTTGTAGTAGGTCGACGTACTTAGTCCCTTATCGGGGATTCTGACATCAGTGATCGCCGGCTCGTTTAACGTGTGGGCGATCGTCTGGACCGCCTGTGTCTCCGTGTTGTCCTGGGCGCAGTCGACGTAGGCGAAGGCCGACGTGATCCCCTCGTCCTCGGCGACCCGGACGAGCCGTTCGGAGATGTACTTCGCACAGAGGGACTTGCCCGTCCCGGTCTTCCCGTAAATGAGGAGGTTGCTCGGGCTCTGGCCGAAGATCGCCGGATTGACCGCGTTCGCGAGTTCGGCGATCTCGTCGTCCCGGCCGACGATCCGCCCCTCCTCGGGCAGGTGGTTGATCTCGAGTAGCTCCTTGTTCTCGAAGATCGGGTCGTCGCGGGTGAACAGGTCGTCGCCGGAACTCGACATAGTCGGACACCGTGTTTCCGGTGAAATAGCACTTCCGTTCCGCCCCGGCGGATTGGGGATCGATCGCACGGAGCGTGTTCGGCACCGAGCGGGCGGTTACGGACCGAACTGACGATCAGATCGGGACGTCCTCGTCCGGAGACTCGAGACCGGAACCTCGGTTGCGATCGGTGATCGGTCGCGGACACACACACACCGTGTTTCCGGTGAAACGGGGCGACTGGGGGGTTGGGGTGGAGTCGAAGTCGGGGTGCGTTTCACCGGAAACACGGTGTGGGGCGGCTCGAAATACGGTCGCTCCGGACGTACACACCCGCTCGAGCCGGGTGGAACGAGCGGTTTAACCCTCGGAAACGCCGCTGGCGTGATCCACCGATTCGACTGGATCCGTTCTCGATCTCTCTCGAGAGTACTTTCTGATTCACTTAGTGGACTATACTCATATCTATTACTTATATGTGGCTATAATCATGACAGGATACCAATCACCACTCACGAGGGCAGTCAAAGGATATCAAGGGCTGTCAATTGCCCTCGAGATATTCTCCGGTCTCTACCCGGTCTCTACTCGATCTCTAACTCCGTCTCCACTCAGAGCGGCCTCTTAGGCACTGAGGCGGTCGATTAACCCCTCTATGGCGGCTACAGTGGCTTTGCGGATTCACCGGATCGGTATCAGTCGATGAGTCTCGGACTGCTTCACCGGAAACACGGTGTGTCTCACCACTCCGCTCTCGAGCGGCGGCCGCCGCCCCGTTTCACCGGAAACACGGTGTGACCGCGCGACCGGTCGAACTGCCGGGTTCATCGAGCGCCCCTCATCGAGCAATGGGTGATCGAACTCGAGCGGGGACCAGCCAAATCCGTCGAGTCGGTAGTTCTCACGTCACTGAATCGGTGACAGAACAGTACCGGTACAAAAAGAACAGCACCGCCGCGGAACGGGGATTCGGAAACGCTCTGCTGATTCACCGGAAACCCGGTGTTCGAACCCATGGTTACTGCTGATTCGACCCCACGGCTGTCATCGATCCGACTCCACTATGAATCAGAACGAGTCGCAGCCGTATCGGTGCCGAACCGAGTCGTCCCTTGCACTGATTCTGTCCTCCATCTCAGTCCTGTCCACCGGAAACTTGGACCTGCTCACCGGAAATTCGGTCCTGTTCACCGGAAATTCGGTGTGTTTCCACATGGCCATGTCGAGCCAGTACCAGCGTCCCTCTCGAATTTCACCGGAAACCCGGTGTGAGACACGTCCGCTCGAGCCAGTAGTCGGCCCCCTCGAGTCCGGGCCAGTGGCACACGACTGCAGCCCTCTCGCTCGTCGTCACGATCCCGGATGTTCAGGTTCCGATCCGACGGCGACCAGTTCGGTCGACCGATTCCGTACGGCCCGCTCAATAGTAGTAGAGTTCGAGTTCGTGACCGCAGTTCCGACACCGGGTTTCCTTCCCCAGGAGCCGATTCGAATCGCTCTCCGCGTGGATTCCCGGCCCCGGCGGCACGGACGCAACGACCGTCGCGTCGCACGCCGGGCAGCCGATATCCATATCCGAATTGGTTGACAGAGACATGCCTTGGTCGTATTCGATACTCCCCGATAGTTATCGGAGCCGTACCGAACTATTGCGGTTCGTTTCGGAACGATTTCGCCCGCTACGATCGGATTTACTTGGAAAACGATTCCCCGCGACACTCGGTAGTCGTCCGACCGGACGTGGACCGCGTCGGTTTGCCGTGAAAATAGCAGCGGCTCGAGCCGGAATCCCGAAAGAAGCTGTTTCCGGCAGCACGGCCGGAGAATCCGGCGGTTGACCCGCAGTGTCGATTCAGCGGACGCGAACCCCGTCCCGACTCAGACCGTATACGTTACGTCTTCGAATTCGAAAAACGCCGTTTCGTAGCCGTCGTGACGGGACACTTGCGGCGGGGAATCGACGGTGACTCTCAGTCGGTCTCCGGCGGCGAGATCGTCGACCGCGAGCCCGTAGTGGTGACCGAACTCGCCGTCTAACGTCTCGGTCAATCGCTCTTCCAGGCGGACCGAGCCGTCGCGCTCGAGGGCCGCCGATAGTGACGTCAGCGGGAGGCTGATACCGTGATACGGCGTCCTGAGACAGACCGCCAGGTATTCGCCACCGTCGCTGCCGACGAACCGCTCGGCGTCGGTCCTGATCGCGGTGATCGCCGCGTCGCCGCTGCGTTCGGTCCCCAGCGACTCGCCGGGGAGGTCGTCGATCGGCGGTCCTTGCCCCATCGGTGGCATCCCGCCGCTTCCGTCTCCGGCCCCGTCGCTGTCCCCGCCATCACCGTGGGACATGAGGGGCAACGCTCCGCGGTTCCCTCGCCGCTCCTCGTCGATCGTCTGGAACGAGAGATCGTTGATCGACGAGCGGCTGTACTCGAAGTCGACCTCGAGCGTCGCGGCCGACTCGAGTCGACCGTCGAACGTACCGGTTCGGTCGGCCGAGACGGGCCCGGCACGGACTCGAGCCGTGTACTCGCCTTCGCCGGGGAGGCGGATGTTGTCGCCGTAGTGAAACCCCATCCGCTGGGAGATCATCGGCCACGGCGACGAGATGCCGGCGTCGACGGGCGACCCGTCCTGTCGCACCTCGATGACTGGATCCACCGGAAGGACGGTGTCCGTCTCCCGGTCCCAGACGGTCAGCATGAGATGGAGGCTGTCGTCGGCGTCGACCTCGACGAGCTGTTTGCCCTCGCTGGTCGCCTCGACGGTCCAGAATCGATGCGGAAACGTGTACGAGAGCCCGAGGGCGTAATCTCCGTCGCTGTCCATCCCGTACATGCCCATCTCCTCCCGAGAGGCGGGCAGGTAGACGGCGTCCGGGCGGTCCTCGACCAGCGGCGGGTTCGCCCACGCCGATTCCTCTTCGAAGCCCAGCCGCTCGAGACAGCCGGCGAGGCCGGCGGCTCCGACCGCTCCAACCCCGGCAACGCCGCGGAGATAACGCCGACGGTTCATTGACTCACGGTTGGAAACCGGTGATGAAACGCCTGTTGGTTCGCGGGTCGAAGAGACCTCTCGTCTACCGGTCGTAGGGTGACTCTCGTTCACCGGTCGTGTCAGTGGTCGGATCCGTGTCCCGTGGACGGAGGATCGCCCGCTCTTCGGGAACCGAACCAATGAACCTTTGATCGGCCCACCCTTCGAGTCGATTATGGACCGGCGAACATACCTCGGTACGGCCGGGATAACGGGACTTACCAGTATTGCCGGCTGTCTCGGTGAGGCGCTGGGGGGAAACGAGAACGACAATGGGGACGCGGGCCATCCCGATGCCGTTCTCGGGCCGCCGGAAACTGACCTCAGCGCAGCGACGCATCCGAGCTACGGGGACGAATACCCGTCGGTCACGCTGCCTGACCCGCTTTCCGACGAGACGATTTCCGTCGAGCAGTTCGAGGGGGACCGGACTGTCTTGATGACGTTCATTTATACGAACTGTCCGGACGGGATGTGTCCCGCACTGACGTTACGACTGCAACGCGCACAGCAGGCTGCGGTCGAAAACGGCTACGAGGACGAGGCGGCGTTCCTCGCGATGACGTTCGATCCCGAACGGGATACCGCGGAGCAACTACGGACGTTCGCCGACCGACGTAGCGTCGATTACGAGGCGGACAACTGGCATTTCATGCGGCCCGAGCGCTACGAGAAAGCCCAATCGATCATCAGTGAGACCTACGGGCTCCCCGAGGAGTCACTGAAAAAGAACTACGAGCACGATTACGAAAACGTCGAGTACACCTTCCCGCATCTCCCCTATATCTTCCTCGTCAACGAAGCGGGGATCGTCGAACGTGTGTATCCCAAGGGCCATTCGATCGAGGTATCCAGCCTCATCGACGATTTCGAAACGGTGGTGAACGGCTAGATGCGCAGGCGCGAGCTACTCGCCGGAATCGGTAGCCTCGGTATAGTCGGTGGCGCGAGTGCGGTCGCTATCGGCGGCGTCCCCTCGTTCGGGAATACCGAAGACGCCGACCCCGTCGAGCCACAGACGGTGGAAACGATCGCCGCGCCGGGCAGCGAGGCCGGCGAGGTACGCGTGCCCGCATCCGATCAGCCGACGTTCATCGACTTCTTCGCGACGTGGTGTCCGCCCTGTTCCAAGCAGATGCCCGATCTCATTGAGGCCCACGAGCGAGTCGGCGACGACGTACTGTTCATGTCGGTTACGAACGAGAACGTCGGTGGCTCGGTCACGAAAGAAGAGGTCGTCGACTGGTGGGAAGAACACGACGGCAACTGGACGCTCGGAATCGACCCGATCCGGGACCTGAGCGCCCAGTACTCTATCGAGGGGCTCCCCTACGCCGTCGCGATCGACGCCGACGGACGCGTTCAGTGGACGGACAAGGGGCGGAAATCCGCCGACGAGTTCGTCGACGGTATCGAACGAGCGATCGAAAACTAACATGGTCGATACCACACTCGCGACGTCGATCGCGTTCGGACTGACCTCGGGGATCGCGACGTTCTTCTCGCCGTGTTCCTATCCGCTCCTGCCCGGCTACGTCGGCTTCTACGTCAGCCAGACCGACGGCGACCGTGCGTCGCTCGGCGGCGCACTCAGCCGGGGGCTGATCGCCGGCCTCGGCGTGTTGGTCACCTTCGGCGTCCTGCTCGGCGCGACGTTCTGGGTCGGCTACTCGACGCTGTCGGCCGTCACGTGGTTCGAGGTGTTCGCCGGCGTCGTCCTGATCGCGTTCGGCCTCCTGATCGTCTTCGATCGCGCCCCGTCGCCCTCGATCGCGCTTCCCAAGCGGCGCTCGAGCGTCCTCGGGTTCGGGATCTTCGGAGTCGGCTACGCGCTAGCGGCGGCCGGCTGTGTCGCGCCGGTGTTCTTCGGCGTGGTCACCCGCGCGCTCTCGCTGCAGACGACCTCGGCGGCGGTCCTGCTGGGGACCTACGTCGGGAGCTTCGTCGTGTTGATGGTGTCGCTGACCGTCGCGACCGGGATGGGGCTGGTCGCTGGCGCGGGCCGGCTCGCGGCCTACACCGGGCTGCTCAAACGGATCGCGGGCGTCGTCATGATCGTCGCCGGGATCGGACAGCTGTACCTCGCGATCGTCGTCCTCGACGCGATCGACCTCGCCGCGCTGGTTCCCTGACCGTCGGCGCCCCGCCCCGGCCGCGTTCCGACCTGGCCGTTTCGAGTCGCTTTTTCGCACCTCGCTCGAGCCGCCCCCATCTCGGCAGGCAACGGCAGGTCCGGAACCTATCCCGCCGTCACCCGAATCGGGGGACATGTATCAGGATCTGCTGGTCGCGACCGACGGGAGCGACGCCGCACAGCGGGCGACCGACCACGGGATCGAACTCGCGGACCGACTCGACGCGACGCTGCACGTCCTCTCGGTCTCGGAGGACGGCCCACAGGCGACGGAGAAAGAGGACCGACTCCGACACGATCCGGAAGACGAGGCCGCAGGAGCCGCCGAACGCGCTCGAGCGGCGGCCGAACGCGACGGCGTCGAGGCGACGACGGACGTTCGCCACGGCGTTCCCCAGGAACAGATCGTCGACTACGCGGAGGTGAACCCGGTCGACATGGTCATCGTCGGGACGGCCGGTCGATCCGGGCTCGATCACTTGATTTCGGGCAGCGTCGCCGAGGAGATCGTCCGGAACGCGCCGGTGCCGGTGCTGACGGTCCGCGAGCAACCCTGACCGTGCCCTCGCGGTGTCCCCCGCTCGCCGACCGACATCGACAACCGAACCTAATCCGGTGCTACCCACCGGTACGAGATCGATACTTAACACGCCCGGAGCCGTCGGGATCGCTATCGTGACCGCTCGAGCGGGGCGTGTCTCGCCGTCACGGCGGTACTCGTCGGAGGTGGTCGCCGAGTGAGCGACGCCACGCAGACCGCCGTCGGCGACTCCCCGTGCGTGCTGATCGTCGGCGACTCCCCTTCGGCCGACGACGCGATGGACGCCCTCGTTGGGGCGTTCGCGGAGCAGTCGCTGCTACGGGCGCGAACGGCCGCGGCTGCCCGCGAACGACTGGCCGAGCGCGAGGTCCACTGTCTGGTCTGTCCCTTCGACCCCGACGAGCGCTCGGACTCGCCCTCGCTCCTCGAGCGACTGGCGGACCGAGCCGACGACGTACCGATCGTCGCGCTCGCCGACGGGGACGACGCCGACCGGGCGCTCGAGGCGGGAGCCAGCGACGTCGCGAGCGACGCGTCGGCGACCGTCCTGCGGACCCGCGTTCGGAACGCCGCCGATCGCGAGCGGTATCGCCGCGCCGCGTCCGCGGCCGCCCAGCGGCACCGCGCGATTCTCGAGTCAGCCGACGCGGTCGTCTGGGTCGTCGACGCCGAGGGGACCGTCGAGTACGCGACGCCGGCCGTCGAGTCGCGGCTGGGGTATACGCCCACCGAACTCGAGCGAACGGCGCTGACGCGGCTCGTCCACCCCGACGATCGTGAGGCGGTTCGCGACGCCGTTGCCACCGCCGTCGCGGGACCGACTGGAACGACCGAACGGGTCCGAGTCCGACTCGGCCACGCCGACGGCACCTGGCGGGTCGCGACGCTTACCTGTACCAACCGGCTCGCGGATCCGGCCCTCGAGGGGGTCATCGTGACGCGGACGGACGCGAAATCGACCGCCGACGCCGGCGGTCCCGACGCCGTCCGAACGGGGCTCGATCGGCTGACGGACCCGCTTTTCGTCCTCGGTTCGGACGACGACGTACAGTACGCGAACGCGGCAGCCAGCCGATTCGTCCGGCGGTTCGATTCGACGGTGGCCGACGACCCGCTCCCGCCGGGCGTCGTCCTCTGGGACCGGCTTCCGGACGCCCTCGGTCGGTCCCTCTCCGAACGGGTCCGGGAGGCCGAGCGGACCGGCTCGGTCACCGTGTTCCAGACGACTGCCCCCTCGCTCGAGGACCCGATCACTGTCGCCGTTCATCCCGGTGACGACGGCGCGACGATCCACGTCCGGAACCGGCCCGCCGAGGCCGTGGAGACGGATCGGGATCGGCTCGCGCTCCTCGAGTCGGTCGTCGACGCCGTCGACGTCGGGATCGCCGTCCTCGAGGGGTCGACGATCCGGCTTGCGAACCCGGCGCTGCTGGAGTTGGCCGACGCGGCGTCGCTGGTCGGCCGGGACCTCGAATCGGTGTTCGACGACGACCTCGCGGCGGCGGTGCTGGAGCGGGCCGACTCGCCGGTCGTCAGGTGGCTCGACCCCGTTTCGGGGACGCTCGCGACCGAGCCGCCGCGGCCGGTCGACGTTTCCATCGCACCGTTGTCTCCCGACTTCGACGCCGACCGCGCCCCATCGACGGCGGATCGAACGCTCTGTGTCGTGCGCGATGGGGCCGAGTCCAGCGACGGCGCGGCGTCGATGCTTCGTCGAACGACCGCTGCACTCGCCAGTGCGGAAACCCCCTCGGCCGTTCGGCGTGCGGTCGTCGACGCCGTCGGCGAGTGGACCGGGGCCGACGTCGCCGTCTGGTACCGCGGAACCGACGACGACCTTCGGCCGGCAGCCACCGTGACGGCCGACCACACTGGCAGCGACGACGCGTCGATCGAACCGCCGGCGATCGACCCCCGTGGGACGCGGCTCGAGCCGATCCTCGAGGCGGGCGAGCCGACGGTTGACGACCGTGAGGCGTTCACGGACGTCCTCGCTCGGACCGGGCTCCGGGCCGAGCGGGTCCTCGCGGTGCCGGTCGGCTCCGACGGGATCGTCCTCGCGACCGGCGCGGAGCCGACGGCGTTCGACGGCGTCGACGCCGACGCGCTCGCGGCGCTGTCGGC